>CAZIBX010000043.1:0-7443 GCA_964537615.1 uncultured Pseudomonadales bacterium
ACCTGATGACCCAGGAGCCATTGGACTTCATTTATGAGGCCCAGGCGGTTTTAAACAAGGATAGCTTGGGTTTGATTCTGGGCCAGGTGGAAAAAATGAGTCACCAACCGGATTTTATCGAGTGGGCCAAACGCTGTGGCTGGTTGGCTGGTTTGTCTCTGGACTTACACACTCCACTTGACGCCATTGACCCAGAAGTTTGGCCGATGATAGATGCGGTGCAAATTATGGGTGTGCCGGCCGGTCAACAAGGGCAAAAGTTTAATGCTTTGGTTCTTGACCTAGTCAAACAAACCATAGATCATGTCCGATCAGGTGGTTTCAACTGTCAGGTGATAGTCGATGGTGGGGTCAGTTTGGCCGTAGCCGGTGACTTAGCTGACCTAGGTGTGGATCAGGTTGTGATCGGTAGTGGTTTGTGGCAAAGTCCAGATCTAGCCCAGGCCTGGCAGGCCTACCAAAGTTTAGAAACTCAACCATCCAAGTCAGAGTAGTAGTTAGTCTAAGGTTATAGTTATGGACAATACCTCTTTTCACTTTGACCGAGTCGCTATTTTTGGCGGAGCAGATATTGATCAAAATCACCCTTTGTACCAAGAAGTGATGACAGTGGCTGCCCGCTTGGGTGAGCTGGGCAAAGTCGTAATCAACGGTGGGGGACCAGGGGTAATGCAGGCAGCTACAGCTGGAGCTCAAACCACTGGCGGTAAAACGGTGGCGGTGACTTTTGTGCCTCACAACATGCCTAGTTTTGAGGGTCAATCTCATAACAATCGACCAGATGAAGAGGTCAAAACAGCCAACTACGTGGAAAGAATGTTTGGTTTGATGGAACAGGCCGATATCTTCATTTGTTTCCGGGGAGGGACAGGCACTATCTCCGAGTGGGCGACTGCCTGGTTGATGGCTCACTTGCAGTACCCCAACTATAAACCATTGATCTTGTACGGCCACTTTTGGCATCAGGTGATGCAAACTATGATTGATAATTTTTTGATTGATGGAATCGAGCAAAAGGTATATCGTATAGTGGAAAACGCTGACCAACTGTTTGCTGCCATCAGTCAGTTAGAGCAAGAAAAACAACTTCACTTGGCAGCTGGTTAGTGAAAGGCCGGCCGATATGTTTGACGTGATTTCCATCGGTTCCAGTTTGGTGGATATTTTTGTCCATTCTGATAAGTTTGAACTGCAAAAAACTCAAGAGGGAGTATTGTTGTGTCAAAAATTTGGCGACAAAGTCGAGGCAGATGAGTTTAATGTCCACACTGGCGGCGGTGGATCCAACACGGCGGTTGGGTTTGCCAGATTGGGTTTCCGGACCGGACTGGTGACTGAACTGGGTCAAGATGTGTTTTCCGGTGTGATTTTGGATGAGTTACACAGGGAAGTGGTAGCCGATACATTGGTAATCAGAGAAAAGACAGAAAAAACCGGTGGATCAGTTATTTTGATCGGTCAAAATGGCGGTCGGACAGTCCTGGTTCATCGAGGTGCGGCCTCGCAACTTAACCCAACTGACTTACCAACCCGCTACATCAATTTGGCCACTTGGCTTCATCTGTCCAGTATCAGCGGTCAGCTGGATACACTCCAGCATTTTTTTGACCTGGCCAAACAAGCCAACAAACCTTTTTCTTGGAATCCCGGTAAATCTGAACTCAAGCTGATAACCAGTGGACAACTGTCGATTGCTTACTATCCGAGAATTTTATTTGTCAATCAAGAAGAGTGGGATTTTCTGGCTGATGTCCAGCCAGTATTGACCGATAACATACCCTTGATCTTTATCACGGCTGGGGCGGCTGGCGGTATCGTGGTAGAAGATGGCCAAAAAGCCCGTCGATTTCAAGTGCCGGCTGTCCAGTCAGTTGACGATACCGGGGCGGGGGATGCTTTCGCTTGCGGGGTAGTGGCTGGGATACTGTGGAACTGGCCCCTGGACAACTGTTTGTCGCTGGGTATAGCCAATGCCCAGAGTGTGATCAAGCAGATAGGGGCTAAGTCGGGATTGCTTAGGAAGAGTGAAGTAGAGAGTCAGGCACTGAAGTTGGTGGAGTAGCTGGGAATTTTTTCAATTGTGCTGTCTGACTTGCGCATCCAATATCAAAACTTGTTTTCGCAGTTGTTGTATTTTACTGGTTACATAATCGAGGCATAAGTTTTTTTTGAACTCTGGTATGTTCATCAGATAGTAAACAAGACCCAAGATGCTTACTATATTGATAAAAAATGTAGTCCAAACAATTACATCTCTCATAACCTGCAAACTAGGTCCAAGTTTAATGTCTGACTGATAAGCCGTAATTGCACTACAAATAATGATTAAGATTCTTATCGCAACATCGTTAGAGTGGTTTTTGACATCAATCAATCTTTCTTTTTCAACTTTGGCGACCAATTGAATACACCTAGCGTTGAGTTCTTTTATTTTTTGAGTCAATATTTCCTGATCAAGTTCGGCTTTTTGAGATTGTTTTGACAAATCTTCAAGATCAGCCTCGATGTCATACACCAACCGCACTACTTGTCTGTCGTCAATTTTATCCAGCAAAAAATCCAACATTCCATCAATGGTAAATACCGAAAGATCTTTTGATCTGGTCACATTCATAAAACCGGTAAATTATCTCATTTTTTTAGGTAAGTTAGAAATGACCAGGGCTTAAGGTCAGATCGCAACACTTGTGTTGGAGCTTAATTTAAGCCGATCCTCTCCTTCTCCTACGCTGTCATCTGCGCTAAACTGTAGGGGCTTATCAAAAAATCCACCCGCCCATGTCTGACCTGAATCAGGTTCTCCAGCAAGAAATTCAAGAGCTACAAAATAAAACTGCAGCCGTGGCTTTGCCAGACGAGCTGAAGTTGAAAATTCAAAAAGACATCGTAGCACTTGAGCGCAGTGTGCAGATGGGGAGTTATGACGAGAAGTACGAAAAAGTTTCCAAGTACATCGACTGGGTTTTGAAAGTTCCCTGGCAGGCAGAAACTACTGACCAACTGGACGTGGCTCACACGGCCGAAGTTTTTGAAAAGCATCATTTCGGTATGCAGGAAGTCAAAGAGCGGTTTCTGGAATACGTGGCAGTTTTGAAGTTGCGCCAGGAACAGTTTGCTGACAGCGACTTTCGGGCGCCAGTTTTGTTACTAGTGGGTCTAGTGGGAACGGGCAAAACTACTTTTGCCTATTCTCTGGCTGAAGCATTGGGCCGCAAGCTGGTCCGGATTCCTTTTGGGGGTATGGGTTCAGCCAAAGAACTGCGGGGCGAGTCGCGTTTGCTACTAGGAGCTGAACCAGGTAGGGTGGTGAAAGGCATTTGTGAAGTCGGGGTGAAAAACCCCATCATCTTGCTGGATGAGATCGATCGTAGCAGTGAAGAAGCCAACAGGGACATTATGGGAGTGCTGGTTGAGTTATTGGATCCGGCCCAGAACCATGCTTTCCGTGATACTTACATAGATTACCCGGTTAATTTATCTCATGCTATTTTTTTGGCGACCGCCAACAACACTAACCAGATCGCCACGGCCGTACTAGACCGGATGGAAAAAATCGCTATGCCGTCCTACACCGACTTAGAAAAAATTCAGATCGCCAAGCGTTATATTTTGCCTAGATTGATGGAAAGTGCAGGGTTGAAAGCAGAGCAGTTGGTGATCGCCGATGATGTCTGGTCGGCCATCACTCGGCCACTGGGCTATGATGCCGGTATCCGGACTTTGGACAGAACTTTGCAGGGCGCGGTGCGCAAAGCGGCCAGGATTCTAGTAGAGAAGAACTATCCGCAGGTGGTGATCACGCCGGAAAACAAGAAAATTTTCTTGCCGCAGTATTAAATTTAGGGATTTACATCCATACCACCATCCATTGGGATTTATGACAACATGCTTGCGATATTTCTTAACATTTCCGCTGGAACTGTTCCTGTAGCACCTGCGACGTAAATCATTTTTCTGGCTTCAGCAAGCTTTTCTGGATCTTTTGTTCTCACAGCATTCCCAGTCGCTTCAAGAAGCAGAAAGGTCTCTAGTTCTTCCCGCATTTTTTGTGCTTCATGGAGTCGCCATTCAATTTCTACTTCATAAAAATCTCTTTTGAGAATGAAAAGTGCCAACCTGTTTTGTACAACCGACAATAAATTTCTACCTGTCGTAGGTTTCAGAGCTTCAATGGCATTGGGCCCAAATTGATAGGTGTAATAGAATTCTTCGGCTAGTTGATATGCTGTCTGGTATTCTTTAGGATGCAGGGGTGTTTGAGCAAATTCCACACCACCCATAGGACTTTCAGGTTGCCTTTCTATCCAACTTTCATCACTTGTGTGTAGTTGGTCCAAAGCAGCTCTGACATCTAGAGCACTGGTCTTCAAATATGCAGCTACAAATTTAATTTGTAATACTTGTTGTGCTCTTAGTTCAGGATCATCAGCAGATTGTTCCAGTGCCTGTTTCCAAAGATCCCATCGGCGCGCTTCACCAATATTATCTTCAGTGATGTCGTCCATATAATTCTCCATCGATCCTTGTTCACGATCATCATGTGGTCTTAATTCCCTAAGCCATTTGTCAAGGGCTGCGTCCAACCTATATATTTCTTCAATGCTACTTTTTTCTGAAGAACCTTCATCCCACTCATATCCTAAAACATCTGTTTTATTTTTTGGCCTATTATCTTCAATAAAGTTTTCTACTAGATTAAATCCGTAAGTGTCCACAAGCTCAGATAAAGGATTGTTGACAAACGCTTCTTCACCCCTCTGCCTTACCGTGCCAAAAATATTAAGTATTTCTTTCTTATCTTCTTCTGATAACCCTGCAGTTGTTACACGCTCGAAATGACTTGGCAATGACATATTTTGACTCCAAAAAATAATTAAATCAATTATCTCCTGCTGTAACTTCTTTGTCAAACCCGCTATGATATCTTCTGATATGGATCCCCTCACCACTCTCCGCCAAAACATGGAGACCAATTATAAAAAACTGCCTTTGTGCCAAGAACCTCGCGATGTCATCCCCGGCGAAGGGCCTGTGCCTAGCCAAATTATGTTAATCGGTGAAGCCCCAGGTTACTACGAGTATGTGCAGAGACGTCCCTTTGTCGGCAGGTCCGGCCAACTCCTACGTAAAACCCTAACCTCCGTTGGATTTCCACCGGAATCAGTCTATATTTCCAACATCATCAAGGCCAGGCCGCCAGAAAATCGCGATCCGACACCAGCTGAAATCGCTGCTTTTAAGCCCTATCTAGATCGGGAAATTGAGATTGTGGCGCCTCAACTCATCATCACCCTAGGTCGCTACTCCATGGCTAAGTTTTTGGCCGAAGTCAAAATCAGCCAAGTCCATGGCCGTCTACATCAAGTCAAATGGCAAAACCACCCGACTTTTATTTTACCCATGTATCATCCGGCCGCCGCTTTGAGATCTGGTGAGGTTTTACGAGCTTTTCAAGCTGATTTTACCAAGCTAGCTAAGATTTTAATTTACGTCCAAGAACAACTCAAAACTCAAAGTTTTGCCGACGAGGTTTTCACAGCCCTGAAATAACTTGGTCGTATAATTTGAGACCCCGATCTGACAAAGTGCCTGGCCTCTGGTACAATTAGTTATCAGAATAATTATTTATGTTTGTCAGTATTTTTTTGTTGGTGATTCCGTTTTTGGCTACATTAAGTAGTGTGTTTATTTACCGCCTGCGGGGCAAAAAACGAGTGTTTAGTTTGGACTTGATGCAGTTTATGTACGCTTTTGTTTTTTCGGTCATCGCGTTTGTCTGGATTAAGACATTTTTGTTTACTTTGCTGCGTACAGAACTAGGTATCACTATCAGTGTCAGTCAGTTGTTTGTTTTTGACACTTTAATCAGTGTGATTTTTTTGTATGTTTATGCTTTTATCGTTATGCATTCTTTAACCACTTCTTTTCGGATTCAGGTGGATCAAGATCCTCTGTTTGATATTTTTCATAACTCGGAGTACATCCATCTGTGGTTGTCTCATATCGCCAGCTATGCTGGATTGATGTTGCTCATCATAGTTTTGGCGGTAGCCAACGTCTTTTTTCCTCTGCAGTTGGCTGTGACCAGAGTTTATGCTTTAATTCCGGCCGGTATCGGTGTATTGGGTGGTATCCTGGCTTTTATGGGTGTGATGTTGGCTAACCCGATGCAAAAAAGACGTTTAAGTTTTACGCGGCTGATGAAGTTAATTTTTGGTTTTTGTTTTACTATTTTGGCCGGAGTTTACTTTGTGATGGAGCCGGCTTTTGAGCTACGTTTTGGATTTTACTGGTTCAGTGTTTTTGTTTATGCTACCACTGTGTTTTTGACACTTTATGTCCGGCGTTCGCGCAAAGCCAGAAATATTTTGGAAAAAATAGTGGGTTTGGTGCAACATGAAGAGTGGGGGGATAACATCGATCTTTTTGCCAAAAGTCATAAAAAATCTCGAGTTGGACTCAACTCGATCAGTAGAAAGTAAAAATCTATCGGGCCAAATAAAAATAAGAAAGGTTTTATGTCAGAGTTAAGATTGGTATCTTTGGGTGGAGTGGGTAATGTCACCCAAAATATGTTTGTCTATGAGTACGACAACGAGATGTTGCTGGTCGATTGCGGTATCGGTTTTCCTGATTCCTATATGCCCGGCGTGGATATTTTGATTCCTGATATTTCCTATGTTTTGGCTCAAGTTGCGGCCGGTAAACAAATCGTGGGGATGGTTTTAACTCATGGTCATGATGATCACATCGGGGCTCTGCCTTATCTTTTGCCTCACTTGCCGGTATTTGCTATTTATGGTTCACCTTTGACTATCGGTTTTGCCCAAGAGCGGGTTAAAGAAACTCCCGTTCCCAACCAGTTTCAGGTCTTGGAACAGAGACAGGTTGTGCAGTTGGGTCGGTCATTCCGGATCAGCTCTTATCACATGACCCACTCGGTGCCGGACACCAGACACTTGTTGATCGAAACACCGGAGGGTAGTGTTTATCACGGTTCTGACTTCAAACTGGACCCAACGCCGGTTGACCAAAGACCGTCAGACTTGGAACACATCGGAATGCTGAAAGAAAAACACGTCGGGTTAATGTTGATCGACTGTCTGCGGGTAGAAGAACTGGGACCAGTGCCCAGTGAAATCACGGTCGGGCCCACTTTGCGCCACCTGATGGGCCAAACCCGAGGTAAGGCGGTGGTAACTTTGATGAGTTCACACATCCACCGTATCCAGCAGACCATCGATGCCGCCCAAGATTTGGGGCGAAAGGTGGCTTTTGTAGGTCGGAGTGTAGAGCAAAATGTGGTAGTGGCAGAAAAATTGGGTTTGCTGCATTTGCCGGCTAGCAGTGTAGTAGACAAAAAAGACATGGACGAAGTGCCAGACGAAAAACTATGCGTCATCGTGGCTGGTAGTCAAGGTCAAGAAGGTTCTAGTCTAGTAC
>CAZIBX010000044.1:0-7331 GCA_964537615.1 uncultured Pseudomonadales bacterium
AGCTAGGATCAACATCAAAACCGATTTGAGTAAAAATCGGACCCTGATCGATACCAGAGCTTAGCTCCATTACACTTACGGCCGATCGCTCACTTCCAGATAAAATTACAAACTGACCAGGACTGGCTCCTCGCCAACTCGGTAGAGCAGAAGGATGGAGGTTGACAGTGGCGATGCGAGGTAGTTTTCTCAACCACTCGGGTATCAAGTAGCCGAAATCTACCACCAGCAGAAAATCCGGTCTGGATACTTGACTCAACAATTTTTCAACTTGATTTTGACTGATTTGGTCAATTTTTTGATCAATCAAAATTATTGGCCAGTTCTGGGTTAAGGCCAGTTGATGCAGGGGAGTAGGTGTTATGACTTGTTGTCGACCAATGGGTTGGGGTGCAGGTGTGATTACTGCCTGGATCTTAAAACTGGCATCAAGCAGGACTTGTTTTGTGGCATCGATAATGTGCTGTGTTGAGCCAACCAGCCAGACAGTGAGAGGTTTTTGGGTATTAGTCATGATTTAGAGCAGTTTAAGCAGTTCTTGGTCAACTTCTTCCATTTCTCCGTCAGCCAGTTCTCGCCAAACCGGCAAGTTGTTTTTCAGTGAGTGATCGGTAAATAAAATACCGTTGAGATGATCGTACTCGTGTTGCATAACTCGGGCCGGAAAGTCCATAAACTTCTCGGTTTTCCGGACTAGTCGATTATTTTCAATTTGGTCAAACTCAAACTCGACCCACTGATAGCGAGGTACCGCCCCGTAAAGTTTGGGAATAGACAAACACCCTTCTAGTCGGGGTTTTTTATCTTGAGCTGTCTCACCCAAAATGGTATTTGATGAATGTTTAATCAAACTCGGATTAATAAAAAACCTTAACTCCGATCGCCGATGAGCAGTTTCCGGCAGGTAGGTACAAAAAATCGCCCAACCTCGATCGATTTGAGGAGAGGCCAGTCCCACTCCTTGTGGGTTTTTGGCCGTCAGCAGAGTGTGACCCAGATCTTTGATCAATTGAGTTAGTTTTTTATCGACGCGTGTGACCAAGCGGGCTCTTTGGCGCAGAGTGGGGTGGGGGGCATGAATAATGGTCATTTGGAGTGTTTGGTGTTTAGTTTAGCACTGGCGCTGGCCAGCATCTTGGTAACAGCCGAGTCACCTGGGGAGATATGAGTCAAAACATACTTATACTCTTGAACAGCAGCGTCAAAGTCACCTTCTTTTTCTCTGATTTGGGCTAGAAAAACCCGGACTTCACCGTAGTTGGGTTTGAGTGAGATTGCATCTTGAGCGGCGGTAGCTGCTTCTGGTACTTTGCCCTGCAACTCGTAAATTCTAGCCAAAGTGTAGACCAACTTGGCGTCAGTGGGGGCCAGTTGCATGGCTTGTTTGATAGTTTTTTCTGCTTCAGATAAATAATTTGGGTTGATTTGAGATAACAATAAAAAGACCCGAGATCTGGTTTTATAAAAATTAAGATGTCGGTCGTTTAACTCCAGTGCTACATCAGAAGCTGTGACGCCAGTTGTAGCCAGTTGAGCCGCTCCGGAGCTATCACCAGTTATATCTAGAGCCGAAGCTAGTTGAGCGACTTGATTGCTTAATTCGTCGTAGTAGAGAGCTTCACTGGGTCTTAGGGCTATAGCTTGAGATAGTACATCAACACTGTCCTGGTACGCTTGACTGACAAAAAGAGCTTTGGATCTGGCATAAAGCACATCGGCGCGCCAATAATTCACAATTTGACTTGTTAAAACTAGCGAACTAAACCCCAAAACTATCAGTATCAAATAACCATTTGGATTAATTTTTTGTTCATTTTTTATTGTCAAATCATCATCATGATTGCTTGATAAAACAATTACAAATGCCAAAAATGCATACATTACTGTGGTAACGGATACCGTAGAAAAACCGAAGAAATTGGACACGGTCAGAGCCACCACTCCCGCCATCATGCCACTGACGATGTTTTGATCACCTTCTATTTTATGCGCCGTTTTTCCCGCCGGTGGTTTTTTGATGACAAAAATCCACCCCGTGACGATAAAAACAACCAACATCACAACATAGCTGGTGGTACCCACCAAACCGGTGGTGGCCAGCAAGTTCAAAAACTCATTGTGGGCTTTGTTGTAGAGAAAATCCCACTCGGATACCAGATTGTGAGCCAGAGGTCGATCTTGATAGTAACTATAGGCAAAAGTCTCTACCCCTGAACCAAAAATCGGATAACGCAGGAAGACTTGCCAGGCACCCCGCCAAACTATTTGACGGATTACCCCGGAGTCAGTACCGCCCGCCGGTGGTAGGGCATCGGTAGAAACAGATGGAGCGGAGTTTGAGGTGGAAGAGGTGGTCAAACGATGAGTGGCCTGGTCAAACATGGTGGGTAGATCGGGACTGTATGGAGTGCCAAACAACAGCGAAATGAGCAAGCCCCCACCTACTAGCCAGGTCAGGCCAGGGGATAAACGGCGGATGTTTAGTCCCAGCCAAAATACCCCCGCCACACCCAGCGCCAAGAAACCGGATTTGGATTTGGTAAACAACAAAACCGCATAGTTGAGATAAATGTAGGCCAGCAAAAAGTAGTTGGGCCAGTTAGTTAGTCGGGATTTAAGCAGGTGGTTGGTTTTGAAATGATGAACAAATAAAGAAATAGCCACCGGCAGAGTCAAGACGATATAAGCCGCCAGCCAGTTGGGTTGACCTAGAGTGCCAAATACCCGATTTTGTACGTCCTGGATCCAGCAATCAACTCCCCAGTTGAGTCCGGAAGAACTCAAAATACAGCTGGGCGATAGCCCGAAGTGTTCTGGAGCCGCGTACAAGCCGGCCAGCAGGCCACCGATCAGAATTACCCAGATCAGTGATCGGACTTGTTTGCGGGTTAAAACTTGACTCCAGACAAAAAATAAACAGGTATAAGCCAAAGTAGACAATAAACCACCATGCAGGCGTGAGTAGTAACCCCACAGTGAGGTGTAGGGGTGGATAGACAGGACGGTAGAGATAATTTGAGTTACCACAAAGGCCAGGACTGCCCAGTGCAAAAATTGAGGCCGGCGCCAAGTTTTTCTGCCACTGATCAACATCAGTCCTAGACCGCCCAGGCCAATCAAACCGGCTACTAGGTAAACCACTATCAACTTGGGTGTTTCAAATAATTCGTCATTGATAAAAGTGAAAATCAAAGGCAGTACGCCCAACAATCCGGCAGACAGCATCAGCAAACTTTTGATCAAGTGCGACCTTTTCATCGTGAACTATTATATCCCCCTATAATTTAACCAGTTTCCCGCTTGCATTTGGTTACAAAATATTGCTATATTGAAACTGCTTTAATTTGGTAAATACAAGAAGGAGCGTATGTACACTGATCCTGCCCAATCTGCTTTTGGTGGTGCTAGTTCTGCCACCAGTCCCAGTCAAAACTCTTATGTAGACGAGTACACACCCCCAGCGGTGTCACCTGTCACTCCCAGCGCAACATCTGGTTTTGGTGTCGGTGCCGGCACTGATGCTGGTTTGGCTTCCACTCCATCTGCTCCTACCTCTACTTCTACTACAACCTCGGCCGCCAACGCGGCTCTAGACGAGTTGGAGAGGTTATTGGCAGAAATTAAAGCCAAAAACGAGTCGCTCAAGACCAGCCAACCGGCCGATCCTATGCCGACTTTTAACCCTGTTTCGTCTGGTTCTGGCTCTACTGTGCCCACGTTTGGCTCTAAGTCTGACTTTCCACCCATGTCCAGTCCGGCTCCGTTTCCGGTTTCTAGCGCAACACCAACTCCAGCTTCAACTCCGGCTCCAGCTGCATCTTCGGTCTGGGAACCTAAAGACGATACTTTGCCCGATGTGGCTTTGACCCAGCCCCCAATGGATACGGTCACAGCTCCCATGTCTGACTCGACCCAAACCGAGTCTCTGGAAGATCAAAACATCTTCTATCTACTGGGTGTGACGGACGGAACTGATGAGCAGAAAGAGTCATTTTTGGACGAACTGCAACAGACGATCTGGGAAGACTTTGTCGATCACGACGTTAAGTTGTTATTAACCAACGACGAGTATGCCGAATTTGAAAAAGAAAGAGTCGCCAGCGGCGGTTCTTCTCCGTCTGCTCAAGAAAAGTTGATGACTTGGCTGGAAGCCAAAATTCCAGACTTAGAAGATATTCTGCTGGAAAAAGCCATCGAGCTGAAAGCCGATATGGTCAGAGAGAGAATTGCCGGTTTGCGTGAGTACTATGCGGGCAAGACCGATAGCTTATCCAAGCTGGATGAGGCCAGTCGGTTGACCGATCAAGCCAAGTGGTACTCGGCTGCCACCCTGCTGAACGGTTTGCCCAAGTAGTTTATACTGACCACGTGGCAGGTTTATCTTTTTTGTCAAACAGACTTTTTAGCCCCAATGACTTGGTTTTTATTGATGTGGGAACCGGTTTTACCAAAGTTATGTATCGTGGCCAGGTTGCGTTTTGTGAACCGAGTTTGGTGGTAGTTGATGCCAGTCAGCAAAACTTGATTGCTCTGGGTCAGTCAGCCGCCAACTTATCCGGCAAACTGGGACATAACTTGCAGTTGGCACCCATTATGACCAGGGGTCAGATGAGTGATATCAATTTATTTACCCTGTTTGCCAGAGGATTGCAGCAAAAACTAGCTTTATCCCAGCTGGATAAGGCTTTGGGCCCGCTGGCGATTTACAGTTATAGCAGTACTACTTCTGAATTTAACCAAAAATTATTCAAACAGGGTTGGTTGCAGGCAGGTTGGCGGGTTGCTAAGCCGATGACCAAAGCCACAGCTCTTCACGCGGCTTTACCCCGACCATTTTTATGTGTGGTCGATCACGGAGCGGCTACAACAGAGGTAGCGATTTTCAGTCATGCTGAACCGATATTGGTTAAGACCATATTTGCTGGTGGTCAGCAATACACTCAAGCGATTTTGGATCGTACCAGATCTGACAGTGGCGTAATGATGAGTTGGGCAGGCGCTGAACAAGTTAAGCAAAAAATTGGTCGAGTGACTGTCGGGGATGAACCTATAGATAGTTCAGCCAAGATTAGTGTCCGGGCCGGCCAAAGTGGCGCTCACACTCATCAAACTTTGGTTCTACACTCTGACCAGTTTTTGACGGAATTAAACCAACTAGCAGATGAACTTTGCCAGCAACTTGATCTGGTGTTTGGCCAACTGTCAAGGGAAGTCATCAGTGAGTTAAGTCAACACGGCCTGATTTTAACCGGTGGTAGCGCTCAACTGCGGGGTTTGGCCGGCCGGATAGCGGCCAACTTGGGCTTGCCGGTCAGTTTGGTTCCCACGCCGGCTTTGTCAGTAGTCAAAGGCATGCTGGCCACGGGAGGTCGATGAAAAACCAGACTACTATCTGGTGGCTGTGGTTGATGCTACCCTTGGCTTTAATCGTGGATTTGAGTGGTTGGATTAGTCCAGTCAGATCAAGGTTTTTGGCCACCGTTGCGCCGGTTTTGCAGATCAGCAGCCAAACCAGGTGGCAGTTGAATCAAACGGTGAGCAGAATCAATTTGTTGTCACAAGCTACTAGACAAGTGATTGTTTTACAAAACGAACTGACTCGAACTCAATCTTTGCGGGCACAATTACAAACATTGGAGTCAGAGAATCAAGCCCTGCGTCAACAGTTAAGTTTGCCTCCAGCCAACCGCCCCAAACTGTTGGTGACGACGATTATCAGTTATCCCGAACCGTTGGTTCAACTGCCTGACAACAGTCAAAACCTGGTGGGATCGCCAGTCATGGGGCAGGGCATTTTGCTGGGTTTTATTAAAAACACCGATTCCAATCTAGGTGCGGTGGAGTTGCTGTCTAGTCCGGTCGGCCGGCGGTTATTGGTCAAGACAATAAAAGGAGTTCGGGGCTTGGCCGAGTTTGACGGTAAGAATCTGGTTGTTTCTGCCATCGATCGTCAGGCCAGCATCGAGTCTGGTGATCAGGTATTAACCATCGGCCAGCCCGGAGTGCCGGCCGGCTTGGCTATCGGTAGTTTGGGCAGAGTGATTTCTGCCCCTACGTCTGCTACTCAAACCGTGATTGTGACACCACCTACCACTTTTTATCAGGAAAAAGTAGTCGAAATTCGGCAGCTATGAAAAACGTTTTGCCAGTGATGCGACCGGTTTTACCTCAATTGATTTTGTTCAGTTTCTGGTTTGTCTGGTCAGTTTGGGAAAAGTCCCTGGGTTGGCCGGTGGTGACCATTTGGGGGTTGATCATGATGTCCAGAAACTCCGATCAAACTCGTTACCAGATGATTTTAACCGGCGTAGGTAGTTTGATAGTAGCTGTCTGGTATGACTGGCCGGTGGTGGCAGTAATTTTACTGTTGATACTGACTTCATATTTAAGTAGGGTTTGGCGACGCTATCCTTTGACCATTTTACTATCTTGGGCCGGTGCGCTGATCGTGCATGGGTCTCAATCGACTCCCATTGATGCCACAGTGATTGGCTACTTATTGATTTTAGTTTTGGTCAGCATCTGGGTGACTTTACGTTCTGTCCATTGGCGTTGGCGCAGATGATCTAGCCTGGTAACTCTTGGACTGTGGTTTAATGAGGGTGATGCAGTTAACACGACTCAAATACTTGATGGTGTTGGCAGTGGTTATTTTGACTTTGCTGGTAGTCAGGTTGGTTGACCTGCAGGTTTGGCAGGGCAAAAAACTATCCAGTATGAGCCAAGATAATCGGCTATTTTCTCAAGTTATTGCTCCAGATAGGGGTCTGATTTTGGATCGGTTTGACCAACCCCTGACCTACAACAACCCGGCCTACTTCTGGTTGACCCAGCCCGAGCGTTTGTTTAGTGCGCAGCAACCGGTCTCAACTCAAGCCGCCCTGATGATCATGGCCACGGATAGTGGTCGGTTGCGGTTACAGACTTATCGTCACTACCCGGTGTTACAACCCCTAAGTCACGTGGTGGGTTATGTTTCTCAAGCCAACGCGTCTCAACTATCATCAGATGATCGGTTGCGCAGTGGCGACAATCTGGGCCAAACCGGCTTGGAAAAACTACTGGATCAGCGACTGCGTGGTCAGCCAGGATTTGTCCAGTACACCAGCACGGCGCTGGGTGAAAAAGAACGACCAGTTTTGTCTGTACCGGCCAGAGCTGGTGAAAATGTGCAAACTACCCTGGATCCATATTTAGCCACGGTAGCTTTTCAGGCCATGGGGGTGCGCAAGGGGGCGGTAGTGATCATGTCGGCTGTGACGGGTGAGGTTTTGGCTCTAGTCAGCACTCCCGGTTATGATCCCAACCTTTTATCCGCCAGTCCCTTTTCT
>CAZIBX010000045.1:0-7005 GCA_964537615.1 uncultured Pseudomonadales bacterium
GCTTTATATCCAGTTGGTACTAGCAGGTGAAACCGGTGGAGTTTTGGATAGTGTGCTACTGCGACTAGCCGAGAACATGGAAAAGCAGAAAGATTTCCGGTCCAAAACCAAAGGCGCTCTCATCTACCCTATCATCGTTATGATCGCTATGTTGGTGGTGGCGGCGGTCATGATGTTGTTTGTGATTCCCAAAATGATGTTGATGTATAACGACTTTGGGGCGACTCTGCCTTTGCCGACCAGAATTTTGATTGGTACCTCAACCCTGATGATTAAATTATGGTGGCTACTGGCAGGACTGGTGGTCGCGGGTGTGATCGGTTTCAGACGATACAGAAAAACTGACCAAGGTAAACTCAAGATTGATCAACTGATTCTTAAAATTCCTATCATCGGAGTTTTGATCACCAAAATAGCTCTGACCGAATTTGCCAGAACTTTGGCCTTGCTGTTGGGGGCTGGGGTGTCACTGTTACAAACCTTGGGTATTGTGACCGATGGACTAGAAAACCAAGTTTTCCGGGAAGCTATGCGACAAGTTTCTGCCAATGTGGAAAAAGGACAATCTTTGTCTACTGCCCTGACAGAGTTTCCGGTTTTTCCGCCGATCTTAACCCAAATGACCAAAGTGGGTGAAGAAACCGGTAAACTGGACGAAGTGCTGAAAAAACTGTCTGATTATTTTGAGTCAGAGAGCGCTCAAGCTGTCAAAAACCTAACTACTGCCATCGAGCCCATGATTATGATTATTCTTGGTTTGGGCGTGGCTTTCCTGGTTATAGCTATTATTTTGCCTATTTACAACTTAACCAGTCAATTCTAGACTGATGTTTGCATCTAGTAATTATTTACTATTAGTGTGCTGTAACTGGAGGTTATATGAAGAAGTTCCTGTCACTTTCTCGCCTGACCGGCGGTTTCACCATGATCGAGCTTTTGATCGTTATCTCGATTTTGGGCATTTTGGCCGTGGTGGTGCTAGCGGCTCTTAATCCTCTGGAGCAGATCAACCGTGGTCGAGATACTTCATCTCGAGCTGATGCAGAGCAGCTTATCAGTGCTGTGGAGCGCTACACAGCCAATAAGGGTTATTATCCTTGGCAAGAAAACGAAGACAGCGCCAACGTCCTTGATGCTTGGACCAGAGTGGATGACGGGTCAGGTGGCTCAACTTTTGTTGATGATTCCACTAATACTTGTCCTGTTTTGGCCAAACTGGCCCAGGGTAATGCCAACTGTGCCGGCAGTGAGGAGCTAAAGTCGGCTTACATCAACCGGGTAGCTGATTTTGCCACTTCTAGGGCGTTATACCTGTACAATCGAGGATCAAGCAGTGGCGACAACACCTATGTTTGTTTTTCACCTCAATCATCAGAGTTTACTACTCAAGCAGGGGATAGATGTGCCAGCACACAGCCCACAGATATTGATGTGGCTGACTGGAATGAAATCTGTCTGCTCAACGGTGTAACACAAAACCCAGCTGGAGCTGATGTACCTATGGTTTGTCTGCCTTAAAAACAGACTGTAGATTTTGACATAGTTTTATTGAATTGGTTAAGTTGTATACTTCTGACATATGTGGCTATGGCTGATTGGAGTTTCTGTTCTTTTTTTAATCGGAGCTGTCTTGGGTAGTTTTTTGCATGTGGTGATCGAGCGGACACTACGATCAGAAAACTGGACCAGTGGTTTTTCCCGTTGTGATCATTGTCAAAAAAACATCGCTTGGTTTGATAAAATTCCCCTTCTCTCTTTTGTCATTTTGCGAGGCAAATGTCGGCACTGTCATCAAAACATCGTTTTATCTCACTGGTTTATGGAGTTGTTATTTGGAGCTTTATTTGTTTGGTGGGGAGTGGCGGTAGTGTTTTTTTTACATTTGAGCCAGGCACCCTTCAGTTATATTCAGCCCATTTTTTGGTTACTGGTGGGGTTGGTGCTATTGGCCATAGTAGTGATCGACTATAGTCACTACATCATTCCCGATGAGTTAGTTCTGGCTTTAACTTTGTTGGCCTTCACTTACCGGATTGGCCTGGTGGCTTTCAATATCATGCAAAAAACCGATTTGTTGACTATGACTCTGGCTGCTTTTGGAGCTAGCCTGGGCTTGTTGGTTTTATTTTTATTGACTCGGGGCAAAGGTATGGGTTTGGGTGATGTCAAGTTGGTTTTTCCCCTGACTTTGTTGGTTGGTTGGCCGGCAGTAGTGGTATTGTTTTTTACAGCATTTATCATGGGTGCGATCGTAGGTCTAGTTTTGGTTGGAACAGGTCAGAAAAAGTTGAAGCAAGCCATTCCTTTTGGTCCGTTTCTGGTGGCTGGAGCGTTTGTCAGTTTAGTCTGGGGGGATTTGATCATGACTTGGTATCTATCCCATTTCTTTGGTTGATCTGCTAGCATTAAAGAATGCTCAAAAAAGCTGTTGGCTTGGTTATAACCTTATTAGTATTGGTTGTTTTAATAGTTGTTGTTGGTCGATTAATTTTGCTAAATCTGACCTTTGATCAGCTCAATCAAAGTTACATGACTTTGCGTAGGCAGTACTCACAAAAAACTCAATCAGAACTGTGTGTCAGTGAGGTGGATAGTGCCCAATCGGTTGATTATCAGTTGAGATTTGTTTCGCCTAGCCAATACGTGATAGAAGTTGTGTGTTTTTCCAAACCACTTGAGGGTATAGAGTTAAGTCGTTATAAGTTGCCCAGAGGGGTTGTCAGGTCAGGCGGAAGCGTGGGAGTGGGTGTCAACCAAACCGCTCAACCCATGCAGTTGGCAGTATTTTCTGATTTAATCTCGGTTTTACCGACGACTCTGCAGTCCAAATTACAATGGTTGGTGGGACACAAAACATTAATTTTTGCTGATGGTCAGGTGTCAGAGATCAAAGATCAAACGATTTTGCCATCATGGACAGAAGGTGGCGTCAGAAGTTCTTGCCAAGCTTTTGGTTATGGTTGTTGTCATGAACAAAATCAGGCGGGTCAAGGCCAACTGGCAGCAGATGCCATCGACTGTCCTGGTCGCTGTTATGCTCGCTGTTTAGTCAAACCACTGGTGGTTTCATTTGGTGCTGACGGTAGTTTTGATCCGATGAGTCGTTCAGTTGAGGTTATTGGCGGAGGAGAACTAAATTTTTCCTATGTCGGTCAGGCCGGTAGCGTCCCCATCAAATCAGCGACTATCAGTTTCGGTGACGGTCAAAATGTCGATTTGAACTCTGATCAGACTTCTACCAGTCACCAATACAACTGTTCTTCATCAGTTTGTCACTACAGCGCCACTATCACTTTGATTGATGAACAAAATTTAACTTCTCCCCCTACAGCCCTGACCTTACTTCAGGTGGTGGTCAGGCAATAAGCGGGCCACATATAACTGGTAGCAAGCTTGCGCCCAGTTATTTTATATGTAATACTTTGCTGATAAGTTAAGTAGTAAATGAAAGGATGTAATTATGAAAAATAAACTGACTAGTCGGTTGGGGTTTACTTTAATCGAGTTATTGGTAGTGATTTCTATCATTGGTGTCTTGGTGGCGGTGGGACTGGTGGGATATAGTAATGCCACAGCCAAAAGTCGTGACGCCAGAAGAATGGCTGACATGGACGCGACACAAAAAGCATTTGAGGAGTATTTTACCGTCAAAGGTACTTACGCCAGTACTTGTGACACTACCGGCACATATTTGGCGAAGGGATGGGCTGGGATGGATGATCCCAAGCCCAGTTTGGACTACACGTGTACCATGACAGGGGTGGTTGGCGCGAATGCTACGGGGTACTGTGTCTGTGCTGATCTAGAAGATGATACTAAGTCGACTCACTCCTCATCTACTTGTGGTGTGCTTGCCACCAAAACTCACTACTGTAGAGAGCAATTACAGTAAATCACAAATATGATTGGGCAACATAAAGACTGGTTAGTTCAGGGTTTCACTCTGATTGAGGTCTTGGTGTCCATCACCATTGTAGCGGTACTGATGGGAGTAGGTTTGGTCAGTTTCCGCAGTGCTACTGTGTCTGCCCGCGACGCACGTCGTAAGGCCGATATCGAAACTGTCCGGCAAGCTCTAGTTTTATACCGCAGTGACACCGGTTGTTATCCCAGAAGATCTGGAGCAAACCTGTCAACCAATTATACCAATATGGTCACCACCCTCTCGACAGTCGTAGGTAGTCAGTACTTAAGCTCTCCCCTCCCTCAAGACCCCAAAAACTCAATTGACGGTTCAAGTTATCGGTATGACACCACGGGTACTTGTAATACCAGTTATGCCTCAACTTTTACTCTGTCAGCTACTCTAGAAAACGGCACCACTTACACAGTTAACAATCCATGACTTGCCTATGTTACAGTCCAGCCGTTCTGGTTACACTTTGATCGAGCTTTTGGTGGTTATCGTGATTATGATGATACTGCTGGGTGGCAGTATCGCCGGTTTTTTGAAGTTTAGTGAGCAGAAAACATCTTTAAGCAAAGCCCAAGAACTGCAAAAATTTATTCGTTCGGCTCAAGTTAAGGCTCGAGCCAAAGAATGGCCGGCAGGTTGTGTCACCAACCCTGGTGCCGTCAAAGTGCCGGTCATCGGTTATAAAGTTCAGTCCAGTGTGGCTGGTGGAGTCACCACCATCAGCATGACCGGTCACTGTGCACACAACCGAGTGGCGCTGGACAGTGATTTGGTGACGGTTAATGTCACCAGTTTCACCTTGCCTAGCACTTTATCGCTCAACTCTGCTATCAACTTGGATTTTTTGACCCTGACTGGCGGAGTCGATCTGCACGCAGCTGGATCAAGTCAAACAGTTTTGGTCGTTAACACCAGCCGGACGGCTTGTGCTTCATTTACGGTCACGACCGGTGGTAGTATTTCTGACGCAACCAAAGTAGTTTGTCCATAAATTACCCCAGATATGGCCATCAAACTTAAAACTCAACCAACCCACAGATTTTGGTCCAACTCAAGCGGTAGCTCTTTAATCGAAGTTTTGGTAGCTACTATGGTGGTGGCTGTTTCTCTAGTGGCAATATCTATTGTTCTGATGTACTCCGTCCAGCGGACTGCCCAGGCCAGATACGAGGAAATAGCCAAATCTCTAGCCCAGGATGGGATTGAGACGTTTCATAAAGAAAGAGCTTTTACTGGCTGGAGTGCTTTTTATAATCGTTTTAATGGTGGAGGCACTTTTTGTGTTGACACCACTACCCAAACCATCACCACCAAATCAGGCAGTTGTCCAGGCATCGATCAGGCCGGCACAACTTTTAACAGAGAAGTGACAGCGACTTTGACTGCTGGTGCAATCAGGGTTATTTCCCAAGTCACATGGGTCAGTGGTCTAGGTGGTGGTGCCAGCACTACCCGCGATGTAACTTTGACCCAAGATTTTCGCAAATTATTCTAGTTGCGCAGTAAAATTACGCTGGAGAACGGCTCTGATATATCGCCTTTGGTCAAAGTAAAGTCGACCATGACGTACTTTTCTCCAGTCGTACTACTGGTGTTGCAGGTGAAAGTTAATCCGCTGGCAGAGACAGAAGATGAAGTCATCAAGCCACTACCCGAGGCGATAGATGAACCATTAATTCTAAATACCGTACTACCACCATCGGAGTTGGTAACAGTGATGGAGTTGGCAGAACAAGAGTCAAGTGAGATAGAGTTGCGTAAAAAAAAGCTGATCTGGTTGACGACGTAAGCTCCCTCTGACTTGACTACCTGTCTGGCGTGGGTTTTGGTGGCTGTATTAATGCTGGTGATAAACATACTGGAAACTGCCAACATCAGAACAACCGTAATGGCTGCTGCCACCAGCAGTTCGATCAGCGTAAAGCCAGCTGTTTGGGTGGGTTTTTTGAACAAAGTTACCATCAGAGTACACCAGTTGTCAGTCAGTTATCAAGTCAATGAATAAGGCGCGATACTTTCCGGAAAGAATATCGGGCAATATTTTCTGGAATTGAAAAGATCATCGGCTTTGGGTTATGATGGATCTATCATGAGTCTGGATAAGAAGCTAGCTCAATCTGGACAAATCGCAGTAGCGGTTATTTTGGCCGTAGCGGCTGTTTTGGTCATCAGCGTTTCTCTGGCCAGTCGGACTACAGAAGAACAAGCCCAAACCACTCAAACTACCGAATCAACCATGACTTTTAATGCCGCTGAAGCCGGAGTTGAACAAGCTCTGTCATCCGTAGTTACGGCTTTGGAGAATAATGCCAACCCCCCGGCCAGCGGTACTGTTAATTTGGGTAATAATACGTCAGTTAACTACGACGTAACTGGCTTATCGACTCTGGAAGTCACGCTGACAGAGGGGGCCAGTGCCCAGGTTTTGTTGGACAGTAATGGAGATGGTGCCGGTGACTATACTGGTTCAGTTGATATTCTTTGGGGCAAAGACAACGACTGTACCAAAAACGCATCACTCGTCATTACCGTCATTTCTCGACCTGGCGGGGTGACTCGAGCCAGACATCTGGCGGTGGGTCCCAATCCTGCTTGCGCTGATCGCAGTGGGGATCAATTTACCAACGCCTCAAGCGGTATCAATGGCTATAAATATCGTTATCAAGTGCCAGTCAGTGCCGCCGCTGCTAGCGGTGACGTGATAGTCAGAATCAAAGCCATTTATGCTGACTCGCCCATCTTCGTTCAAGGTAATCCGGGCAGCTTGCCTACCCAGCAGTACTTAATCAAATCCAGCGCTGTTAACACAGCCGGAGATAAAGAAGAAACCCGAGTTCTGGAAGTCAGACGGTCACTGCCGGTAGCACCTGCTATCATGGACTACGCACTTTATAGTGGAGGATCTATCAGTAAATAACAACTCAACAACTATGCCTGCTCTTGCCCTAGACATCGGTTCTCACTCTATCAAGTATTTGGTGGGTTCGACCAAGACGCCACCAGAATTGACTCTGGCCACCGAGTTAATTAATACCACTGGCGTGGTTGTGCCCAGTGATGCTGCCAGTAAAGAAAAATACAAAGAGCTT
>CAZIBX010000046.1:0-6799 GCA_964537615.1 uncultured Pseudomonadales bacterium
CTTAATGCGAGTCAGGTGCAAACCTACAGTCAGTTTTTGTCAGCCGATGATCTGACATCATCAGCCAAAAATAACAATTTGACCATCACTCAAATCGCCAAACCCATCACCGGCACCTACCAACTGAACTTAACTCAACCTCAACTTGGCTCGGCTCAACTCAATTTTTATTTATATGACAAAGAAGGTAATATTCAAGTTATAGATAAAAAACTCATGGTTGGTTTAAATCCGGTTCAACTGCAACTTAATTTTGATGCCGATCAAGTCGTCAAGAGTCAACTCCGACCACAAACCATGACCTGGCAAACTTGGTCACAACTACTTGGACCTATGTACGACAAACGAGAAATTAAACGTCAGTTTGTAGTTAGTATTCTGGAAAAA
Source organism: uncultured Pseudomonadales bacterium (assembly GCA_964537615.1). GTDB lineage: Bacteria > Patescibacteriota > Microgenomatia > UBA1400 > PJMF01 > CAZIBX01. The sequence goes on from CAZIBX010000046.1 coordinate 388, forward strand.
ACAGCCATGACAGCTCACCAAAATCCACCGGACACCACAACTGCCTTTGTCCAACATATTAAAAACCTGCTCCGATGGTTATCACCAGCCATCAGTCAGTCTGGATCTGACTACTTAATTCAAGAGTTGGATCACATCAGCGTGATATAATTTCTGCTATCTGGTCGCATGGCTCAGTTGGTTAGAGCGTCGCATTCACATTGCGAAGGTCCTAGGTTCGAATCCTAGTGCGACCACGATTTTGTCAGCCAAAAGTCAGCCAGAATTGTGATAATCGGTAAGTGTCATCCATCGGTAGTTTAGTTCTTGATACTTTATTTCCCCATGCTTGCTGTGGCTGTGGCAAACTTGACACGCTGTTATGCCAGCTTTGCCAGCAAAAACTGGACTGGATGATGTGGCCGGTAGAAATAGAAGTTGATGATAACTACTTAGACTCGGTTTGGGCTGGATATGAGTACACACTACTGGCCAAAAATATCGTCAGGCGCTGTAAATATGATGCGGTTGTAGATGTGGCCCGGTTGATGGCGGACTTATGTCTCCGTGTCATCAACTTCCCACCAGCGGACTTCCTGTGTCCTGTGCCCCTGCATCACAAAAGACAAAAAGAGCGCGGATTTAATCAAGCGTATGAACTAGCCACAGGCATCAGTCAATATATCAACCTGCCTGTTTTGAATTTGTTGATGAAAGTGGTTCATACCAGCTCACAAGCCAAGTCGACTAGTCAAGCCGAACGTTTAAATAAACTAGCCGGACATTTTGCTATTAACTCTGACTGCCGGCAAGCTGATCTCAAACTGCCGGATTCTGTAATTTTGATTGATGACGTGGTGACTACCGGCGCCACTCTGAATGAATGTGCTAGGGTTTTGAAATCAGCTGGAGTTAAAAAAGTTTATGGTGTGACGTTTGCTCATGGACTTTGACATATCTGATACAAATTAAAAGCGCATTAAATGGGTCGTGAATTTTTCATCATTATAGGTTATAATGTCTGCTGTCCACGGGGATGTATTGCATTGACGTGGCGCGCTCGTTCACATCTGCAAGTCGTCTTTGGTCAAAGACGTAAAATACGACCAAATTTTAAATGCTGATACTATTACCAGCATGAGAAATTCTATTATTACCAGAGTTGAAAAACTCGCAGGTGATTTCGGTTTTTCTCAACCGGCTTACGCTTCTTCTTTAGTAGCGTAAAACGGCATCCACTTCTTGTTTTCACTGACGGCAAGATTTGGGTGAAAACCCAGTCAGCGTGACAGATCATTTGTGACTGACCAATTGATCATAAGATAAAAAAGATCAGCAAGGGAAAAGCGGCGTGGCCTAGTTGGCCTGTTTTTCCTTAACTTCCCAGCTAGGATACACTTGTAGATGATGTGAGTCAGCCGTTACGGACAGGGGGTCATTCCCCCTCATCTCCACCCAAAACCACCGATCTTGAACTCAAAGTTTTAAGTGATATCACTGCTTTTATCATTACACTTTTACTTCCTACCAAACACCCAGCGGATAACAACCAATATCGGTAACCAGACCAAAGCATACGCCCCGATCCAAACCGCCAGTTTGAAAGCACTGGAGAAAATCCGGCCAAATGACGAGAAGTTGTACTTCACCTCTTCCCACACCCCCACCGGCTGACCATTAAAGTACTTAGTGCTGGAGGCAGCTGTGATATCTAGTGATGCGTACTGGACCTGCTCTTTACTGACATCAAGTTGTCTTTCATAACTAGCCACTTGATTTTGTAGACTTTCGATTTCAAGCATGATCCTCTGTTTTTCATAATCCGATGTAGCTTTACTTAAATAAAGCTGTTGCTGACTGATTTGTTTCTTGAGTGCAGTAATTTGAGCTTTGGTATCCTGCTGGTAAGCGGTGACGTCTGTACTAGACAAGTTTTGGTTCATCACCTTGGACACGTTTTCTGTCACTTTCAACATAGCAGTATCCAGTTTGTCTTCCGGCACCCTGGCATTAACAAAAGCATAAGAGTAGTCGTTGGACTGACCCATCGAGGAGTTGGTAATGAATCCACCCAAACCCGTTAAATAGGTCCTCATATTTGCCGCATATGCATTAACATCTTTAACTACTACGCCAAACGTGGCATATCTCTGATACTGCCGACTGACAATATTTGATGCCACTCCACCACTATCACCATAAACAGGGGGCATCATCTTGACTTCGTTTGGTTCTGGCAATATTTGTGGTGATGTACCCATCGGACTGACAATTACCTCACCACTATATGATGGCCCATTACCTTTAAACATTTTTAGTGTCTGACTGATACCGCCAGATCGCATCATGATCGTACCTAGTCCACTGATAATAGCCAAAATCACCACCACCCCGATCATTTTCTTATTTGTCATAACTTCCCTTCCGGCTTTTGGCCAAGTACAAAACCATTATAGCGCAGTTTTGCTATACTGTTAGCCCAATATGTCTGCCCACATTTTGATTTATTTTTTGGGTTTTGTTTTGATCTGGTTTGGTGCCAGTTTGGTCGTGAGTAATGTCGAAAAACTCTCCCGTTCTCTCAAGATGTCGTCTTTTGCCATTTCCTTTCTGGTTTTGGGGTTTTTCACTTCTGTCAGCGAGTTGTCAGTTGGGTTAAATGCTATATCCCAACAAGATCCCGAGATTTATGTGGGTAATCTGATCGGAGCCAGTATCGTGCTGTTTATGCTTGTCATTCCCCTGCTGGCGATTTTGGGCAACAAAATTCATATCCAAAAAGGTTTCACCGGTATCAGTTTACCTCTATCGCTAATTGTGATCGGATCACCGGTTATTTTCGCCATGGACGGAGTGATCGAGAGACGTGACGGTATCATTTGTATGATACTCTACCTGGTTTTGGCTATGTTTATCCAAACCAAACAGGGAGTGGTCGAGAAATTGAGCAAAATTGTCCAAATGAAAAAATCAATTTTGGGCAAAGAATTGCTATATATTTTGCTGGGTATCGGGGTGATTTTCACCGCTAGCAAGATCGTGGTCAATCAAACTGAATACCTAGCCCAGATCATAGGAGTCTCGCCATTTTTGATCAGTTTGTTGGTTATCGCAGTGGGGACCAACGTGCCAGAGATCGCTGTGGCCTTCCGATCGGTTTTGGGTCATAACAATCAGGTGGCTTTTGGTGATTATGTCGGTTCGGCCAGCTTCAATACTTTTTTGTTTGGTTTTTTCTCATTTTTGACTGGTGTAGAAGTCAGATTAACCAACTCATATCTGGTCAGTTTAATCTTTTTACTGATCGGCCTGACACTGTTTTATATTTTTGCCAAAACCAAAAACACAGTTTCCAGAAGAGAGGGCTTGTTTATTTTCCTGGTTTATATTCTCTTTTTGCTATCAGAGTACTACCTACACGCCAATCAACTCAAAATTCATCTTTTCTAGACTCAACTCCAGGATTCTCTTTTTCCCACTCGCAAACCTTTCTAGCCCGTCTCTACTTCACCTTCACTGGCATGGATGTACTCCATAATCCTGGTAGCATTGACACTTCTGGGCTTACTGCCATCAGCCGGCCCGACTAGTCCAGCGGCATATAGCTGATCCAGAATTCTGGCCGCTCGGTTATAACCGACGCTGAACCGGCGCTGAATCATCGAGGATGAGGCCTTGTCTGTGGTGACGATAAACTTAGCCACCTCCAGAAATAACTCGTCCTGGCCTTCACTTCCCTCTCCACTGTCAAAAGCTCCGCTACTACCCCGACCTCCGCCAATCGCCTTATACTTGGTGGTAATTTCTTCTTGATACTCCGGCTGTTGTCCCTGACTCTTGATAAACTCGATCAAGCGTTTGATTTCCGGATCAGATACAAAAGTTCCCTGCACCCGCACCGGTTTGGCTTTGTCAGGTGGGATAAACAACATGTCGCCTCGACCCAGCAACTTCTCCGCACCTGGCGTGTCCAAGATGACCCGTGAGTCCATCATGCTAGAAACGTTAAAAGCGATACGGGCCGGTATGTTGGCTTTGATCTGTCCGGTCAAAACATCGACCGACGGTCTTTGAGTAGCCAGAAGTAAATGAATACCTACCGCCCGGGCCATTTGGGCGATGCGAGTGACGGCTTCTTCCACCTCGGCCGGAGCATACAACATGATGTCGGCCAACTCATCAATCACAATCACGATGTTGGGCATGGCAGTATGACCAGCCAACTCATTGTATCCTTCTATATTACGCACCCCTACCTCGGCCAAACGTTGGTAGCGCTGATCCATTTCTGACGTGGCCCACTTGAGAGCCGACACCACTTTTTTGGGCTCGACGATCACCGGCACCAATAAATGCGGAATATCGTTATAGCCAGTTAACTCAACCCGTTTGGGGTCAACCAAAATAAACTTAACTTCGTCCGGACTGGCCCGGAACAACATGGAGCACAAAAAGCTATTGATGGCTACAGACTTACCAGAACCCGTCGCTCCGGCGATCAGGATGTGAGGCATACGAGCGATGTCTAGAATCACCGGATTATTTGATACGTCAATACCTAGTGCCACCGCTAGTTTGGACTGATGTTCTTTCATTTGTTTGAAAGACAGCAGTTTTTTGAGTGTCACATACTTGGCGGAGTGGTTGGGGACCTCGATACCCACCAGCGCTCGGCCAGGCATAGGAGCTTCAATTCTGATCTGGCCAGTCGGGGCGGCCAAAGCCAGAGCCAAGTCCGTAGACAGACCTGTGATTTTGGATAGTTTGGTACCTCTGGTAATATCCAGAGCATACTGGGTGACGGAAGGACCATAATTGACTTCTTTAACCTTGGCTCTGATGCCAAAAGATTCCAGGGTGGCTTCGATCAGATCGGCGTTTTTGGATACATCGCCTCGATCAGCCTCACCACCCTCACTTTCGCTTAACAAAGTCAGAGGCGGATACTCCCAGGCCCGCGGACGCAGAGCCGGAGTCAAAATCGGACCACTGCCAGCACTTGCTTGGGTTTGGGGTTGAGTTGGATCGGGCTTAGAGCCAGCGATAGCCACGGGAGCGATTACATCTTGATCATCCACCATATCTCTATCGCCGGCATTGATCAAAAATCTTTGACCAGCAGTGTTTTTTTGACCAAAAGGCAACTTCAACTTAGGCAAGTGCCAACCACCAGAACTTTGGGTAGCTGTAGCTAGCTCGGCCTGGTCAGTGGATTTAGCCGGACGTTTAAACCAAGATAAAAACTCAAACAACTCTTGCAATGTCAGCTGGGAAATTAAGAAAAATCCGATCAAAACCAGAGCGGCAAAAACTGCCAAAGCGCCGTAACTAGACAACAAAACACTGGCGTTGATAAAAGTTTTTTCTCCGACATAACCAGTTTGAAATAAACCTAGCACGCCAAGCATGGTGATGACCCCACCCAGCAAAACATTTGGCTTGGTAAACTCGGCTTTGGACCGGAAAAACATCAAACCAGCGGCGATAAACAAAAATGGTAAAAATAGAAGTGACAAACCCAAGGCCGCCATCAAACCGGCATTTAATCTGGATAACAAAATACCCTGACCAGAAAATGACACCAAAACCAAAACTCCCAAAGTCATAAACGACACACCAAAGATCGAGTAAACCGTTTCTGGTTTAAGCTTCAGTTTGAATGAAAACTTTCTGCGCCGTGCCATATTATTATATTATAGGATATACCATACTCCAAGTGACTTGGCAAGTGGGGGTTTCATACTCCCTACTCTATATCTACAAACGCCACCAAAATCATCGGTTCGCGGTGGATAATTTTATACAATGCCTTGCCCAGAGACCGTTCGATCTCCCGTTTCAAATCGACAATTTTTTTATGCTTGCCGGGTTTGTTCAGCGCTTGTTTGACATGATCTTTGATAAAAGTAGCAACTTCTGGCGCTTCTTTGAGAAACACAAAGCCCCGCGATACTACTTCAATTTTGTCTGTCCGGACTTTACCCCGCACCCGAGGTACTACTACTACTACCATGCCGGCCTGACTCAAGTTGCGTCGATCAGATAAAATAGCCGGACCGACATCCCCCACGCCCAGACCATCCACGATTTGTGGAGTCAAGGGAACTGATTCCCCCATACTGACTTGGCCGTTTTTAAGGACTACCACCTGACCCTGCTCGGGCAAAATAACTTGGTTTTCACGGTAGCCACAGGGCTGGGCCACAAAGTTAATAAATTGATAGCGGTGACGATCCACTCCGCCGATGGGCATAACAAATCCAGGTGACAATAAAGATAAAAGTTGTTGTTGTTCGGTTCGGCTGGCGTGACCGGATTGATGCAAATTGGGCATGATAGCCGGATAAACCACATGAATGCGGTTGCGACACAACTCATCTACAGCATGATAAAAACCATGCTCACTACCCGGGATAGCATCAGCCGAGAAAAT
>CAZIBX010000047.1:0-6796 GCA_964537615.1 uncultured Pseudomonadales bacterium
CAACTTTGTGGACACTATCCGCGGCTCCGGTTCTCTAGCGGCGGGTATTCCCAGTTTATTTGAGCTATTTCAACTACCCTACCTGGGATCCAATACTCTGGCATTATCTTTGACTTACAATAAATTTTTGACCAAAACCTTGCTGCGTAACGCCGGTATCCCCACACCCCGCTATCAGCTTTTCCGGACATACTCCCAAAATGTCGATTATGATCTTCATTTCCCCCTGATTTTGAAGCCCAACGAAGAACACGGCAGTGTCGGTATCGATGCTAATTCAGTGGTGGCCACCGAGAGAGAGCTACATCAGAAACTTAAAGAACTACTTAATCTTTTTGATCAACCGATTTTGGCCGAAGAATACATCGAGGCCGATCGCGAAGTGACGGGCTTCGTCTATGAATCCAGTCAGGTCAGAACCCACTTAAACGAAGTGGTTTATCAGAAACCAGAAGGTCAAATGTTTAAACTGGTGACTTTTGAAGCCAAGTGGGCAGCCGATATGGGCAAAACTCCCATCATTAACTATAAATCAGATACTTTGGACAACACTTATTTGGTTAACAGCTTAAAACGCGATATCAAAAGAGCTTTTGCTACGCTGAAAATGGACGACTTCGCCCGGTTTGATATCGTCATGGATAAGTATGAAAATTACTACTTTGTGGACTGTAACGCCAATCCAGAACTGGGCCCAGAAAGTACGCAAAATGGTTTTAAGTTTGAAAACACCATCTATGATCTGATGCGACACAACTACAAAGAGTTAAATAGCGAAGTTGACAATTTCGCCACCTCCCAAACAGCATAAATGCTCATCAAGCTGGGTATAAAACACGGCAGCTTGGCCGTCAGCCAGACCTCGAGTTGGGGCTGATAACTTGACGATCAGGCCAGTGGCTTGAGTGGTGATGGTACACGCCAACAACTGACCAGTGTGACGCACTCGCACGTATAAACTGTGATTTGAACTGGCAGTAGTGACGAGTTGTAAACCAGTTTGAGGATTGATCCAGTGTGGCTGATTGATCATGAAACTGGTTTGAGCAGTTTCAGCGCCAAACCCGACCACCAACTGATTGGTAGCGGGTTTTTTGGCGATGACATAAAAAGGCGGGATGTTGTGACGGGAGATAATATGATGGTTGGCTCGATCGATGACTGATGTGGGATTTAAAGTGAAGCCGCCTCGCTGACCGATAGTATGAAACCACAGCCCTTGATGTCGACCGACAACTACGCCACTGGTATCAATTACTTCGCCTGGGTTTTGGCCCAGGTTTTGTTTCAAAAAATCCGCCACGTTAATCTCGCCGATAAAACAGATGCCTGTCGAGTCCTTTTTGTCTGCTACATGCACCTTAAATTTTTTAGCCAAAGCCCGAACTTGAGTTTTGGTTAAATCGGCCAGTGGAAAACAAGCGTGCTCCAGATTTGTCTGGGTCAGCAGATAGAGAAAATAGGTTTGATCTTTATGTTGATCCGCCGGTATGGCCAAAAATTTTTGCTGATTAACATCCACGATTTTGGCGTAGTGGCCGGTGGCGATAGCATCAAAACCATGTGTCATGGCCCAGTCATAAAACAAACCAAACTTAATTTCCTGGTTACACATGGTATCTGGATTGGGAGTTTGGCCGGCCTGGAAAGCTGAAAAGAAGTATGACACCACTTTGTCTTTATATTGTTGTTTAAAGTCCAGGACCTGAAATGGTAACTGCAGGGCCAAAGCGACTTTGAGAGCATCAGCTCGGTCTTCCTCTGTCCGACAACCGGGAGCTTTCCAGCACTCCAGATAGACAGCAGTCACCTGATGGCCAGCTTGTGTCAGTAAGTGAGCACTGACAGCCGAGTCCACTCCTCCACTGATACCCAAGGCGATTCTCATATTTTGATAATAAATTAGTGATTTAAGTCAGGATCAGGCCGGACCAAGAAGCCGGCCAGATCTTTGCGGCCGATGATAGCACGATATCGTAATTTTTGTCGATCAATCACGCCAATTTCTGTTTCTACTCGTTTAGATCCTATGGTAATTTGACACCGTACCACTGGCCGAGAGGTCTCGCCCAGACTGTTGTTGACGACTTTATATCCCACTACATTTTTGGCATCAAGCAGGCCTAGTTGGTCGGCTAAGTTGATATCCAGTGAACTGCGGTATGCACCCGTATCGATCTTGGCTTCAACCTGACGACTGCCCAGAGGGCCGGTAAAGATAACCGGGGCGATATTGTCGATGATTTGAATTTGGTCTGTCATAGTTTCTCCATGCCGACGACAAAACCCTCCAGATCATGTCTACCCAGGTTCAGCTGGTAGGGTTTATTGTTGAGCCGAGCGGAAACGATCATAGCGGTAGTTTTTTTGACACCTCTTAACTTGAAAGTGACCTCAATCACGGGGGCTGTACCCTCTTTGGGCTCACTCTGAAACCAGAGTAAGTCTGGACTATCCAGCAGGCCTAGTTTTTTGGCTAGATCAGCCGCGATAGCTGATCGGAAACGACCGGTGTTGATCAGAGCTTTGATCTCCAACTTTTCTTTTTTAGTTTTATCCCAGATCCAGGCCGGTTCCTGGGGAGATAGGATTTGGACACCAGCTTCGGCCCGGACTTTATCGGCGATGTTTTGGGCAAACAAGGCCTGACCGATTCTGACACCGTGAGCCGTGTTGATGATTTCCAGATCCCGCACTCTTTCCAGGCGACGGCGCAGGCCGGCTCGGTTGGCTAGCTGGATGGCCAATCCTGGTTGAGCGTTCAGTTCAACCACCAGTGGCCCTCTGGTTTCGTCGATAAACAGATCGATGCCAGAATACTCTAAGTTGGCGACTTTGGCCGCCTCGACTGCGCACTCCAGTAGTTGACTCCAAAACGGGATTTTGATGCCGTTGAGTTTAAGTTTAGTACCCGGCAAAAACCTGAGGTTAGGGTCAGTTGTGGAGATAGCGTGAGTGGTGATACCAGTCGCAATATCAACGCCGACCAAAATTGCACCCTGGTGAATATTGGCTCTACCTTCAGATTCGCGAGTGGGTAAACGTAGTTCTGCCATGACAGGCACAGAGTGATAAACCACTACTCGGACGTCAGGTGTGCCCACGGCAACATATTTTTTCAGAGTCGGGTGGTTTAAGACTCTCTGTTCAATAATTACAGAGTGAGATAGGCCGTGAGTACTGTACTGGCCTTCCAAGATGTCTGAACAGTGCAGCTTAATGTCTTCAAGGGTCCAATGCCGACCCATCACGTCAACCCAAACGTCTCTATCGTCAAGTTTTTTCCTGAAGATGACGATACCTTTGCCGGCGCTACCATTGGAAGGTTTAATCACAAAGTTTTTATCCAGTTGATTCCAGTCAAATAAACTGACATCTTCATTGGTTCCCAGCACCCCCAGAATCTCGGCTGTGGGGATACGGTTTTCCTGTAACACTACTTTGGTGGCGTACTTGGAACCAGCCAAGCTTTGAGCAAAACTGCTGTTGAGCCGAGTGAAGAACGACCGCGCATTCATCCCTAGGATATCGCTTGTTTTGGGCATAGTGATTATGAATCGATGATAGTTTTAAATCTAACTCTTTCCATCAGGCGCAGTCCGGTGTAACGACCGATGGCGATGGTAATTAAAGCCACGCAGGCCACGGTCAGCTCGGGGTTGAGAATAACCAAACGCTGAATCGGCTCAAAACTAATCAGCAGTGAACAAAGCGCCGCCAGCACGAGCGTTTCAAAAGTCAAACGCAGAGCTTTGGACCGAGTCGACATGAGTTGAGTTTCCATAAAGTTTTCTGACAGCAAAATGATGATCAGCAGAGGAAAAATGTTGAGAGATTGCAGGGCTTGCAGTCCCAGGGCGCTGCTTAAACTGATAAATAACATGACAGCCAGAGCTACACCCCAGAGCATTAAGGCAGTCCGAGGTAAGTATTGGAGCTTCAAACTTTTGATTAAGAACCTGGACAGCAAAGCAGCGGCGAGTACCGCTATAAAAATCGTGATACCGGTGGGGATACCGGTAGACACAAAAGCCACTGACAGCACAGCTGGTGTGTAGACGCCGTACCCTTCCAGTCCCACCACGTGGCGAGAAAATGCAATCAAGGCGGCGATCAGGGGAAAAAGGAGTAGTAGAACCACTAAGTTGGCGCTTAGACCGTTATTGACCGCTCTGAAAATCAAGTGTTGCATGGGGTTGTACCAGTTCAACTCACCAGGTGGGTGAGAAAAAAGATAGTTGGTTAAGGTTTGTTGGGTTTCACCGGTGGGCTGGGTAATGTCACTTTCTTTGGGTGGGGTGGCTTGAGTCAAGCCAGAAGTTGTGGCGGAATCTGTGCTGACATTGACATCAGCCAGTCCCAGCTGGTCAATGTTACTCTCGACATATTGGAGTTGTTGCACGGTCTGGGCTGATATTTTCTGGGCCGGGACAGTAACAAACAACAACCCGACCAGGCCAAACAGGAGCAGTGCTTTCATAGCTTGTATTATACAACGCTGACCATTAAATTCAGAGTAAAGCCGCCACCAGGCCTTGAGTTAAGCCGATCAGGACGGACATCAGCACCAGAGTAAAAAATTGATTCAGGCCCACCCCCAGGACAGTCATGGGTAAGATAGAAAATCCAGGTACCAGATAAGTCAACAACCAGAGCAATAGGGCGTTAATGACCGTACCAAACAAGCCGATAGTCACTACGTTAATCGGCAATGTCAAAAGTTTGAGTACCGGTTTGACCACTTTATTTAAAACTGTCAAAACTACTCCGGCCAGAATCAGGGTGGGGATATCGGTGTACCCGACATTGGGGAGAAAAAAAGCGATGATAAACAGAGTCAAAACGGATACCAAAAATGGTTTAAGCATGAGTTAAGTATAACAAATTTTATCCAAACAACTGCTTGTCACGCCGCCTGGTATGTTTGTACTTGGCGAAACGATGGGCTTCATCGCGCAGAGCTTGAATCAGCAATAGAGCCGGATGATTGGGTTTCAGTTTGACCACAACCAAGCCTGAAGCACTGGACAGTGGTTCTGTCGCTGGTCGTCTGGGTATAACCAATCGATCGGGGTTTTTGGCGATACTGATGACACTAGATTGTCGCCAGATCGATAAAGCGGCCCGCAGTTGGGTCTTGCCACCATCAATCACCACCAAGTCTGGTGTTCCCCACTCTGGGTGGTTTTGCCGGCGGGATAAGGCCTCTTTGAGCATACCCACGTCATTGGGGGTATGTAGCGACTTGATATTGAAGCTACGGTACTGACTTTTGTCCGGCTGACCATGGATAAAAACCACTTGTGATACCACGGCCAAACTACCGGATATATTACTGACGTCATAACACTCGATCCGTTGTAAGGGTTGGGTGCGGGGAATGAAAGCAAACTCGGTCAAAACCTGACCCAGATACTTGAGACGATCAGAGGGTGAAGCTTGCAGGGAGATAGGCGTGGGGTCAGGCCGGAGTTGGTAGGGAGTTTTGGTAATGGCGGTTAAGGCAGTGATCTTGGCTTGAGTTTCGCCGGCTACTTCATACTGTAGGAGTTTAGCTTGCTGATTACGCTGTTTGGTCAGAGACGCAATGAGTTGGGTAGATCGACCTCGTAGAAACAACTGAAGTTGTTTTAAGCTTTGATGATAAGTTTGGGCAGTCACCAAACCGCAACAAGCCCCATCACACAGTTCCAGATGAAAGTAAAAGCAGGGTTTTTTTTCTTTGTTGCCGGGCTGATCGCACCAGCGAAACAATGGTCTGGCTATCTGGAGAACTTGTTTGACTTGATAACCACTTTGGAATGGCCCAAACACGGCTTGTGGCTTAATCGTGGCCAGCTCCTTTTTTCTGATATTTTTGACGTAAGGAAACTCATCTTGGGTCAGGATGATATAGAGAGGTGATTTATCATCTTTAAGTAGAACGTTATATGGTGGCTGATAAGTTCTGATTAACTCGGCTTCAGTCAAAAGAGCCGACAACTCACTGGTTAAGACCTGATACTTAACATGGCGAGCCAACTGCACCATTTCTCTGATGCGAGAGCTAAGTTGGTTGAGGCGGAGGTAGGACTGGAGGCGGCGACGCAGTTGTTTGGCTTTGCCCACGTAAAGCACTTCTTTTTTGGGCCCGATAAACCAATACACTCCCGGTGCCAAGGGTGAGCAGGACCAGTCCTCCCGCCAGGCCAATGAGGGCAATTTGCCAGAATTTTTGACTAAAGACGGCCGGGACAGCCCGGATTGATTCAGCGGAGGTGAAGTTGACTGCTTGATCTTGGCTGGTGGCTTGGACGGTGATGGTGGTTTTGGCGAATTGGCTGTTTTGATCATAGATGGTGATGGGTAGAGTGATCTGATCAAACGGCAAGAGTGAGGTCAGCCGTGAATTGCTGAAATTGACTACCACATCAGGGTTCTGGGCTGTGACGCTAACTGTCACATCATACCATCCTTGACCAGTTTGGTTTTTGATAATTAAGTTGGCGCGGCCGGGTAGAGTCCAAAACAGCCACCGCGCCGGCTCTACAGTCATGTCCAGCTCTAGATCAGACGGTGACCAGTCAGTGGTGGGTGTGATGGAAACGGTGGCTTGTTTGTTATCCTGATCACCATATGCTCCCACTGGCGCCGGTACTTGACTGGACTGACCATTGATGGCAAAAGTGATGTGGCTCAAGTCAAATTGGCTAAAGTAATCCACTCCCCCGGTGGTATTTTCCCAAGTCGGATCCACCTGATGCCAACTACCTAGCTCATTATCATAAAACTCCGGCCAGGAGTGGAGAATATCGCC
>CAZIBX010000048.1:0-6545 GCA_964537615.1 uncultured Pseudomonadales bacterium
GTTTACGAAAAAGGCAACGAGTTGACAGAACTTCAAATTGAAGAGATGTGAACATCACAAAATCGCGCCATAATCGCGCCAACAATCGCGCCAACGAAGTAATAAGGGCGATGAGTCTTCCAATGGTGTTAAGAACTCTTAAAAAAAGTTTGTGACCCCACGGGGAATCGAACCCCGGTTACCGGGATGAAAACCCGATGTCCTAACCGCTAGACGATGGGGCCAGCTGATTAACCCATGTATTTTATCATTGGCCGGGGTCTAGCGCACCTGCCAGGTCACATTGATGAAATGTTCGATCTGATAGGGTAAAACAGCGATGACGTCAAATCGGTAATCGCCCGTGTGCTGGTAGAGCTGGCGGTAAACTTTGGCCACATACTTCATGTGTGACAACTTCATTTTATCTACTGCTCGGCTGGGGTCACCAAAATACCCAGTTTGGCGACTTTTGACTTCGGCGAAAACCAACTCACCGCTAACTGTATCCCAAGCGATTATGTCAACTTCAAATCGACCACAAGATACATTGGTTTGTATCACTTTATAACCACTACGGGTAAGAAAATCTTGAGCTCTGTGTTCAGCTTTTAGCCCGAACCTTTGGCTTGACTGACTCAACTGGCTTGATGTCAGCTGTCTGTTCTTTAACTTTGGTAGCGCTTTTACCGACTCTATCACGCAGGTAGTATAGTTTGGCCCGGTGAACATTTCCCTTACGTTTGACTTCGATCTTGTGGATAGCTGGCATATTGATGGGCATGATTTTTTCAACCCCGATCCCGCCAGCAGCAATTTTGCGCACAGTAAAGGTTTGTCCCAAGCCCTTATTTTTGATAGCTACCACAACTCCCTCAAAAACCTGAACTCTTTTTTTGCCGGCTTCCACCACTTCTTGATGGACGCGCACAGTGTCGCCGACAGCTATAGATTGATTTTGGTAGGTTGTGTAAAGTGACATAGAAGGAGTGTATTGTAAGTCAAGTTGGGCCGATAAGCAAGCAGGCGACAGTTTTACTTTTTAGACTTATGACTGACTTTAAGAAACTCTACAAAAATCGGGTGGGGTTGCAATGGTCTAGTTTTATACTCCGGATGTGCCTGGGTAGCCAAAAAGAAAGGATGGACATTTTCTGGCAACTCGATCATTTCTACAAAAAAATCATCTGGTGAAGTGCCGGAAATTACCAAGCCATTTTTTTCCAAAGTTTCTCGGTAAGCGTTGTTGACTTCAAACCGGTGACGATGTCTTTCTGAAATCAGATTTTTGGCCTCGTCTTTGAAAGCGTGATGTTTTTTATAAATTTTGTGCGCCAATGTACCTGGCTTCAAGATACAGTCGTAAGCACCAAGCCGCATACTGGCCCCTTCCCCCTTAATCCGTTGGTATTTTTCCTCAAAAGGAATTTCATGAATAATCGGGTCTGGTGTATCAAGGTCGACTTCTTTGGTATGAGCTTGGGGCAATCTACAAACATGACGAGCATACTCGATACAAGCTAGCTGCAGACCATAACACAGTCCTAAATATGGAATCTTTTTTTCTCGCGCATACTGGATAGCAGCGATTTTACCTTCTACTCCCCTACCCCCCCAGCCGATAGGTACAATAATGCCGTCGGCTTCTGCCAGTTGTTTGTGAGCTTTCTCGCTACCTTTTTCCAGTTGGTCGGCGTTGATGAATCTGATATTGATATCTGTGTCGTTATGAGCGGCGGCAATTTTGAGTGATTCAGTTAAGGAAACGTAACTGTCTTTCAGTTCATAGTCACCGGTGGCGATATACTTGGCAATGATAGCGATATTAACGATTTGAGACTTGGGTGATTTCATGATGGAAACGAAGTTTTGCCAAGGTGATAAGTCCGACTTATGGATAGGTAAAGATAATTTTTGCAAAACTTTGGTATCAAAAGCTTGGTCGGCAAAAATCAGAGGTAGCTCATATATCGAGTCACAGTCAGGGTTGGAGATGACGTCATCCACCTGCAGGTTGCAGTAATAAGCCACTTTTTCCTTACGTTTGTTATCCAGTGCCACTTCTGCCCGACCCACGATAAAATCGGGTTGAATCCCCATGCTGTTCAAGGCCCTTACGGATAGTTGAGTTGGTTTGGATTTCAGCTCGCCTACATGGGGAGGCATGGGGAAGTAAGTCACGTGGATATGAATTGCGTCTTTGGGCAAACGCAGTTTCAGTGTCCGGTAAGCTTCATAATAGATAGCATTTTGATACTCCCCGGCTGTGCCGCCCAGTTCAACCAAAATAATGTCGTAACCGGCAGAAGCATTCATGATTCTTTTGATTACCTCTTCTGGTACGTAAGGCAAGGCATCAACCGTGGCTCCGTCATAAGCTAGGTTTTTGGTGTTCTCGATGACTTGGGAGTAGATCTGACCCATGGTGGTGAAGTTTTTATTGCCCACTTCTTCATTCAAAAAACGCTCATAAGTTCCCAAATCAAGGTCGGCTTCCAGTCCGTCTTGACACAAAAAAACATCACCGTGCTCGATCGGATTGATGTTACCGGAGTCAAGATTAAGATAGTTCTCACACTTGATGTTGGTGACGCGGTAGCCGTGGGACTTAAGCAGTAACCCCAAACTGGCTGCGGTTACGCCTTTGCCCAAGCCCGACAGAACACCACCGGAGATAAAAACATATTTGGTAGGTAACCGAGTAGACCCATGAGAACTCATGGGGCTTTATTGTACAAAAAATCGCTTTTTTGGCTAGTAGCGGATTATTGCTCTGTCTTCAAGAGTTGTGATCAAGTCAAAAGAGCATTAACCTGATCATTGAGTGACTTGGTCCAGGCCACTGTGTAAGGCAAAATCATTCTTTGGGGCGTGGTGCCGTTGGGAATCAAGACTACCACCGCATCTTCACCTGGTTTTGATTTAAGTAGCTCGCCCAGTTTCTTTAAAGTAGCTGGTGTAGTTTTGCGGGGGAGAAATATTTCATGCTGCAGCGATGATTCAGACAAGTTTTGGTCTAGGGGATTGGGGGCCTGAATACGCTCGGCGACCATTTGTAACTCTTCATCCCGACTGTCCAGTTTACCCTTGATCAAGACCACACTGTCGGCTTTGATTAACTGACTCACCTGATCGTAAACTTTGGGAAAAGCCACAAACCGCAAGTTGCCGGTACCATCATTAATCGTGCCAAAAGCCATGGGTTTGCCGGTTTGTTTGGTGGTGACCACTTTCAATCCAGACAAGACTCCGCCGATAGCGTGAGTTTGACCCAGATGCATACTGGCCTCAATATCTTCGATTTTAATAGTTGTTTGGCGATTGATCTGTTTTAAAGCCGTAGCCAGAGGGTGATCGGTTAAGTAAATTCCCAACAGTTCTTTTTCAAAAGACAGCAGTTCTGGTTTGGGATACTCCGGGGTATCTGGTAAGTTATCAGCCATTTGGGTTTGAGTGACTTGACTAAATAGACTGTCTTGTTCGTCGTGAGTTTTGACCTGACCTGATAAACGTTTCCTGATAGCTTCCAGATTGGATAACATAGCCGCCCGAGTACCAAACATGTCCAGAGCTCCGACTTTGATCAAACACTCCAGGGTGGTTTTGTTGACTTTGCGGGAGTCAGTTTGGGCGATGATTTGAGTCAGAGAAGTGAATGGGCCACCTTTTTCTCTGGCTGTCAAAATAGCATCGATTGCATTGGTACCGACATGTTTGATAGCAGTTAATCCAAATCTGATGCCCCAACCATGTAGTGACTGGGTGACTTTTTCCAAAGTAAAATCTCGAGCTGATTTATTGATATCTGGCGGCAGTATTTTAATTCCCAGCCGTTTACATTCCTCTACCGCTTGGGCGACTCTTTCATCGCCGGTTTGAGCGTGACTGGCTGACTCGACACTCATCATGGCAGCCATATACTCGACAGGATAGTTGGCTTTCAGATAGGCGGTTTGGTAAGCAATCATGGCATAACTGGCGGCGTGGGCTTTATTAAAGCCGTAGTTAGCAAATGCCTCGATAAAACCCCAGACTTTTTCTGCTACGCTACGACTGTAACCCTTACTTAATGACTGTTCCACAAAGCGTTTTTTATTTTCGTCCAGTAATTTTTTCTTCTTTTTACCGATGGCTCGGCGCAAAATATCAGCTTCGCCCAAAGTATAGCCGGCCATGGTATGAGCAATGGCCAGAATCTGCTCTTGATAAACCATCACCCCGTAGGTTTCCTGCAAAATATCTTTGAGCGAATCATGAGGATAAGTGATGGTTTCTGGTTTGTGTTTACCTTCTATAAATTGAGGAATCAGATCCATCGGTCCCGGTCTAAACAAGGCCACCATGGCGGTGATGTCTGAAAACTGTGATGGTTTGAGTGAACGGGCCACTCGTTTCATACCGGCCGATTCCAGTTGAAACACGCCCATGGTATTACCCTCTGACAAACTGGTAAAAGTTTTTTGATCATCCAGAGGCAAACGACTGACGTCCAGATCCAGGTTTTGGGTGACTTTGATCAACTTAACACAGGCCTGAACGGTCGATAAGTTGCGTAGTCCCAAAAAATCAAACTTGAGTAAACCCAACGCATCATCGGCGATGTTACAGTCGAGAGCGTACATATCGTATTGAGTTACAGTTTTGCCACTTTTTTGATCTTTTTGCACTGGAGCATAAATCGGCAGGGGTTGATCAGTAATGACGATAGCCGCCGCGTGAACGCTGGAGTGGCGGACGTTACCTTCGACGGTTTGAGCCAAATCAAGTAGTTGTTTGAACTTGGGTTGCTGGTAGTAGGTTTGTAGTTGCGGGATGGTTTTAATCGCATCAGCTAGTGATGTCCGGTGAGCCGGATCGTTGGGGATGAGTTTGGCGATAGTATCCGGCTCTTCATAAGGCAAACCCAGAACTCGCCCGATGTCACGCACCGCTACTCGGGCCTCCATCCGACCGAAAGTAATAACGTGGGCTACGTGGTCGGGTCCGTATTTATCAGCTACATAAGCGATAACCTCATCTCTTCTGTCATCGGCAAAGTCCATATCGATATCAGGCGGAGTCGGGCGTTGGGGATTCAAGAAACGTTCAAAAGCCAGGCCGTGAAACAGAGGATCGATGTCAGTAATACCCAGAGCATAAGACACCAGCGATCCGGCGGCACTGCCCCTGCCCGGCCCGACCCCGATGCCCTGCTGTCTAGCCCAGTTGACAAAATCTTGGGTAATTAAAAAATAAGTGGCATAACCCTTCTGGTTAATCACTTCCAGCTCGTACTTGACTCGGCTCTGGTGTTCTGTGGTAATCTGACCGAAACGTCTGGCTAGTCCCTGCATAGTTAATTTTTGCAGGTATGTAGCTTCGGTTTCTGTCTTTGGTACCTCAAATTTGGGAAAGATCAACTCTCCCGTAGGAATTTTTAAGTCACAACTATCAGCAATGAGTTTGGTATGACTGATTGCCTCTGGTATGTCTGCAAATAACTGACTCATTTCATCGCCACTGCGCAGATAAAAATCCGGACTATCCAGCATGGTCATGCGTTTTTTGTCGGCAATCAGCTTGTGTGTCTGAACGCACAGCAAGGCGTCCTGGGCGATAGCATCACTGGCCCGAACATAATGCACGTCATTGGTGGCTACCACCGGCAGATTGTGTTGTTTGGCCAGTTTGAGTTGTTGTTTGGTCAGATCAGTCAAAAAATCAAGTTTGGGGTGGGCCTGCAACTCGACATAAACCCGGCCGGGAAAGTTTTGGTGATACCAGTCCAGCAAGGCCCCGGCTTCTTTTTCTTGACCGTCGCGCAGAAGTTTATTGAACTTAGACTGGGGACAGCCGGTCAGCACGATGATTCCCTGATTATGTTTGGCCAAAAGCTCTAAATCAATCCGGGGTCGGTAAGAAAAACCCTCCAAGTGAGCCATCGAAGTCAACTGCATCAAATTTCTATAACCGGTTAAGTCTTGAGCCAGCAGCGTTAAGTGAAATTGATCAACTCCCGGTTTGGCTTGCTTGTCCAAATGCGACTTATCTGCCACGTATGTTTCCAACCCGACGATGGGTTTAATGCCAGCCTTCAGACACTGGTTATAAAAATGTAGCGAGCCGTACATAGCTCCGTGATCAGTCAAAGCAACAGCGGTTTGACCCAGATCTTTGACTTGATTGATCAAACTAGGTAACTGGCACAACCCGTCCAGTAGCGAGTACTCGCTATGAACGTGCAGGTGGACAAAGTCATTATTTTTCATGGTCAAGTTGTTTAGCGATGGCTGACGAAACCTGGCTGATGTCTACAGCTTTGGGCAAGTGGCGGCGGACCTGACCTAAGAAAAAACCCATCAACTTGACTTCGCCGGCTCGGTAGCGTTTGACTTCTTGGATGTTTTCACCCAAAACCTGATCAATGATTTTAATCAGCTCATCTATGTCAAAATCTACCTTCTGATTATGATTTATCCAATCAGCTAATGTTGTGGCCGGCTCAACCTTTTGATTTATAACAAAGCGGTGATTGACGATATCACTGGCCAATTTATTGACGGCTTGATTTTGACTGAATGCCAACT
>CAZIBX010000049.1:0-6461 GCA_964537615.1 uncultured Pseudomonadales bacterium
AAAAAATCAAAGGTATTAATAACCAGGGCACGTTATATGTACAACTGGCCACAGCGTATGAAAAAAACGCCAAGAAAAACCAGTAAGGTTTTTCTTTGATGCCTTTTAACCAAGCGGCCCAGCTCAAAGTTAACCAAAACAAGCCAAGAATTGGCTCATAAACCAATCTAGATTGAGAAAGATGCCAAAATGAAAAACACAATAATATAGCTGTCAAAATTCTGACGCGTTTGGACCAGCCCATTTCATAAAGCAACCAATAAGTCGATAAAATTGTCAGAGAACCAAATAAAGCAGTGGGTAGTCTGATAGCGGTCGTAGTTAAGTCAAATATTTTAATTATCGGTACCAATAGATAGATCATGCCGGGCAGTTTGTAATCACCAAAAGATCGAAAACTGAAAGGTAAGTGCACACCATATTCATCGTGGCCGGTTTGGAGAATGCTGTAGGCGTTGTAACCGATGGAAGCTTCATCCCTGTTGAGAATGGATGGCACACCGTCTAACCACAAAGTTCTGAATAGAACTGCCAATACAAAAATAAGTAACAGTGGCCAAAAACGTTTGAGCAAGTTTTCACTCATGCCCTGTAATGATACAATTAGACCTGGATTTTTGGAAGGGTGGCAGAGCGGTCAATTGCACTGGTCTTGAAAACCAGAACCCGTAAGGGTTTCGTGGGTTCGAATCCCTCCCCTTCCGCCAAAGTGGTAAAAATAACCACCAAATTACATAAACGAGCAATTATCTAGCTAATTGCTTTTTAATTTCCACAATAGTTAGCCGATCTTTGTCTTGTAGTTTTCTGATTTTCTTGATAACAGTCACTTGATCTTGACTATAGAGCTGGTATCCACCTGGTGAATATTCAGCCACGCTTAAAAGCCCTTCTTTTGTCCAATGACGAATAGTTGGCACAGTTTCACCAACTAACTCTGCTAGCTCACCAATTTTAAGTAAGGGTTTTTTTCCTAAAACCTTTTCTTGTTCTTTACCTTCTAAGACTTCAAGGTAAATATCCAGAGATTGGTTTACTGCCTCATACATTAAAGCGTAGTAATCAGCTAATGAACCTCCCAGCTGAGCTTTTTCGATATTGGTAATGTATTGCTTCCGATCTTCTTTGCGAATAATGGCGGGTGGGTAACCAGCTTGCGTGAGCAGCAAATTCATTAACAGCCGAGCAGTTCGACCATTTCCATCCACAAAAGGGTGAATACTCACTAACTTAAAATGTGCCTCAATAGCCACGGTCAAAGGATTATCTGTAGTTGTCTGTAACCATGTGACAAACTCATCCATGAGTTCAGGAACTTTCATGGCATTGGGCATGATAACAGTTGAGCCAGCAATTCGAACAGGAACTGTGCGATATCGACCAGCATTGATGTCGTCAATTTTTTGGAGAATAAGTTGGTGTAACTCCAGGATAGTGTTCTCAGTGAGGTTTTGTTTAGCAGTATTTATTCGTTGCATCACCCAGTCAAAGGCTTGGGCATGGTTTACTGCCTCTAAGTGCTCTTGGAGAGTTTTGCCGTCAACAGTAATGCCCTTTTCCACCACTAAGGCAGTTTCAGCTCTAGAGAGAGTATTTCCCTCAATAGCATTAGAAGTGTAGGTTAGCTCGATTTTGAACCATTCACGCAGGTTAGTTACTAGATCAGGAGAGAACGGCCGGAAGTTATCCAAGCGTTGTTTTTTTTCCTCAAGGGAAGTTGGGATACTGGGCATATAGTATGAAGTATAACGTAATACTTCATAGTTGTCAATTGTGTGTCAATAATTAAACTAAGGTTCTCTCGGCTATTGTTTCGGTTCAATAATCTAGCTAAAATTAACCTATGGCTGACTTTTTTCCCACAAAAGTTACTACAAATTTTTCACACGATTTCTATCGAAAAGTTTGGCTTATATGCTATTTCTATCAGAGCACGCTGTCAAGGAAAAAGATTTTTTGGATTTAAAAAAGAACAAAACTTACGAGTGAAAATAAACGGAACTCAATTTAGAGAAATTCCTCCAGAAAAAAACATGCAACTTTTCAACATTCCGCCTGCGTGGAATGGTACTGAAATAAGGGGATTATCTAAAACTGTTGTCTTCGTTCTTCCTTTAAATGTGGAGGATTATACTTTCAATTTTTTTGCTGAGTCTGAAGCATTAATTGAAAAATTTGAATACAAACTTCTTCCTGATCTTCATCATGTGAATTTTGACCTAAACGAACAGGCTGAAGATGGTAATACCCGGCCTTGGTATACTTTTGCGTTTATTAATATGCCTTTGCTTAGTATAAAAGCAGCGATCAGTACTCAATGGCATTTTCTTGATGGTGATGACGTCAAACTGATTATCGACAACAATGTCGAACAGAATTCAGAGTCTGAAAAACATCATGATTGGTTGTGGTCAGCAAAGGCAAAACTTTTTTCAGAACCTAAAAGGGAAGAGAAAACCTTTGACAAAAACTTACAATCTGGTATCCACTATATAGAATTCTGGGCAGATAAAACCCCCACCCTTCATCAAGCCCAATTTGATCTTGGAGATTTTCAACCAAAACGCATCCCAACGGTGAAAGATCCAGAATGGACGGACGATTTCAATGACGATACCGGTCAAATGCTTTTAGCTCGCCTGATTCTAGGTGAAGCTGAAAATCAATCAAAAGAAACCAAAATTTGGGTTGGTGGAGCAGTTCTTAATAGAGTAAAAGCCAAAGCTTGGCCAAATACTATTCATGAAGTTATTTTACAAAAAGGTCAATACGACCCTTTTAAACCAGAAAACATAAACTTCCCTAAAGTTACAGATCCACTGAATGAAGACAAGAGTAAGTTGAGGTTAAGAAATTGGCAGGATTGCTATGAAATAGCTCAGAAATTGCTTTCAGAAGAAATGATTAATCCTACTACTGCAACCCACTTCCATGGAATTGGAGTGACCAAAGAATGGTTTATTGAACATCTCGTACCGCAAGGCAAGTTCCTCAAACAAATAAATGATACTTACTTCTACTGGAGTCCAAATTAGATGAGACAATACTGGAAAAAACTCCACATAAGTAAAAAGTTGGGCTTAACATGCCTTCTACTCATTGTTATTTTCTTCCTGTATCAAGTGATTAAGCAATACTTTCCAAGTTATATTGCTTCAGAAAAATCAGAAACTACATCTTCTGTGCAAATCAGTGCTCCTGAGTCAGAAACTAAACAAGAAGCAATGGTATATCCTGTGGAAATATCGACAGTGCTATTTGAGCAATTACATTTTTTCGCCACAAATGACTATAATTATCCAGTTTTTGAGCAGGATGGACACCAATATGAAATTGTTTACCAAGACAAAGAAATTACACACCTACAATTATCTCCTGATAAAAGAAAAATAGGTTTTTACATACATGTACCTCAGGATGAAGTAACGTTAAACAAAACGTCTTTGGTAATTATGGATATTAAAAAAAGGAGTTTTAAAGAAATCAGTGAAGGCGATCTAAAAGTTTCTAACTGGGAATGGAAAAGTAACAATGAGTTTATTATTTATATTAATTGTGGCACGGGTTGTCACTTGGCTCGTGTACGTTCTGTAACAAATGGGAAACTTATTGCGGAATATTTAGATAGGCAAGATTCGGAATATTAATTTGTTCGTGAGTATTTCTGATAATAGTTCTAACATCGTTCACGATGTCCCGCACCAAAAAGAACACTACTTCCCCATCACCTGCAGATCTTTTTTCCTTAACCTCAAAAAATGAGGCGTGACTTCCAGCATTTCATCATCAGCAATCAGGGTCAAAAACTGCTCCAGTGACGGGTGCCAAGCCGGAGTCAGTACCACAGTAAAATCGGCATGAGTGGCCCGCATATTGGTCAACTGTTTACCTTTGGCGATATTAAAAGCCATATCTTCCGCTCTTTTATTAATACCGACAACTTGCCCAGCATAAACTTCTTCCCCGGGATCAACCAAAATTGTGCCCCGACTTTCAGCTTTTTCGATTGAATAAGCTGTAGCCATGCCGGTTTCAAAAGCGATGATGGCTCCACCCCTAGTGGTAGTTATTCTGGCACTGATCGGTCGATACTCCAAAAATGTCGAGTGTAAAATCCCCTCACCAGAAGTAGCAGTTAATAATTCACTGCGGTAACCGATCAAGTTACCGGTGGCGATTTCATATTCAAATCTGACTCCCGAGCGAGTTTTGTGCATATTAATCAGTTGAGCTCGGCGCTGGGCCATAGCTGAAGTGACTGTGCCGGTCCTAGTCTCTGGTATATCAATCGTGACGTATTCCCATGGCTCACAATCTACCCCTTCTACTTCCTTCAAAACTACTTCCGGTCTAGATAAAGAAAACTCAAATCCTTCGCGTCGCATGGTTTCGATCAAAATAGCCAGGTGGAGTTCACCCCGACCGACGATGACTACGCTTTCACCAGTTGGCCCGGGCCAAACGCGCAGAGCCACATTGGTGGTTAACTCTTTTTGTAGTCTATCGCGCAACTGTCGGCTGGTAGAAAATTGACCATCGCGACCGACAAAAGGAGAGGTATTAACTGACAACTGCATTTTGACCGTGGGCTCACTGATAGCTAGTCGAGGCATAGCTTCCGGATGATCGGAACTGGCCAAAGTATCGCCGATGGATAATTGAGAAATACCAGATATACCTACGATATCACCGGCTTGAGACTCATCAACGTCTGTCCGGCTGACACCCGTGTAGTTGAAAATATACTCGATTTTGGCTGACTTTTGTTGATCTTGATGCATGACCAAAACCGTTTGACCTTTTTTAATTCTGCCTTGCCAGATCCGGCCGATGCCGATCGTACCTTTATAATCGTCATAGTCCAAACTGTTGATTTGCAGCTGCAAAAATTTGTCCGGATCACCGACCGGGGCCGGCACTGTATTGACGATGGCGGTAAATAATGGTGTTAAGTCAGTGCTGTCAGTAATCCTCAATGAGTGGTCAGTTTCCTCTGCCAGTTTGGAGCCAACCACGCCCTCGATACCTCTGGCGTATAACATGGGAAAATCCAGTTGATTTTCATGAGCAGCCAGTTCCAAAAATAAATCGGCGATCTCACTTTCTACCTCTGCTAGGCGTTGATCTTTGCGGTCAACTTTATTGATGACCACGATGGGTTTCAGGTTTAATTCCAAAGCCAGCCGCAAAACAAATCTGGTTTGTGATAACACTCCTTCAGCCGCATCAACCAACAAAATACAGCCGTCAGCCATATTTAGTACCCGCTCCACTTCACCACTGAAGTCGGCGTGGCCGGGAGTATCCAAAATATTGATTTTGTAATCCTGCCAAAAAACAGCCGTGTTTTTGGCCAAAATGGTGACGCCTTTTTCCCGCTCCAGCTCATTACTGTCCAAAATAGTAGTTTGCTGATTTTCTTTTTGATAATTAGCAAAAGTTTTGGTTTGTTTCAGCATGGCATCAACCAAGGTAGTTTTACCGTGGTCGACGTGCGCGATGATAGCGATATTGCGTAGTTGCAGAACTGGCTATTCTACCAGATAAAATCTATCGGTGCTACAATGATGTTGTGCCTAGGCCCAGCAGTCATCCTTTTGTGCTTGAAAAAACCGTAATTATGCTGATTTTTGGCTTGGCTTTGATTCTGATAGTCACGGGGCTTGGACTTTACATACAAAATTTTTCATTGTTGCAATAAACCGGAAATTGAGTAGGATCTTTTGATAGATTTTGACAGATAAATGAGTATTTGAGCTGAAAAAATATGACTCGAAAAAAAACTAAAAATAAAGTTATCAATAGAAAACCCTGTATTTTTTATTTAATGCGGCATGGTGAATCAGAAGGTAATGTGAATCACATTTTGCAAGGCCAGAACAACGACTCTCAACTGACGGATAACGGCATTCTGCAGGCCCAACAAAGAGCAAAGCAACTTAGTCACGTCAAGTTTGATTTGGCTTTTTCATCTGATCTGATCAGAGCTCACAAAACGGCCCAAATCGTCGCCTCGGAACACCAACTGGCGGTCAAAACTTCTCGACTACTGCGGGAAATGACTTTCGGCCGATACGACGGCAAGAAAGTTGATGAGTTTTTTGCTGAACTGCGAGATTTACTTGACGAACATTATCAACTAAGTCCGGAGCTACGTTTCAAACATAAAGTCAAACCAGACATCGAGAGTGATGAAGAGATGATGGCTCGATTGATTACTTTTTTGCGCCAAACCGCTTTGGCCTATCCGGGCAAGACCGCTCTGGTGGTGTCGCACGGGGCGATTATCAGAACTTTGTTGATTCACTTGGGTTGGGGTAGTTATGAAGAGTTGGCTCACGGCGCGATAAAAAACACCGGATATATGGTCCTGCAGTCAGTCGGAGTGGAGTTTAAAGTCTTGGAGACTGTGGGGATAGAAAAACAAGATCCGAGTTTAGGGGTGGATCATTGAGAGCGTT
>CAZIBX010000050.1:0-6372 GCA_964537615.1 uncultured Pseudomonadales bacterium
CATCGGTTTTGATTTGCCGGCCTTGTCTGGTTATATGTCCGGTTTAAAATTGGATAAACTACCCACACTTGATTTGATGGCCAGAATTAAAGACAGCGTGGGTCACAGAATCGGCCTTGACGCAGTGGCCCAGGATACCATCGGTGTAGGCAAGACCGGTGATGGACTTGACGCTATTAAGTATTATCAAAATCAGGAATTTGACAAGTTAAGCGCTTATTGTCTGCATGATGTGGAAGTCACCAGAGATGTGTTGGACTATGGTTATAGTAAGGGCTTGATCAAATTTCGCAATAAATGGAATCGGTTAATTGAGTGTCCGGTCGACTTCACTACTTTGCCCAAGCGGGACTTGGGCACACAGATGAGCTTGATTTAACGCTATACTAGAGTCAACATGCGACGGCGTGACAATCGTTATTTTTGGTATTTAGGTTTGGGTCTATTGATTTTATTGTCTGGACTGATCGTGGTCTGGCTGGCTGGTAGCCAACAGAAGTTAACTACTAGTTGGGATAATAGAAGTCAAGCCGATCAAAGTTCCGGTCCGAATCTGGTAACTGGGATTTATGTGCAGAGTGATCACGGCACTTATCAAGGGGGTTTGAAATCTGTTGGAGCCAACTCTGATTTGATTAAGGGTTCACATAATCGTTTCGGCTGGCGTAGTTTGGAGCCATCACCGGGTAGTTATGATTGGAGCAAAGTTGATAACTGGTTGGCCCAACTGGAGCGGGGGGGCAAAAAAGCCGTCATCGGAGTTATGTTGCGTTGTGAGGATGGTGACACCGGCGATATTTGTGCACCGTCTTGGGCGGTAACGGATGAGTATGATCCGATTGTGGTTGATCCGGCCAATATTCCAGCCAAATGTGGTATCCCCGCTGGTGATGCTCGCTTGAAACGCCTCAATTACTTAAATCCTATGGTCAAACAACGGTTGTCGGCTTTCATCACTGCTTTTGGCCAACGCTATAAAAATCACCCGGCTATCGCCCAGATCGAGCTGGACATCGGTTATTGGGGGGAAGCCAACCCTCACGCCGGTTCGACAAATTTGTGTGACAAAACTGCCCAACAGTCGGCTTATCAAGCCAAGTATAGTTCTACCGAGTGGGTGGGGTTTGCCAATTGGCTGGTGGATCAATACACGACAAGTTTTGCCAACCAAAAACCCATCTCGGTTTTAACCAACGGTTTATTGCACAGTCATTATGAAAGAGTCGACCGAGTCAGTTATATTTTGCAAAAAGCCCAAACCGGTCTGCGACTAGGTATGCACAATAGTGGTTTGGAACCGGATTTTCCGCTGGGTACCAAAGTAGACGGCAAGCCGGCCCAAGATTTGCCGGCCGATGACAATCGAGCTTACACTTCCCAGTGGGTGCCGATGGAAAGATTATGGTCAAAGTTATTTGTCAGTTTTGAGAGCAACTATATCGCTGCTCGTAGTCACTATAATTTGCCTGGCATACCAGAAGATTCGGCTTTTATTTGGTGGTCGGTGCTGAATGCTCTAGATAAACATACCAGCGTTTTGTACATTTACTCTGATAACTACAATAGCGCCAATAGCAGTTGGAACACCGGCTCGCCGCGTTGGGAGTGGCGTAATAAAGATGCTTTGCAGTTTTTTGACAAATTTGCCGGCAAAGCTGCCAGTACCACAGACCAAGCCTGGATTGCTTTTCGGACCAGTATGGTTAAAGCTCCGGCCGACGAAAACAACCCCCAGTTTTACTTTGGCGATATCGGTGATTATGAATTTTTTATCGCTCATCTGTTGGGAGCAGAAGGTGACTCGCAACTGGGTCACTATGCTGCCGAAAAAAATCATGGTAGTAGTAACCCGCCTTGGGACAACAATCCCGGCGACTGGCGCGGAGCTTATAATCGCCAAACTGATCTGGCTCACAACCGGCCGTACTTGACTCTGGATATCAATGATCAGTTTATGTCCTCACCCACAGCTAGCGTTGAGGTTACAGTCAGTTACTGGGACGGCACGCCAGACATGAATGGTCGAGTTTGGCGTCTGGAGTATGACGGTGTGTCATCCAGCACCAGTTCAGCCGGTGATGTCACCCTGGGTGGCAGTAATACTTTTAAAGATAAAATTTTCACTTTGACAGACGCACAGTTTAATAATCGGCTAGCCGGCGGTGATTTAAGAATCAAAGCTATCAGCGGTGACAGCTACTTCCATGGCGTGATGGTCAAAAAGGGCAGCGGCTCTGGTTGCCAAAAATCTTATGATTTAAACAGCGACAACAAAGTTAATCTGCGCGATTACTCGATTTGGTCATCTGGATTGAACCAAACGGGCGATAATTTGCCGGCCGACTTCAACTGTGATAATCAAGTAAATCTGTTAGACTACGAACTCCTGTTGCCCCGTCTGAAAGTAGAGTAACGGGTGGCGGTTGAGCACTATGTCTTTAACTTTATCAGCTTTGTCTGTACGTATTGATCAAAAAACAGTCGTTAAGTCAGTGTCTTTAACCATTAAACCTGGTGAGTGCCACGTTTTGCTTGGTCCCAATGGTTCCGGCAAAACCTCTTTGGCTTATGGTTTGGCCGGCCATCCCCAGTATCAGATGTCAGTCTCACGGTCAGGTCAGGCCAAACTGGACGGTTTAAGTTTAATTGATTTGCCGGTGGAAGAGCGGGCTAAGGCCGGTCTGTTTATGGCTTTCCAACATCCGGTGGAAGTGCCCGGTGTCACAGTTTGGACATTTTTACGTTCGGCTGTTGCGGCTAATTCTGGTCGGGATAGGGTGAAAAATTTAGTGGCTTTTCGGCGTGAACTGGAGAACTTGGCCGGTCAGGTGGGGTTGCCAGCTAGTTTTTTGGACCGAGGCTTGAATGAAGGCATGAGCGGGGGTGAAAAAAAACGCATGGAGTTACTGCAATTGATGACTCTTGCGCCCAAGTATGCTGTTTTGGATGAAACCGATTCTGGCCTGGATATCGACGCTATCAAACGGGTAGCTGAAATTATCAGTCAGGTCAAAAAAACTCACCGCACCGGTATTTTGGTTATTACTCATTATCAAAAGTTGGCCAGACTTCTGAAACCGGACAAAACCCATATTATGGTAGCCGGTCGGATTGTGGCTGAAGGCGGTTTGGAGCTAGTGGATCAAGTCGAGTCAGCAGGTTATGGTCCGTGGCAGCAGCACCAGAAAGGAAGCAAATCATGAATTCTACACAACGACTGACCGATCAAGTCAAACTTCTGCAAAAAGCAGTGGTGACTCACCAGGATAAATTTTTGATTTTGCAAAGAAGCCAGGTTGCCCACACCAGACCCAGCCAGTGGGATTTGCCAGGTGGTAACGCAGTTTGGCCAGAGACTACCATTGATCTTAAAAATCCGCATTTATCTGATCTGATGCGAGAAATCAGAGAAGAAACCGGCCTAGATTTGGCTTCTGTCGTCCAACCATCTGATCTCAATTTAATTCACTTGAGTACATACTTTGAAGTCCAAAATAACACTTACGCGGTGATTGTCGGCTACAGTCTAGTTTTACCAGCTGAATTATCCACAGACTCGATTCAACTTTCATCGGAACATACCAACTGGGCTTGGATCAGTTATGACGAGTTTAAAACTGCCAAATATGACTTTGGTTTTGCCGGTGGTGAGGACGGTTTTATTACCCAGATGATAAAGGCGGTTTATGGCTAGATTTGCGCCCGTTGCTGTGTCATCCCCACCGCCAGTTCCCAAAAAATATCAGCATGGCTATGCTTTCTCTACCAAAGATTATGTGCATATCACCAAGCCGGGTTTAACGACTCGGATAGTGGAGGAAATCAGCCAAATTAAACAAGAGCCGGATTGGATGCGCCAGAAGCGTTTGGTGGCTCTGCAAATTTTTACCGGCAAAACTTTGCCGGGGTGGGGAGCTGATTTATCCGGCATTAACTTTTCTGACATCCGTTACTATTTGCGACCGGTCGATCAAATCGCCACTGATTGGAATCAAGTGCCCAAAGATGTCAAAACGACTTTTGACCGGCTGAAAATTCCAGAAGCAGAACGCGCAGTTTTGGCTGGCGTTAAAGCCCAGTATGACAGCGAGGTAGTTTATGGCTCGCTCCAGAAAACTTTGCAAAAAAAGGGGGTAATTTTCTTATCTATGGACGAAGCGATCAAACTACACCCTGATTTGGTTAAGCAGTACTTCGGTACGATCATCCCGCCGGACGACAACACTTTTGCCGCTCTCAACAGTGCAGTTTGGAGTGGTGGGTCTTTTGTTTACGTACCGCCTGGAGTCCAAGTTGATCTGCCGCTGCAAACTTACTTCCGGATTAATTCAGAAAAAGCCGGTCAATTTGAGAGGACATTAATTATTGTGGATGAAGGGGCTAGCGTGCACTATGTTGAGGGCTGCTTTTTAGCCGGAACACCGGTTACCACAGATGGAGGGATTAAATTGATTGAAACCATTACAACAAAAGATAAGTTATTGAGTCACTTGGGTATTTTGAGAAAAATCAAAAATACCCAAAAACGTCAGTATACTGGACAAATGTTTACGATCACTCCACGAGGCAATCCTAATCAACCTATTCAGGTAACCAGAGAACATCCATTTTTGGCCGTTCGTAGACAAAGATCAAATCAGCGCAATAGTAAATGGATTCCAGAGTGGATCCCAGCTAACCAGTTAATGAAAGGCGACTATTTGTGTTTACCGATTAATCGAAAAGTTGATACTAAAAAAACTATTATCTTTGATGTTAAAGTCGGCGATCATGGTAAATGGCGAATTGAAAAAATTGCAGTCAAGATGTCACCAGAATTTTTCCGGTTAATTGGTTACTACTTGGCTGAAGGTAGTATTAGCTCTGGTTCATATCTTCACTTTTCCTTTGGTTCGCATGAGCGTGAATTAATTGATGATGTAAAAACCTTATTGGTTGAAGTCTTTGGATCAGTGCCAATTTCAGAGAGTCATCATAAAAAAAATCACGGCACTTCTGTCGTAGTTTCTTCAGTTCGACTAAGCCGGATTTTTCAACAATTTGGCACTCAAGCTCATGCTAAGCAAATTCCTGGTTGGGCCATGCAAGTATCAGTTGAGTTACAAAAAGAATTGATTTTGGGTTGGTTCAGAGGTGACGGCAACTACTATAGGCGTCAACATCTTTATGGTTTAAAAGAAATCTTTAGGATTAACACTGTATCTCAAACTTTGGCTTATCAGGGCAGAGAAATTTTGGCTCGGCTGAACATTGCTTCATCTATCAATGCTCGTTTGCGTGCCAGTGAAAATCGTCAAACCATGTTTAGTTTGATGGTCGGCGGTGAATATTTGTTACTTTTTGGTCAAATAGTGGGACGCAGTATAGAACCCAAATTACATCATAAGAAGCGGGCCACTTTTTATCATGTAGACGAGAAATATTTATATGCTCCAGTTAGCAGTATTGTTTCGCGCCAGGTCAAAAATATATCCGTTTACAATTTTTCAGTTGATCAAGACGAAAGTTATGTAGTAGCGGGAGTGGCTGTGCATAATTGCACCGCCCCCAAGTTTAGTTCTGCTTCACTCCATAGCGCAGTTGTAGAAATCGTGGTTAAAAAAGGTGCTCGTTGTCAGTACACTACAGTCCAGAATTGGTACAAAAACGTTTATAACCTGGTGACCAAAAGAACTAGAGTCGAGGCCGAAGGTACGATGATCTGGACTGACTGTAATCTGGGGGCGAGAGTGACTATGAAGTATCCCAGTTGCATTTTGGCCGGTGAAGGAGCGCGGGGGGAAACTTTAAGTATTGCTCTGGCTGGCAGTGGTCAACATCAGGATACCGGAGCCAAAATGATTCACCTGGCGCCACATACCAGCTCCAGTGTAGTATCCAAATCGATTTCCGTTGATGGAGGTCGGACCAGTTATCGGGGTTTAACCTATGTTTCACCTGGCGCCCATCATAGCCAAAACAGCGTAGTCTGTGATGCTCTACTACTGGATAGTCAATCACGGTCAGATACATATCCCACAGAAAAAGTTTTCAACAGCCAAGTCGCTTTATCACATGAGGCCACCGTTTCCAAAATCGGCGATGACCAACTGTTTTACTTGATGAGTCGTGGGGTGGATGAAGAGTCCGCCCGCAAAATGATCGTGCGGGGCTTTGTCGCTGATATCGTTAAGTCACTGCCGATCGAGTATGCAGTCGAGATGAACCGCTTGATTGAGTTTGAAATGACAGGGAGTATCGGGTAAATGAAAAAAATTGTTATCGATCAGCCAGGAAAACAAACCATTACTTTGGATGAAGTAGGTGAGTATGAAGTAGAGATGATGGTAGCCGGTATAGAACTGGAAGTCAGAGGGGTGGTGCAGACCAAGG
>CAZIBX010000051.1:0-6358 GCA_964537615.1 uncultured Pseudomonadales bacterium
CAGAAGTCCGCAAGGCGGTGGAAATGCTACATAGTGAAAGAAAAGTCAAAAATTTGAAAGTCCGCCAACCATTGGCCAAAGCCGAAGTTTTATCTGGAGTTGATCTAAATATCGTGGGTTTAACCGAAATACTTCAGCAAGAATTAAATATCAAACAAGTTGATTGGCGAAAGGGTGACACTTTATCAGTCCAACTTGACGACCGGCTGACGCCTGACTTAATCGCTGAAGGTGAAGCCCGAGAAATTATACGCAGTATTCAAAACTTACGCAAAAAAAATGGTTTGCAAGCTCAAGACAGGGCAGAAGTCACCTTGCCCAACTGGCCAACTGACTGGCAAGATAAAATCGAGCAAAAAACCAACACCGTTTTGGTTCGGGGTGAGACTTGGGCTATAAATTTGCTAAACTAGCAAAGTGCGGATACTTGGTTTACCACTGATATTGTTATTATTATTTGGTCTCTCGACACTGGTCTTGATGAGCGTTGCTCCGGAATTAGTCAATCGCCACCTGGTGTTTGGCTTGATCGGCATGATGGTCTTCTGGACAGTGGCCAGAATAAATCCGGTCGTACTGAAAAAATGGGCCATCGTGGGTTATATTTTGGCGATCATCTTATTAATTCTGGTACTTTTAATTTCCACTCAAACCAGACAAACCGCTCGTTGGATCGATCTATTTGGAGTAGTCACGATTCAACCGTCCCAACTGGCTCTAGTTCTATGTGGCTGGTGGTTTACCCAGTTATGTCTGAAGTTTAAAACTCAAAAATTCAAGCATACTTTGATTTTAATCGGCACGGCTTTATTACCGGCTGGTTTAATTTTTATTGAGCCAGATTTGGGCTCAACCATGGCATTTATACTGCCTTTGTTAACTGTCATATATTTAACTGGCCTACCCAAAAAACAAATTTTGATCCTCACCATAGCCGCAGGTTTATTGATAATCTTTGGTTGGCAACTAGCCTTGAAGCCGTATCAAAAAGAACGCTTGATGGTGTTTGTTTCACCTACCACCGGCTTTACCAAACCCCATTACAACGCCCAACAAGCTTTGCTGGCTATTGGCTCTGGTCAAATCTGGGGTCGGGGACCAGGTCAGGGCATTCAGTCACAGTATCAATTTTTACCGGAAAAACATACTGATTTCATTTTCGCCGCTTACAGTGAGGAGTATGGCCTGGTGGGCTGTCTTTTTCTGCTGACTCTTTACTCGGTTTTATTAATTTATTTATTTCAGTTAGCCAAATCTGATCAACACAGTATTTATGGTTTGTGGTTTAGTTTGTTATTTGCCAGTTTACTAGTCCAAGCCAGCATTAATATCGGAGCCAACCTGGGTTTACTGCCCATCACCGGCATTCCTTTGCCCCTATTTTCTTCTGGTGGCACCGCCTTGTTGGGCTGGTTTATAGCTCTGGGTATAGCGCAAAACCGGATTTGGCACACTCAAGTCCGACCGTTCCATATTGAGTGATCAAGTGATATACTACTGGTTCGTTTGAAACGGAGACAATGTATGCCATATGCCATTATTCAACTGGGGGGAAAACAATTTTTGGTTGAGCCAGATATGGAGTTGGTAGTTGATTCATTACCCCATGAACAGGATAGTAAGTTTAACGTGACTGATGTTTTACTTCTCAATGATGGTCAAACCTGGATCGGTCAGCCCACGGTGGCAGGGGCGCAAGTTGAGTTATCAGTGGTTAAACAAACTCGTAGCGCCAAACTGGCCGTGATTAAGTACAAAGCCAAGTCTCGCTATCGACGTTCTTACAATCACCGACAACTGCAAACCATAGTCAAAGTCATCAAAATTACGGCACCAAAAAAATAGTCAAAGTTTCTCATGTCCAATCAGCCGTTATTATTTTGGCTGGGTAGTTTTACCCCATTGTCTCTAGCCGAGCTAACCAGTCTTTTGCCAGCCGTGCAGTGGCAAAACGTGACTGATCAAATTCTGTCTACTGCTGATAGTTTGGAGTTTGGTATTGACCAGTTAATGAATCGGTTGGGTGGCACGATCAAAATTTTGCGCCAAATCCAATTACTTGATACCACAACTACTTCTGACCTGGAAAACCAAGTGGTCGATTACTTGAGTCAAAAAAGTGACTCCAGAGTTGAGTTTGCTATTTGTAGTCTAAACCGCAACCACTTACCTGCCGTTGATAACAAAGTCATAAAAGATAAATTAATTGATCGCGCCGTCAAGTCCCGTTTTGTCGAAGTGGGTGAAAGTGGCCTGTCCAGCGCCGTTTGGTCACACCATAAAGTTACGGAGATCATCTGTATACATTTGCCCTCATCCAACCAAACCTTACTAGCAGAAACCATAGCTTGTCAAAATGTTGATGACTGGACTTTGCGTGACCGAGGTAAACCTTATGCCTCCGGCCAAAGGGGACTACTACCACCCAAATTGGCCAGGATGATGGTCAACTTGGCTGTTGGTAACCAACCAAACCCCAACTCTGTCCTGGTTGATCCGTTTTGTGGTAGTGGTACAGTGTTGATGGAAGGCTTGACGATAGGAGTTGGTCACGTGATCGGTGGTGATAGTGATCCTCAAGCCGTACTTGATTGTAAACGTAACCTAGATTGGTTTGCTCAAGCCGTACCTCACACAAATCCCATCGGAACGTTTGAAGTTAAACCGGCTGATGCTACGCATCTGGAGTTAGCTCGATCGGTTAATTATCTGGTGACTGAACCATTCATGGGTAAAGCCCGATTTTTGCCCCGCCAAGTGCCGGCCATAGTTAAGGGTTTACAAAAACTTTATCTGGGCGCATTTAAAAACTGGACCAGGTTTCTACTGCCAGGCGCCAAGATTGTGTTCATATTTCCCCGCTTTATGACAGATGGCGGTCAAAGTCTCGATGCTGCTACAGGTTTGCTTGACAAACTAGCCGAACTTGGCTATACTGCCACCTCTGGTAAACTTGATTACAGCCGGCCTCAAGCCGATTTAGTACGTCAAATTTATCAGTTTGTGTATCAACCAAAAAAATAAAGTATGTCACACGTTAAGGCCTCGGGCCGAGTCGCCCAACATAGTCAGCGCACCAGAAGGGGTAAACGCCGGGGTTTAAAAAAGGCCGGTGGTGAAAAAATCACTGTGGGACAAATTATTTTGCGCCAAAAAGGTGCTAAGTATAAGCTGGGTGCTGGTGTAGGCATGGGCCGTGATTATACCATTTTTGCCATGAAAGATGGCAGCGTCAAGTT
Source organism: uncultured Pseudomonadales bacterium (assembly GCA_964537615.1). Classification (GTDB taxonomy): domain Bacteria; phylum Patescibacteriota; class Microgenomatia; order UBA1400; family PJMF01; genus CAZIBX01. The sequence goes on from CAZIBX010000051.1 coordinate 3,240, forward strand.
TGGTTTGCGTCACCAAAAGACTACTGTTTCTGTAATTTAATTATTTTGTTTTCCAAATTGACTATATTGATATAATACGTCATATATAGTTATGACTAATTTTGATGACGAAAGTAGGTGGATTAGAACTGGCTGTGATTCTTTTGAAACACTATTGACTTTAAATTTTGTTTTAGAAATATTACGTAGGTATGAATTTGATCCTACAACCATTGGACCTTTATTTCTGATGAGTACTGAACATCCATTATATATTTCGCGCTTCAAATCAGGTGTTGACTCAATGGATGTCCCCCAAACAATTGCAAGACTTGGCATGGCATACTATTGGTGGGATGCAGTGGCGCGTGCGATTTGGCGTCAACAAATACCCGTATTAGATCTAGAATCATATTCTCTAATTCCTAACATAAGGGGAAAAGATGATTCACTGTTGATTCCAAGATCAAATGTTAATCCTGAAGAATTCTTACTATTCAATCAAGGTGGAGACCTTGATTTAACTGGCCGAGAATCTGCAGGAACGATTTTTCCCATTACTGTTCGTAGGGATAAAGCACAACCATTAACTGCTGCAGATTTGGGAATCGATGAAAGAGTTGGTGAAAAAATTAACAAGCTTAGATATCGATTAAAAATGTTATTAAAAACTTTAAGAATTGAGGCCATAACAAAATTAACGATTCAACAAGACACTCCAGATTTTATAAAAGATAAATTACAAAATATGACTTGGCCAGAACAAATCACTGTTAGAGGACTAGAAAAGATGATTGCTCCTTGGCACTTATCAGATGAACAACTAAAAATATTTAATGATCTTGTTAATAAAGAAGCCGATAGCCAGATGATTAAACAAGGAACTGGTGGTGAAATAGCTCTCTGTATTGAGGAACTAACGGCTGCTTATGGTGAAGCATACCATTCCGCCTGTAACAACTGCCCTGAATGGGTTCACTAATTTCATGATGCAATAGTAGCTAGGTTGTGGCATACTGGAGTTGTATGCTAGAACAGGTGCTGACCTTGCTTGCTGTCGATCTTTTGGAACCCAACCCCTTCCAACCCCGGAGTAAAATCCAGCCGGAGGATGTGGCCGATCTGGTCGATTCCATCAAACAGTTTGGTGTGCTAGAACCGCTGGTGGTAGCCCAGACTCCGGCCGGTTTTCAGATTATCGCCGGCGAGAGACGCTGGCGGGCCGCCAAATCAGCCGGACTAACAGAAGTACCGGTTCATGTCATCCAAACCACCCCCAGAGGCATGTTGGAGTTGGCATTGATTGAGAACGTGCAACGTCTGGATCTTAACGCTTTGGAACGGGCCCAGGCTTTCCAGCAGCTTATCCGCGAGTTTCAACACTCTGTTTCCCAAATTGCCCAAAAAATCAGTAAATCAGAGTCATTTGTCAGCAATAGCTTGCGACTACTCAAACTACCAGACGCCATAAAAGACGGTTTAACCAGTGGCGCTATCACAGAAGGCCATGCTCGGGCTTTGGCCGGGCTTGAAGATATCAAGCCCATGGTCGAGATTTTCAAAAAAATTCTCAAAGAAAATGCTTCTGTCAGGCGGGCAGAGGAGTTGGTCCGACTAGTCAAAGAACGTCAAGTCAGATTGACTGGTCAAGACAATAAACCACGTTTTACCACAATGGATGACAGTAAGGTCAAAGCCTGGCAAAAATCCCTAGCCAACACATTATTAAGTCAGTCAAGCATTAAGTTAACCAGGTCAGCCCGTCAAACCAAAATCACTATCACTCTGCAAGGAGATGCCGAAACTACCCAGCAAGACTTGGAAACCATCATGAATATGTCGTCTCAACTTAAATCCACTCAAAAAGGATAAGATACTTTGGGAATCAGTCCAGCCACTGACATGGGCCAGTAAACCAAAAACGCCCGACCGACGATCCGGTCGATCGGTACCGGCCCCCAAGCCCTGGAGTCACTTGAGTGAGACCGGTTGTCTCCCACCAAAAAATACTCACCGTCTTCCATTATCACAGTGCGATTACGACTATAATCACCAGGCTCTGTCACAAAATCAGATGGCAAGTAAGACTCCGGCAAGGGCTGGCCATTGACCACAATTATATTGTCCCTTAGCTCCACCGTTTCCCCAGGAGTGGCGATAACTCTTTTGATAAAATCACAACCCGTGCCAGTCGGACAGTTGGCGCCGTCCGGAGCATGAAAAACAACTACATCGCCGCGCTTGGGTAAACCAAACTTATAACTAACTTTGTCAGTCAAGAGGTACTCGCCGTTTTGAAAGTTAGGCACCATACTTTGACCATTGACCTGATGGGGCTGAACAAAAAATAAATAAATCACCAAAAAAAGTGACAAACCAATCACGCCCGTTTCGACTAAGTCTAAAAATAAAACACTAATTGCTTTAAAAATACCAGACATAATCTATGCCAGATTATGCACCAGATAGGTATTTTTGCGCAAGTGGGTAAAGATGTCAGGTATTATAATGATGATATGGGCTACACCGCACATGCGCTCACCGGATTTTCTTATGCCACCGCCCAAAAAATTGCCGTCGGATTAATTTCTTTGGTTAAAATGGCTATTTTGGCTCGCTTGATCGGGCCGGAGTCGTTTGGGGTTTTTGCCTTGGTAGTGGTGGTCCTTGGTGTGAGTGAAGCTACTACTCAATCCGGAGTTAATGTCACCATAGTCCAGTCAGACAAACCGGTGACTTATTTTCTCAATAGCGCATGGGTCATCGCTACAATCCGAGGTGGGGTTATCGGCTTGCTGACTATGGTTATCGGTTATGTTTTATCTGTTTACTATGCCAAGCCGGATTTACTGCCCCTGATTGTTTTGGCCGCCAGCATACCTTTGATTAAAGGTTTGATCAATCCAGCTATCATTTCTATGCAGAAAAATTTACAGTTTGATCGAGACTCGCTTTACCGTTTCAGCTTGTCACTGGTGGAGTCATTGGCCGCTATTGGTCTTGGATTGATTTTTCACTCTGCTTGGGCTCTGGTGGGAAGTATGGTTTTGGCAGCCGTATTTGAAGTTTTTATATCTTTTCAGCTTTTTGCCATCAAACCGAAGTGGTCATATGAAAAAGAGAGTGGAAGTATTATCCTG
>CAZIBX010000052.1:0-6157 GCA_964537615.1 uncultured Pseudomonadales bacterium
AACCCCAAACAACTTATCGCTGACAGTGGTGCTACCCGTGATGCCGGTGGGAGTAAGTAGAGTTAATTTCATGATTTGTCGGCTTTCTCTTCTGGTTGGGTCGGTGAATCTTCAGCTGGTTGGTCGGCTGACTGATCGGTTTGGTCTGGTAAACTTTCTTCTGTTGGGGCTTCAGCGGTATCTGTAGGTTCTGGTGTAGGCGAAGTTTCTTCTGTTGGTGGTGCTGTTTCTGCTGGAGCTGATGTTGAATCTGGTTCTGGCAAACCACTGGCTGTGTAGTGTAGCTCGATTGATTTGGTTTGGCCGGTTTTGTGCAATTTAAGTAATCCGGTGATTGGGCCAGGTAGAGGGCCGGATAACCACAGTTCTTGACTGGCAGGATCGATGTGTAACACCACCAAACCTTTGATGGTTTTGGTCACTACCCCATAATGACCGGCCATGCGCTTACCCTTAAATACCCGACCTGGAGTGGTGCGGTTACCAATTGATCCTGGAGCTCGCTCTCTATCTGACTGACCATGAGTCCGCGGACCTCCGGCGAAACCATAACGTTTAACTACCCCAGAAAAGCCGTGGCCTTTGGTCGTGCCCTGAACCTCAACTACATCACCCACCGCAAGAACTTGATCGACGCTGACTTTGTCACCTACCGTCATGGGTTGATCGCTGACTACTGACACTGCTTGAGCTCCAAATGGAGCAGTTTTTAGCTTCAATTTTTCATAGCCCACTCGCTGGGCTTTGGCTGTATTTTTCAGTTTTTTAAAGCCAAAACCCACCAGGGTTTGGTGGGTGTGATTGTCAGTTTCAGTTTGCGAACCGAGGGTAGCCAAAATGATGTTATCAGCGCACTTGACTTTGGTCACGCACAAACGCCGGCCATCCTTGGACCAGGCCTGAGACATAGCGGATTTGGTGACAAAAAAGTCGGATAACATAACTTAAGTTTTTTCTGTTTGGTTGGTGCAAGCATCATATGGCGTGCTACAACTTTCCTTGTATTATTTTTATGATTTAATCTGGATCGAAACACCGGCTGGTAACTCCAGGTGCATGAGTGATTCGATCGTTTTGCTGGTCGGATTGATGATATCAATCACCCGCTTGTGCGTCCGGATCTCGAAGTGGTCTTGAGCGTTTTTATCCACATGAGGTGAAGTCAAAACGGTGAAAGACTTGTGATGGGTCGGCAAAGGTACAGGTCCTACCACGCCAGCTCCGGTGTTGATGGCGGTTTCCAGAATTTTTTTGGCTGCCTCGTCTAGGACCCGGTGGTCATAAGACTTCAGCCGGACACGGATGGTGTAGTCCTTGGTGGAGGGGCTATTAACTGATTTCGCCATATACGCACTTTGTTAATGTACTGATAGTTTTTGACAGGCGATTATTATATCCAACAAAGTTCAAGATGTAAAGTAAGCAGTTTTGGAATAGTTGTTTAAAAAACAACTTGTTAAACATCAAAACTTCTTGGTCACAACATCCACTAATCGATTCAAAAATTTGGGAAAATCTACAATAGATACTTTATCTTTATATTTTTTGAGGACTAATTCTTGAATAGTTTGTTTGACAACTTTTAGAAACTCCTCGCGCTTTGAAGAGTTTTGCCAATCATCATCAAGAACTTTATCCAAATTACCGGATAAATCACGTGATAGAAAAATAACGGTCTGTAGATCAGCGTCTGGCAACTGGTCTTGAATGACAACATATAACCCATATTCTCTTAAATTCATGCCCATTTCTCTGGCCTCTTCAGCTTTATTTTTAATATCATTCATTAGTTGAAAGTATCTTTTGATTCTTTCCGCTAAATCAATTTGCTGTTGTTCAAAATCGTTTCTGATAGAAACCAGTCTTTGACTAAATTTTTTGTAAACAGGATTTTCATCAATATTCATGGCTATTTCTTGTTTTAGCATTTTTTCCAAACAAACAGCTTTTATTTCATCGTCCATTTTGTCTAATCGCTCAAGAATATAGAGGTCATTGATTTTTAATTCTCTGAAGTTTTTGGTAATTCCCTCGTAATCAATGTTGTCTTGAATTAATCTTTTGACTTTTGCCCCATAATCACCAAAAGTTGGTATGGTGCCACTGCGGAATGATTCTATGATCAAATTATCTGTTCGAAAGTCATTGATAAAGGCAATGTAAACACTAGTTATCCATTCAAATGTTCTGATATATTGCGCCAGAAATGGATCGGGTGAGAGGACTTCAAACAAAAGTTTTAATCTGGAGTATTTATCGGTGAAGTACCGCTGTTTGCCCTCATTGTCTATAAAGATCTTTAGGCATGTTCGCAAGTTTTCGATAGAAGGATCTTCCTGATTAATAGTGACAAAAATATCTTTAATCTCACCAAGGACTTCCAAAAATTCTTGCTTCAAATGATCCAAGTCGATCATGGCTGAATCGATAATGCTCTCATCAAAACTTAAAGCATCATAAAGATTTCTAGTAATTCCATAGTAATCAATAATCTTGCCACAACCTTTGTTGGGATAGATACGGTTGGTTCTGGCGATGGCTTGCAAAAGATTGTGATCTCGTAATGGTTTGTCCAAGTACATGGCCTGCTCGACGGGAGCATCAAATCCTGTCAACAACATGTCACAAACCAAAAGCAATTTAAGAGAACTCTTGGGGTCTTTAAATGATTCGATGATCCTCTCTCTTTGGGTCTTGGTGGTGTTGTACTTCCTTAGATGCTCTTGATCCAGATTTGGATCACCAGATGAGTAAATAACATCTGACCATTCTGAAGGGATTAATTCGTCAAACAACTCCTTGTACTTAGCAGTTGATTCTCGATCGTAACAGACGACCTGTGCTTTAAAACCATTTGGCTCGATATAAAGTCGGTAATGATCTACGATGTCTTGGGCAACTGCGCGCATACGCCCATCCAACTTAACAAGAGCTTCCTTCTTACCAAACTGTTTCATAATCAACTGCTTTTGTTCTTCAGATAAATCTGTGGTCATCTCATCAAACTGCTGGTCAACTCGGTCTTCGTCTATGAAAAACTTAGACAATCTTGCCTCATAAGTTACGGGTAAAGTTGCCCCATCATCTATGGCTTGTTGAATAGAGTAATAGTCGAGGTATCGTTCTCCATCTTGGCCAAAATTTCTATGGGTATTGAGGGTTGTTCTGTCAATTGGCGTCCCCGTAAAACCAAAGAAAAAAGCTTTGCCCATGGAGTCACGTAGTTTAATTGCCGCCACACCTTCATTGGTTCTGTGCGCTTCATCAGAAAGCACAATCACATTTTCATTAGGATTCTCCATGCCAAGTGGCAACTCATTAAACTTCTCAATCGTTGAGATGAAGATGCCTCGCTCATCATTGGTGATTTTTTTGGCAAGATCGCGCATAGAAGTTACGCGAATAACATTTCTACCACCGGCGTTGATAAAGGTGTCATAAATCTGATCATCAAGATCAATTCGATCTACCAAAACAATAACTTTAGGATTCTTCAATTCCTTAGAAAACCTCAACTTCCAAGCAGTAAAAAACATGGTTAATGACTTTCCAGAACCTTGAGTATGCCAAATTAAACCTCGCCTTTTTTCACCATCCTGGACTCGCTTCACAATCTTATTGGTAGCTCTCAATTGCTGGTAACGAGCCATCTTTTTGATGCGCCCATCCTTTGTCTGCTCAAATAAAATAAAGTTCTTGATGATATCCAACAGCCTATCTTTAGACAGTAATGCCACCAAAGTCATCTCAAGTTGCCCATTAAGCTTTTCTTCTAGCCCTTCGTCGCGCCACTGTAAGAAATACTGCTGCGGAGCGTAAGTTGTGCCATAGACTGTCTTGAGTCCGTCAGTGGCGATATTAAACATATTTGGCCAGAAAAGTTTCATCGCCACTCGCTCATAGCGTTTGATTTGACCTATGGCTTTCTCGTAACTAACACTGGTCGAAGCAGTGGGGCTTTTGGCTTCAATATCCACCACTGGAATACCATTCAAAAAGATCATCACATCGGTTCTGATGTTTTCCAGGTTGCCCTCAAAATAAAACTGGTTGGTGACTACAAAGCGGTTGTTCTCAGTATTGTCATGATCAACAATCACGTAGTCTCTCATTCTGCCTGTCGTGGGATCCTTGATGTTGACTCCATTGCGTAACAGGTTCAAAAAACCTTCATTTGAATCAATCTTTTTTATCTCCCTAACGACGCTTTGCACCTCTGTCTCATCGGTCAAATCATTGATTCGCTTAATCGCTTCAGTAAGATGAGGAATAACTAGGAACTGATTCTCCAGCTCACGCAAAAGTGCAAATTCCTCTGGTTTGATGAATTCATAACCGAGAGTTTGAGATAAAAACTTGATAATGTGATTTTCGACTGTGTATTGTTCGTTGAATTTCATAGTTATAAATAAAATCCAAATGTTTTAAGTTCTTTAGCCAATTCAGTATAAGTTTCTTCCAAATTTGAAGGATTTAGTCTATGCCAGGCAATATTTTTTATATTGGAAGGTAGTGTTACATTATCAGTTTTGAAATAAATAATTCTATTTGAAATATTTGATAATTTTGATAATGCTCCGATCTCATGAATTACGTTTGGTTTTGCAGTAAATTCTCCCCGCTGATTTTTATCTTCACCTGTTAGTACGACAATTCCAACATTAGCAATGCCCAATAATAGATTGACTTTGTCATCTAATGACAAACCTAAATTAGGAAAATCCTCCGCAATAAGAGGTTGAATATTCAGAGCATTCATGAAGTTTTTGATTTTATAAGCAATTATTTTTCCACCTTTTCCTCCGTATGACAAAAATGGTAGTACCTTTACTGGTTCAGGAACACTACTGTCCTGCCACCAAGCCAAAACCATGAATACAGCTCCCTCAAGAATTTCTTTTGCTGTTCTCAGTCCCTGGATGAAATATATAAGGTCAAGGGTTGGGTTGGGTTTTGGGCTTGGAGCTGGTAAATAAATAATTCTCTGATAGTTTATTAAGGTTTGACTCTGTCCACCAAAAACTAAGGCTAGTGACTCTTGACAAGCAGAATTCCACCTTTGAAAACCCTCCCATTGGATATTTTGGCTACTAACACTAATGTTAATTAATGTGTCACACTCATTGATTAGAACATTTATATTATTGATGGTGTTTTGTTTGGTTATAGCCATATTAGTTAATTTGTACCTTTTGACTAAAAATATCCTGCATTAAAGCCTGCTTCAATCTTTTAAGTTTTTCCAATTGCTTTATTTCCATAAGATGCTTTAAATCAATAGACTCAAGTTGTTTCACTATTGCCTTTTGTTCATATTTTGGAATTACAGGAATGAGTAAGTTTTTCAAGCTTCTAATCGGAAGCTGTGGCTGTGCTGATCCAGAACCAAGTTGTTTATATCTCTCTTTAAATGAAGGGCTCTTAAGCAGGTAATAAAGCAACTCGGGTTCAAAAGAAACCCCAGGTCGAAATATCAACATTCCCGAGTTAATCCTTATTTGGTCAAAAGGTACTGCTTCATCATAAATCGCAACACTTCCAACAGTCCCCCTTGTGGTTAAAACTACATCTCCTCTTTCCAATTTTCCTTTGCGTAATACTTTATCTTTATCTTCAGAAATAAAAATAGTATCTGTAAAATCGAATCTATCATCAGTAAAATTTTTGGCGGATAAGAAGAGGTAAAATCCAGAATCAGAAAATTCATTCTTCTTTGGGTAATTCGTTCCTCGATCTCCATCAATTATCTGTATGTCTGAGGTAACAATTGGTACGACTTTCCACTCTTCAGGAATCTCTCCCAGCTTTGTCTTTTTGAATTTCTTATGCCCAATGCCTTTCGTTAGTAATTCACTCATTAACCCCTGTTTGAGTTTTTCTGTCTTTTGAATTATCTGATCAGTTTTCTGAATGGCATCATCAACTGAAGACAAAATATTGGCAATTGTTTGTTGCTCAGCTAGAGAAGGCACTGGAATCGCAATCCTTCTCAAACTAGATTTGTTGATAGCGGACAATGTCGTTGATGCAACATTTGATAAAAGTGCTTTTTGGAACAACTTGCTAGACAAATATTGAAATGCAAATTCTTCATCTACTGTTTGGGGACTCTTTTGGGGAGAGGGGGGGGGGGGGAGGGGCGGGGGGAGAGGGGGCG
>CAZIBX010000053.1:0-5892 GCA_964537615.1 uncultured Pseudomonadales bacterium
CTCACCACGCCTGCTGGCGGCGGTGGTGGAGAATTATCAGATGGAAGATGGTAAGATTAAAATACCTGTGGCTTTGAAAAAATATCTGTAGTGTCCAAAATAGATCGAAAACTTAGTGCTGTAGATTGTTTGAAGTGAAGTAAAACATGGTAAATTTGCGTTAAAAATGGTGGTTGATATGATTAATTTTATAGGGGAAATAAGAAACAAACTAAGGCCACCCCTTAATCAAGAGGGGCTAAACGTCAAAGAACCAAAACCCTTTCAAACTATTGAACCACACAAATTATCAGGTGGAATGCGGTTTTGCGGTAATAGCACTTTTTTACTTGACGGTCATAGACCACTGTTAACACCAATCGAGCTAGAGCGTTTTGTTGCGGAATTTAGTCCATTGGTTGACCAAAGTCATAAAAATTTATTACAAGCCGACCCGTCACTTGTTGGCCTTGGTAGATACGACAAATACTTGTCCGAATCAGAAGTTTTTTTTTGGCGACTCAAGCAAACGATTGATGAGTTTAAAACCAAATTAAAAGAATCCAAAATTATTATTTTTATAGCTAACCAAGATGGATTGGGTGACTCCATTATCAACGCCAGAATGGCACTGGCTGTGGCTGCTAATTCATCAGAAAAAGAAGTTTACTTTTTGACCAGAAATCCATCACTATTTCAAACTCCAGAGGAAATTAAAAATCTGCATATAGTTCAAAAAAGTTTTGTTCAACTAATCGGCAATATTAAAAAACAATATCCCAACGATCAACTTGTGGTATACGACCCTACCGATCTTCAACTTTACCAAAATCTCAACTTGTGCCAACTAGCTTCAAATTATGGTTTTTATTTGTTTCCATCTAACGACTTCAATTTACAAGTTCGAAAAGATCTGATTACTGTTCTTGGTCAATATGTCACTTGGACAGGAATTGATAAAAGGTTTGATCGACTGTTTACAGATTTACCCAATATTTTTACTCAACAACTTTTTTTGCAACTATTTTTTGACATTAAAGAGTTTGAAATGCCTTCTCCCCTGAAAGTTCCGGAATCAACACAATCATTATTTGATATTTTAATTATCTATGATGCTACAGACGGCGATCGAGCCAAACTACTAAACCCCAATATGTGGAGTGATGTGATCGAATACATAACAAAAACATTTCCAAACTTAAAAATCGGTATCGTAAAAGGACTAGAGCACCAAGACTGGCAGTTAATATCCAAGAAACTAATTAAAAATGGAGTACCAGTTCAACCATTTGTTGTCAATGGTGATGTACAACCATCAAACGGAGTTTGGACTGTTGATTGTCCGCGACTTGATCGTTTAGTTGAGATCATGGCTGGTTCAGAGTTTGTCCTGACTGTCGACACTGGCTTGATGCATGTCGCCGGAGATCTCCTGCGCATGACCCAAAATGACAATCAGCGCAGAATCAGGTTACAAAACATGTTGGCTATTTTTGGCAACGATATTATTCCCGCCAGCTACTGGATAAATCAGTGTGGGAAAAGTTTAGTTTTTCCCAGAATTCGTGAGGCAAGTTATGATGTGATTATGAACGTTATTTGTGATATGCTCGCGTTCTCTGCTTCACCTGTTTGATGTATAATGACTCCTCCCATTTATGTTCCAATTTCTTTCCCAAATTTTTGATGAAAACAAAAAACTACTGGATCGCTACAGCAAGCAGGTCGATCAGATCAACGCTCTGGAATCAACCATCGCTAAATTAAGCGATGCCAAACTGGCCGCCCAGACTACTAAACTCAAAAAACTGATCACAGAAGCCAGGCAACAAGGTAAATCTGACGGGGATATTTTGACTGACTTACTACCCGAGGCCTTCGCTACCATGCGAGAAGCCGCCAAGCGCATCATCGGTTTGCGCCACTTTGATGTCCAACTTTTGGCCGGCATTGCTCTCCATTACGGGGCCATCACTGAACAAAAAACTGGTGAGGGCAAGACCCTGACTGTGACTTTACCCTTGTATCTGAACGCTCTGCTAGGCAGAGGCGCACATCTGGTCACTGTCAACGACTACTTGGCGGAAGTGGGAGCCGGCTGGATGGGTCCAGTTTATCAATTTTTGGGTCTAACCACGGCTGTTCTGGTACACGACAAAGCCAAAAAATACGACAGTGCAGTTGATAGTGAAGAACGCGGTGACGAGCGACTCGAACACTTTGTGGATATCGAGAGAAAAGAGGCCTATTTGTGCGATATTACTTATGGCACCAATCATGAGTTTGGCTTTGATTATCTGCGGGATAACATGGTACCTGAACTCACTCACATGGTTCAGCGGCAAGACAGCCCTCACTACTTCGCTATCGTGGATGAAGCCGACTCGATTTTGATCGACGAAGCTAGGACCCCTTTGATTATCTCTGCTCCAGACAGCGAACCGACTAAACAATACTACGACTATGCCCAAATGGTCACCTCTCTGGCCAAGGATAGTGATTACGCTATGGACGAAAAGAGTCGGACTGCGACTTTGACTGATTTGGGCGTAAAAAGAATTGAGCAAAAACTGGGAGTCAAGAATCTGTACGAAGAAAGTTTTGATATCATCCACCATATCGAGAACGCCCTCAAAGCCAGGGTTATTTTCACCAGAGACAAAGATTACATCGTGCGGGAAGGTGAAGTTATCATCGTTGACGAACACACTGGTCGCCTGATGTTTGGCCGCCGTTATTCTGATGGTCTGCATCAGGCCATCGAGGCCAAAGAAAACGTCAAGATTCAGCAGGAATCCCGGACTCTAGCCACTATCTCTATTCAGAACTACTTCAGACAGTATGAAAAATTGTCCGGCATGACCGGTACTGCCGCCACCGAAGCCGAAGAGTTTGAAAAAATCTACCAAACTACAGTCGTGGTTGTTCCCACCAATGTACCAGCCGTCAGGCAAGACAAAATTGATGTAGTTTATAAAACTGCGGGAGCTAAGTTTACCGCCATTGCTGCTCAAGTAGAAGAAATTCACAAGACCGGCCAACCCATTCTGATCGGCACCAGGTCAATTAAAAACAACCAAATTGTGTCCGACTTTTTGACTAGAAAAAAAATTACCCACCAGGTATTAAACGCCAAAAATCACGAAAAAGAGGCCTTCATCATCTCTGATGCTGGGCGCCAAAATGCTATCACAGTAGCCACTAACATCGCCGGTCGAGGTGTGGACATCGTGCTGGGTGGAGCCAAGCCAGAACTGAAAGATTATAGAAAAGAAAAACGCAACAAAAACGATAAACCTACCGCCAAACAAACTGAATTGGCCAAAAAACTGAAACTACCAGCATCATTAAATCCCGCCCACTATAAACTGGCCGAGTATGATAAGTCCCTAACAAAGTGGCAGTCTGATCACGACAGTGTGGTTAAACTGGGTGGTTTGTTCATCATCGGCACAGAAAGACATGAAAGCCGACGGATCGATAATCAACTGCGAGGCCGAGCTGGTCGACAAGGCGATCCAGGAGCCAGTCAGTTTTTTGTAGCGCTGGAAGATGAAATCATGCGGATTTTTGGCGGTGAGCAGATCAGCAAACTGATGGACATGCTCAAGTTTGACGAGGGTCAGCCCATCGAGCACTCGCTTATCTCCAAATCGATTGAGTCAGCCCAAGTTAAAGTCGAGGGCTTTTTCTTTGATCAGCGTAAACGCTTGGTGGATTATGACGACGTGATGAACAAACAACGGGAGGTAATTTATGCCAGACGTAGAAGTTTGCTGGAAGCAGGCACTGCTTCAGCAGACAGTGTCGGCGACACCACCGGTTTAAGAGAGCAGGTGCTCAAACAGTTGGATGAGGCAGTCAGTGAAGTGGTCAGTCTACACGCCCCGTCATCTGAAGATAAAAATAGTTATCATCAACTGACCAAAGAGTTCTGTAAAATTATTCCCTTTGATTCCGGCTCGCAGAGCCGATTGGCAACTGAATTGGAAAAGTTGTCTGATGTGAATCAGATAGAAGATCACCTTAACAAAATTGCCCACCAACTTTATGAGCAAAGAGAGAAGGAGTTTGGATCTGAATCCATGCGCCAACTGGAAAAAGCCGTGGTGCTGCAGGCGGTGGATAGTAAATGGATGGATCATCTGGATGCTATGGAATCATTGCGGGAAGGTATTTGGTTAAGGGGTGACCAGCGCACAGTTTTAACCGAGTACAAAAAAGAGTCTTTCGTTTTATTTGAGTCGCTACTGGCGGCCATCGACTCTGAAGTCGCCAATACTATTTTCCGGGTGGCTATCACCAAAAACCCCCAACCGATGGCGATTGATATGACTCAAGCCCAAACGTCTCATACCGACACCACTGACTTGGCTCAAGCCATGCAAACCAGCTCCGGTAGCCAAGCACCGGTTAAACAAGTCGAGGGGTCACTGTCAGATCTGGCTCAAGCTCTATCCGGCGCCAGTGGTATCAGCAAGCCAGCCCCAGGTGTAGGTCTGGGTAAAGTCGGGCGCAATGATCCTTGTCCCTGTGGCTCGGGTTTAAAATATAAAAAGTGTGGGTTGATCGGTGCACCGCAACATCGGGGCTAAAGTAATTTGATATACTGTAATAATCAATGCTGGTTGTGTCACTAAAACTAGAAAGGTCATAATGGCAACTGAACAAAAATTAGAACTTAAAGGAATGAATCCTTCGTCTGAATGGAGTGACGAACAGGAGCGTGACTTCCGTGGTTTTACATCTCCATATGCTTTTGAAAAAAAAGATGGAGAGTGGATTGTTTTACTTGACAGGTATACGAGAGAACCAGTAACGGAACAACCGATTGAAGTACTAAAAAATATCTTAATAAGACAGTTTGTGAGAGATAAAAGTGGTCAAAGTAGAATATCAATTCCAGGGTTATACTTGGATCGTTTCCGAAAATCGACTGATCAATTTGTGAATTTCGCGCGAGAAGTAGCTTATCGTCTAAAAATCAGAATTGAAGATATAGATTTTGATACTCTAGAAAGTGGTATAAGTTCTGTTCAAACTGAAAATGATATTGAGGCAGTTAAAAGAATTAAGGAACAAGTTGCTACGGGACAATCCTATTATGATGAAGCATATGAACAAAGTTGGCTGAACAGTATTGGAGCAGAATCGGCCATTCCATTTTTTCAACTAAGTATTTTTAAAGACGCGTTATCTGGTGATATTCAAGAGTTTGAAATAGCAACAGAACCTGACGGAACAACTAACTCTTATACACGTGGCTTGTTTAATAGGCAAGATAGATTGATTGGTCAAAGAAAAAAAGTTATTAAGGAAATTGGTGATAAGTTAAATAGAATTAGACAACTAAGAGATGAGGCAGATAAGATCGAAGCAAGTTTAGGTCATCCAACAACCAGAATGGATTCTGAATAATCCTACATTCTGCGCTAGAACGTAGGAATAAGCTATAATGTGGTCTATGCTCATTTTATCCGGTTCTTCCAATCGTCCCTTGGCTGACTCCCTAGCCCAAAATCTGAATCTGAACCCAATCGAGGTGGAGATCGATAAGTTTGGCAATGGTGAAAAAAAAGTCAAAATCAAAGGCGATGTTCACGGTCAAAATATCGTTTTGGTTCAGTCATTCAGCCAACCTGTGGATGAAAATGTAATTGAGTTCTTGCTACTGGCTGACGCGCTAGAACGGATGGGTGCACGTCATGTCAACGCCGTAATTCCCTGGCTAGGATACTCACTCCAAGACAAAGTCTTTTCGCCAGGTGAACCGATGTCAGCCAAAGTTGTGGCTGATCTGATTTCCAATGCTTATATCAAAAGAGTAGTTCTGATGGATCTGCATAATAACAGCATCCCTGGATTTTTCAGCGTACCGACTCAACTGTTGAGCGCCAAAGACACTTTTATCAA
>CAZIBX010000054.1:0-5881 GCA_964537615.1 uncultured Pseudomonadales bacterium
AGAGCGGCAATAGTGACTAGTGGATTAACATTAACCATATTTTTCATCACTCTAGGAACCAAAGCGGTATTTTCCACTTGTTGTAAGACAATACAAAATACCAACAAAATCACCGCCAACACCCAGCCACCGGCCAGATAACCAGTAAAAATGATGGGTACCGCCGAAACCACCGGCCCGATGTTGGGCACGATCTCCAAAAACCCAGCCAACAAAGCTAGGGGCAGGGCATAAGGCACGGACAGTATGCTTAAAACCAAATAAGTGGCTACCCCGATCACACTCATCAAGATTAATTGGCCTCTGACCCAAGACCCGATTTGGGTTTCTACAGCAGTCAAAAAATGACGCGCCTGATCGACGTGTTCATCCTTGGTGGTAAACCACATGACGATTTTATGCAAAATCGGTTGTTCGGCCACAAAGTAGTAAGACAAAACTATCAACATCACGACGGATAAAGCACTGCTGAAAGTCGAAGACACCAAGCCGGTGATAGTGACTACCGAGCTACCCAAACGCTCCAGCAGGGTGCTGAATTCAGAAAAACTCAAGTTGAGAGTCTGTAAATATGAGTTGGTCTCGACCAAATAACTCTTCACGATCGGCAGGTCCACCAACTTAACCAATAAATATAATTGATTGGCCAGTGGCGGTACGACCAACAAAAATAAAGTAGATATCACCAAAACCAAAAGTAAATAACTGATGGGTATGGCCAGTGACCTTGGTAGTTTGAGATACTTTTCCAGTCGAGTGACAGTAGGGGTAATGGCGATCGATAAAACAAAAGCCAAAAAGAACAACAACACCAAGGATCTCAAGGTATAAAACAAAAACATCGCCAACAAAATTCCGATGGTGTAGACAACAATGCTGGGTGATATCTTCATCACATGAATAGGTGTGGGCATGTGCTTTCAGTATACACCAATCCTACATTCTAGCGCGAATTCTCGACAAGCGGGTCAAAAGATTAATTACTGCGCAATCAACCAAGACTTAATCAGATTTTCAGCTTCAGTCGGAAAGCTAGGTTGCGTAATATCGAGTTGGTTCAAACCAGACTTATTCTTCCACCAGGTAATTTGTCGCCTGGCGTATTGGAGTTCATGCAGTGCCCAAAGTTTTTGACAACCTGATTGATCTAATTTTTTGGCCAAATAATCTGCAATTTCTACCACCCCCAATGTACTCATCACTGGTAAAGATGGGTCAAGTTTTTGACTAAGTAGAGATTTGACTTCCTCCACCGCACCGGCTTGAAAACGTTGTGATACCCGCTGGGTGATTTTATCTTCTATCAACTGTAAAGGAGCGGTGAGAACCAGAGTCAGCTTGTCCACCGATGGTTTAACTTGGGTCCGATGATGGGCTTGAGTCAACACAATTTCAATCGCCCGCGTCAAACGACGAGGGTTATGAAGATCAGAAGGATTCATCTGGTTTAATCGCTGACTATCCAACTCATCAAGCCATTCCTGCAACTGGGTTACAGTCATGTTGGCGGCTTTTTGTCTGATAATTGAATTTGGTCCAATGTGTAATTGGCTGTCATCAGTTAAAAGTTGATCATGATATAAACCAGTACCTCCCACCAAAATAGGCAAACGATGAGTTTGCCAACTATAGTGCATAATTTTTCTGGCCATCAGTTGGAAATGAGCTACAGACCACTCATCAGTAGAATTGATGATAGAAACACCAAATAATCTGATGGAGTCATCAGCATTGGCGAAGTAGCTATGGGCTAAATTCTGATCGGCAAGGTTTGTTTTCTGACTGAAACCAGCCGGGATATCAGCTCCAGTCAAAATTGCCAAGCCCCGATACACCTGGCGTGAGTCGGCACTGATTAAATCGATACCAGCGACTAAATTGTCGGTTATTAGTTTTTTGGCTAAAGTTAATGCGGTCTGGGTTTTGCCTGTGGCAGTAGGACCGACTATGGATAAAAGCTTGTTCATAAACTCACACCACCTTGGGCCGTCTTTTGAGGTTATCTTTATTGATGATCTGATCTAGTATCTCCCAACGCCGTTTCTTGACAGCATGAGGAATGTCGTCTGGATAAATCCGCCAACTAGCCGTACCCGGCCGAGGAGAGTAGATAGCCACAAACCCCACGTGCCAGTCCATCTGTTTGGCCAAACTAACCGTTTCCTCAAACTCGGCTTCCGTTTCACCAGGAAAACCGACGATAATATCAGTGCCGATGACAATATCGGGATCGGCTTGGCGTAGTTTTTTGACCAACTGAATATATGACTCACGGGTATAACCTCGATTCATCCGGTATAAAACGCTGTTACTGCCAGACTGAACCGGCAGATGAACGTAGCGATCGATTTTTTTATTGGTGGCCACCTCGGTTATCAACTCATCATGAAAATCCCAAGGATTACTGGTTAGAAAACGGATAGTCTTAATCTGATCAAATTGAGACACCGCCCGCAGTAGCTTAACAAATGGAGGAGTACCGCTGGCTGGTAAGTATTGACTTTGGTTATCTGGCAAATCTGACCTAGTAAATTGGGGATTTTCCATCATCAGTTTGCGAAAACCGATACCGACTTTTTCCAGTCCCCAGGAATTGACGTTCATACCAAGCAAGGTGATTTCACTATATCCCTGATCGACCAAAAGTTTGATCTCTGCCAGGATTTCATCAAGCGGTCGAGATTTTTCCCGCCCCCGTGAGTAGGGCACGATACAAAAAGTACAAAATGAGTTACACCCGGTTGAGATGGGTACGAAACCATGAACAGTGTCCGTGCGGACAGCCGGGTGGTTAAATCCCACTTCGGCGATGGGTAAAACTTCATCTACCCCTGGCAAAATCTGACGCAGTTTGTCAGCACCGTGATGGATCATACAGCCGGTGACGATAATTTTGGGTTTACGTTTATGAGATTTATGGAAATAAGCCAAAACATTAATCAAAAAACCCTTAGCCCGGTCTTCGGCCCGTTGGCGCACGGCGCAAGTGTTGATCACCAACTCGTCACAACTGCGCCAACTTTGGGCCGACACATAACCTCGAGCGGTATAATCACCGGCTATGCGTTCACTGTCAGATTTGTTGGACTGACAGCCAAAAGTATAGATAAAATAACTAGGATGATCGACCATGCGGCTGATTGTACCAAATCAAACTCGGTTTTTTACTTACCACGAGCGATAATCGCCTGGATAGTGGAGCGGTACTTGGTCAAATCAGCTTCGGCTGCACTCTTGTCAGCTCGAGCTTTTTCACAAGATTGTTTGAAAAAATCACTGCCATTACAAGTGATCTCGATTGATGCTTCTGCGCCTTTCAGTCGAGACTGGGTGGACTCAAACCGGCCTAAGTAGTAAAACAAGTCGTCGTAGTCTTCGTCAGTGTAACACTTGTTGCTGGCAAACTCACCTTCGCGGATGTTGTAGTTGGTACAACTGGAAGTCTGCACTTGCTTTTGAGTGTCAAATGATTTGACAGTAGGATATGCAGTTGGTTGTTTGGGTACAAAGCTGGGTTGTTGGGCCGGTTTGTAGTCGTACTCAACTTCCTGGTTTGTGTTGACATCATACTGCCAGTCAGTATCAGTTTTCAGTTGACCAGAAAGTGTGGCCTCGTTTAATAAATTTGTCCATTCCTGACTCACAGCTTGCCGGACTGTAGGTGAGTTGATCAGTCGCACTGCACCCATAGCCAGACCGACAAAAATCAGCCAACCCGCCAAAGCCAATAACCAGATCCAAGCCAGACTGGCTTCTGACTTTTTGGTCTGTTTCTGTTTGAGATGCTTATAGAGAGCCATGGAGTAAGCCACACCAAACAAACCGGATAGAAAAGATGGAATGAAAGCCAAAACGTTATATAAAGCCGCCAGCGAAGAATGAATAGACCCCAGCAAGTTGGGCATGACATTAAACACAATTAAATAAATAATCAATAAAAATACAGCTCGACCCAAAACCAGCCAGAAGTCACTTTTGACCAAAGCCAAACTGGATCTTAAAGCGCTCACAACACCCTTGTTTTCCAGCACTAGCTCATAAACACTGAAACTTAACAAAATACCAGTGATCATGCCTGGTAGTAAAAACAACCAAGTAGCGCCCATATTAATAACAAATAAAACTGAAGTTAGAACAGCTAATTGAGGTATCAAGCGGATGCTTTTGGCCAGAATTTGACCAAAAGTCTGCTTTTTTTCACCATCAGCCACAGCCATAATCAGGCCAGCGGAACTAAAAGGGGTCAAAATAAAACTCCAAACAGCGATCAAAAGTAGCACACTATATCCCACAGTCTGCCAGTACCAACCAGGTAAGGTTAAGATTAAACCGGGATTCTTTTGGGCCACAATGTTGTTAATAATTCCAGTCACTTCTTGATTGGCCATAGTCACATAAAAAATAAAACCCAAAACCCCGACCATCACCAACAAAGACAAAACACCGACTACCAGCTGCACCAAAAACATCCGCAAGGCAGTGGCCTTAAAAATCGACCAAGTCTGATTAAAGTGGGTACCGACTGAAAACTCCGATGACGCGGTGGTTGGTTGACTTACAGTCAGTTCAGTCATGGTGTTTTTCCTACACTAGGCAAGTACTTTGTCCATATTGGTTTGGTATATGAAGCGATTTCCATTATACCAACTAGCGCAAGCAAAAACGCAGTTGAAAAAGAAAACCAAGCTGTATGAACAATCAATAATCCTAGAACCAGATATGTCAGTCGGTGAATTCTAGACCACCAAACTCCCAGTTTGGCTACCATCAGATCATTGGAGGTAGCATAAAGTGGAATCAGAACCAATAAAACCAAAAAACCCACAATTTCTGGTAACGGCGGTATCACGCCGATCAAAAGTGGATTCAGAAACTTAGGTAATAAACGTACCAACAAAGCGTGAGTCAAACCGGCCAGAAAAGCCAGGTCGCCCAGTTCTCGGCGAAATAACATCATGCTAGTTCTGGGCAGAGTCAAAATATCCAGTCGTTTCAAGATACCCGGTGTGAGTGACAAAATAAAAAAACCTACCGCCAAACTAGCCGACTTAACACCCAGAGCATAAAAGAGAGGATAGCTGGCAGGATTGAGCACGTAAACTCCACCGGCTGAAACAATAATGATTAAAGTCAAACCTGTCGCTATCTGCATCATGGCCCGGCTGATGGTTCTTTTTTGAACTAGCCAAACATGAATCGGCTGCCAACTCGAATTAAGATAAGCTTCCAAACGCAGTAGATCGGACCAAAAAATGTGAAAAAACATAAAATCACTCCAAAAGTTTCAGGTTTTGCCAACCTTTCACTTGGTATATCGGCGTGCATTTATCTGACTTGTCAGGTCTGATAGAAACCAGCTCCAGATCTAGCTTCATCAACTGATTGAAACTGATCTGATGATCTTCATAGCCGGTTGAGTTTTGTTTTTTGAGTGTATTAATGCTGTTTTCATCTTGCGGCAAAATAACTTCGACCCCCAATTTTCTGTTACTGAAAAATGACAGTTCAACTCTAGACTTGTTGACTTCCACATTCCCCGTTATCGTAGACAGCCGACCATAAGCTATAGTTTGGGCCGAAATTCTGGTTGGACAATTACCTTGTGCCATCAGCTCCAAAAATAGTGGCTGATGCTGTTCCAACCAGGACAAAGCCGGATTTTGAGAATCAGGAGTTTCATCAAGTAGTGATTCCGGGTGTGGATAAGAGTTCAGAGAGGAAGAAATGAGCGGATACTTCAATTCATACAAAATTTTATTTTCCTCTTCAGACAGATCCCATTGTTTTTGAACCTGGACTAATTTGAGTTGTCTTAAGTTATCGTCCAAGTGGCCAAAAGCCAGCTCATCACTCTGTTGTAACCAACGACTTAACTGATCCG
>CAZIBX010000055.1:0-5829 GCA_964537615.1 uncultured Pseudomonadales bacterium
AAGAACTGTTAAACTTAAGTCTCCAGGCCAGGCAAATCCAAAATGATTGGCGAGTCACTCGGTCAAACGTCCAAATCAAGTCTGGCCACCAGACTTATTGGACCCAGCTACCTTTTCAGTTAACTGACAGCCAAAAAAATGTCCTGGATCAGATCTATCAAGACCTGGGTCAGCCATATCCTATGAATCGCTTACTACTAGGTGATGTAGGATCGGGCAAAACTATCGTGGCTATCTTGGCCGGACTGGCCGTTATAAAGAAGCAACGCTCTGTATGTCTCATCGCCCCCACCCGAGTTTTGGCTCAACAGCATATGGTTACTTTGCATAGTTTTTTCCCCCAAGTCCCAACCCAGTTAATTACCAGCGCGACTAAATTTGATTCTAGTAATTTGACCAAATTCAAAAACTCCTTTGTCGTGGCCACTCATGCCGTTTTACCCCACCTGGTTAAACTAAATCCTGGACTGATTATTTTCGATGAACAACAACGTTTTGGCGTCAAACAACGCAGCCCCTGGCCATTGACTGATAAAAATCAAACAATGCCACACGTGCTGACCATGTCGGCCACACCTATTCCTAGAAGTTTGATGCTGACGGTTTTTGCTCATCTCCAGTTAAGTGTTTTGGACCAAATGCCGTCCGGCAGACTGGAGACCAAAACCTGGTTTGTGCCGGCTACCAAACGCAGCGATGCTTGGTCTTGGATGCAAAAACACTTGGATCAAAATCCCAGTAGTTTGTGCCTGGTAGTTTGTCCCTTCATCGATCCCAGTCAAGCCGAAAACATGGCCAATGTCCAAGCAGTGACCAAGGAATATCAGCGTTTGACTCAAGTTCTACCCCGATCCATTCACGTCGGTTTGCTTCATGCCAAGCTAAACAAAAAACAACAACAAGTCGTCATAGATCAGCTTAATCAGCAAAAAATTCAAGTTTTGGTGGCTACCCCCATGATTGAGGTCGGTATCGATCTGCCTACAGCCGACATTATGGTGATTGAGGGAGCAGATCGGTTTGGACTGTCCAGCTTGCATCAACTGCGCGGCCGAGTGGGCCGGCGCGGTCAACAGGGTTACTGTCTGGTTTTCAGCAGTTTAGACCAAGGTAACACTAGACTCACCCAATTTTGTCAACTCAAATCCGGACAAGACGTGGCGGAGCTAGATCTGAAAACCAGAGGAGCGGGCGACTTGTTTGGTGTAGAACAAAGTGGTTTTACTGCCTTGCGCTTTGCCTCCTGGTCCAACTTGGCTTTGATTCAAAAAGTCCAGCACACTCTGTCCCAAATACCAGCTGATTGGTCATCTGTGTTGTTCTCTGATCGTCCACTTGATAAAAAGGCCAATCCCAATTAAACTACTTGACTTCTGTTAGTAGCGACTAGGCCAAAACAAGACTATAATAACCACCTAGTTATCGATCGATCAAAAGGACTATATGGGAGCACAACCAAAAAATAAAATTACCAGAGTCGAGCAGGGCAAGCGTCGACGTGGTAATAAGGCCAAAATCAGCCAAGATCACAACGTCAGCCCCGTTCTGTTAAGTCGTCAAACTTTGAGTCAGCGTATTCTGGCTCGGTTTAAGACCAAATAATCTACCCATTATGAGTGATCCCCGGCACTTGGCCCGTGTTAAGTTGTTTCAGAAATTATTTGCAGCAACTTTCCGACCAGAATCAATCATCACCCCCAAAGACAGCAAGTCACAACTGAATCAGTTACTACTTGAGATTGATAGCATTGACCTGGAACTGAAAGCAGCGGCCACAGAAAGACCTTTGACAGAAATTAACAAAGTTGACCTTGCAATCCTGCGCCTGATTATGTTTGAATCAAAGCACAGCTCAACGCCGGTCAAGGTTTTAAT
This sequence comes from uncultured Pseudomonadales bacterium, assembly GCA_964537615.1. Classification (GTDB taxonomy): domain Bacteria; phylum Patescibacteriota; class Microgenomatia; order UBA1400; family PJMF01; genus CAZIBX01. The sequence continues at coordinate 1,876 of CAZIBX010000055.1, forward strand.
CAATGAAGCGGTAGAGTTAGCCAAAACCTACGGCTCCGACACTTCATCTAAGTTTATCAATGGAGTGCTGGGCAAGTTACTGCTGAAAGAAGAAACATCATAAAATGAGTTATCATCACCCCCAATATCAGGACATTTTGTCTCAACTACGCAATCTGTTATCAGAGCAGATCAGCTGTGATCCAGAAATGATTGTGCCGGAAGCTTCACTGGAAGATGATTTGGGTATCGTTGTTGATGATGCTTTTTTGTTTAAGTTCATCAAACGCCTCAACTCCACTTTTAAACTTGTCTTGACTGCTGATGACCTGGAAGAAGTCGAAACCGTTCATGATGTGATCGAAGTTGTTTTAACCGAGCTTGATCTGGGATAACTGGACATGATTCCTCAATTTCGTAACTTATCACTCTGGCAAACTGCCCTCACTCACCGTAGCGCCCTGAATGAAAACTTGTCAGAATCCAAGGTTTCCAATGAGCGGTTGGAGTTTTTGGGTGATGCTGTTTTGGAGTTATTGACTACAGAGTTTCTCTATCACCAATTTCCTGATCTACAAGAAGGTGAGTTAACTGCTTATCGTAGTGGTTTGGTCAAAACAGAAACTCTAGGTGTCATCGCCAAGCGACTCAACTTGGGTCAGCAGTTGATAATCAGTCGGGGAGAAGAGAGTGCTGGGGGCAGAAACAACCCGTCACTTCTGGCTGACGTGTTTGAAGCAGTGGTGGGAGCTTTGTTTCTCGACCAAGGATTGGAGGTGGTCAGACAATTTTTGATTAACCACTTGTTTAACGAACTACCTACCATTACCGCCAGAGACGGTCATAAAGATGCCAAGAGTCAACTCCAGGAAATATCACAGGCCAGGGGTTGGGGAACACCGGTTTATCAAACAGTTTCTTCATCCGGACCCGATCATGATAAGGAGTTTGTGGTCCAAGTCGTCATAGACGATAAGGTCAAGGGCGAAGGAAGAGGTAAAAGTAAACAGTTGGCCCAACAACAGGCAGCCAAACAGGCAATTGAGCAAATTCCATAACACCTGGTATAATAGCGACCTGATCTGATGGTAAAGGTAAAATTATATGTTGAAAATTAAATTATCCAGATTTGGCAAACGCCATCAACCCCATTTTCGGATTGTGGTTATCGAGCAGAGAGAAAAGCGTGATGGGGCTTACACCGATCTGCTGGGTCACTATGCTCCCAGTGCTCAACCCAAAATCCTTGATTTGAACTTAGTTTCTTATGATAAATGGATCAGTCAGGGAGCCCAGCCCACCGCCACAGTTGCTGCTCTGGCCAGACGCGTCAGGCCAGAAAATAAAACCAAGTCAGCCCAAACAACTTCCGTCAAAGCTGTAAAAAAATCACCTACCCAAGTCAAAACAACCAAAGCTAAATCCACTGCAGCAAAAACCACCACCAAACTATCGGCAAAATGAAAAATTTAATCGAGTTTATCTTGATTCACCTAGTCAATCATCCCGACAGCATCGTGGTAGATGAGCAACGTGGTGAGCGTGAGGTTTTTTATACGATTCATGCCGACCAAGAAGACGTGGGCCGGATCATCGGCAAGGGTGGTTCGATCATCAACGCCATCCGTAATATCGTCAAAATCAGAGCCATTAAAGAAGGCGTTCGCGCCCGGGTAAACTTGGCCAGTGACCAGTCTCAATCAAGTGTAGATTAAGTTCTCACTTGGGCTGGTTATCAAGCAACTCTTCCCAACCACTGACTCCAAATAAATCTGTCGCCCCACCTCCCTGGACTTGAGTTTGATCGGTTAAAGTCGACTTTTGGAACGTTTGCAGTTGTTGAAGCACTTGTCTTTCTGTCTGGGACATATTGGGTAAAATCGCATCCAGTGAGCTAACTGTTTTATTAACAAAGTAAGTGCCGGTGGTAATATTGGTGGACATCGATTCGGCACTGTCTGCCTCTGATCTGGATTCACCAGACAGAGAAAATGAAGAAATGGTAGTAAAGGGAGTAATTTTTTCCAAAAGAACCATAAATTGCTGGGTTTTATCAAAACTACCACTTACCGTCATCTCCAGATCCAAAACCTCATATCCTGCTTGATCACGTCTTCTTCTGGTGTCATCAGCTAGTTGGCTACTGGCAGAAGCTAGTAAGCCTGGGGCAAGAGTTAAGTTCACAACCTTCACTCCGGCCATAGCTTCCACCCGTCTTAAACTAGTCAAAAGTTCTAGCAAAGGTTTTTTGGAGGGCAGAATTGTATCGGTAATTTCCAGTGAGTCCTGGTCAGCTAACTGTAAAGTATTATCCAGTGCTACCAACTTACCTTGCAGTTGTTGCAGCTCCTTTTTTTCTGACTGCCAATCACCATAATCTTTTGGTAACCCCAGGGCCTTAGGTAACAATAAAGTTAAGATCAAAATCAAAGATAAAGCCACACAAGCTAGCGCCAGAATAAAGTCGCGACGAGTATTAAGGATGACTCGCCACTGGTTAGTGGGTGGTGATACAACAGTTGTAATCATAAGTTTTTATTTTGGGTTTGTTTAGTTTTCAGATCCACAGTCAACTGCATCGAGTAAGAACCGTTGTCGGAACGCGCCAAGTTGCGGCGAGAAACTTGAGGATACTTGGCCTTGAGTGCCTCCGATTGTAAAGTAGAAAAAACTTTTTCCAGATTAAAAACCGATGGCGATAGAATAGAGAAGGTCAATTGCTGGTCGGTCTCGTTATAGCTTAAACCAGTCACGGATACGCCTTCGCCAAATAAATTACGAAAGTAAAGTAATGCCTCTTGTTTATTCTGTCTCTCACCAAACAACTGGGTCAGAATACTTAATTTATGAAAAAAAGTGGCGTAACGTTGATCGGTTTCTTGACGCCCATCGATAGCCGATTGAATTTTTTTCTGACTGGCCAAAACTTGATTTTTCTCGAAATTAAAATAAATTTGGACAGCCAGCGTGATACCAGTCAGAAAAACTGTCACTGCCAAAAAAATGATCATTTTCTTAAGTAGTGGTCGATCTTTTTCCTGCCGCAGCTTAAGTCTTTTTTGGCGTTGCGCCACGAAGTTAATGTTGTCTGGCATATATCACTCCAGTTTACGCATTAACAGGCCTACACAAGATCCAAACACCACCGGATTGACGTTGGCCGTGGCTGAATTGGTTTGGCTGGAAAACGGAGTAATGGTCATCACCTCGATACCTAGTTGGGTAGTAATGTGTTGGGGTAAGTCGGGCAAAAGAGCTCCGCCACCGGCCAGTATTACCCGAGTCACCTGATCTTCTGCGTGAGTTTGACCATAAAATTGTGTGGCCTTGCGCATTTGATTGATAATCTCGTCTAGATGAGGAGTTAAAACTTGTTTCACTTTGCCCTCTAGTTGGTCGGCTTTCAAACCAAAAGAACGTTTGTACTCCTCTGCTTGCTCGGGAGTTAAGTTAAAACTTTTCTGAATAGCATTGGTCAAAATTTGACCACCTACCGGACTAGAAACCACGAACTGCAACTCACCATGACTGACTATACTGATAGTCGTGCTGTTGGCTCCCAGGTCAACTATTAAAGATGGGCTATCTGTAGCGTTAAACTGCAGAGAACGAATCAGAGCCAACATGCTGGTATCAATCAAAGCTGGTTCCACTCCCAGCTCATTGAGAACTATGACAATTTCTTCCACCAGTTGCTTGCGTACTCCCACCAACAAAACTCTCATTTGACCATCTTCTTTTCTCTCTGGCCGGAATAAAACTTGATATTGGAGTGACAACTGATCTGGCGGTATGGGAATGTTGCGTTCGGCCTGCCAGCCGACAGCGGAGGCCAGCTCGGCATCAGACAAGAGTGGCATAGACACAACTTTGGTCGAGACCACACTCTCTGGTAAGCACAATCGCACATCTGTTTTGGGCAGAGCTGTATCTTTAAAAATTGGACGAATCCCTTCTTGGCTTTTACAAAAAAGG
>CAZIBX010000056.1:0-5738 GCA_964537615.1 uncultured Pseudomonadales bacterium
TGCCGGAGTATTGAATAGCTGCATCACGCAGAGCCAATTTGGATAAACCGTCTTGAAGTAAAGTAAATTCAGCCGGATCAACCGGATATATTTCCAGATAAACCATGGGGGTTGGCTCACGATAACCGGGTAGTGGCGTCATAGTTTGACGATCTTGAGCCAAAGTCAAAGTATCACCCACCTTCAGATTGCGGGCGTTTTTAAGCCCGGTTGCCACATACCCCACTTCGCCACACCGGAGAGTTGGTAGAGCTTGCATGTGAGGCACAAACACGCCCAGTTCCAGGGGTAAAAACTCGGTTTGGGCACTGCAAAAACCCAGTTTCTGCCTGCCAGACAAAGTTCCGGCAAACATTCTGACCAAAGCGATAGCTCCTCTATGCACATCAAAGTAAGAAGTGATCAGTAAAGCTTGCGGTGTGGCTTGATCATCGCCGCCGGGTGGAGGAATTTTATCGACCACGGCTTGCAACACCGCTCTGGTGTTTTGACCTGTTTTGGCTGAAACAGCGATGATGTCGTTTTCGCTCACCCCCATCAAGTCCATGATTTCCAAAGTCGTTTTTTCTCTATCAGCTGAAGCTAGATCGACTTTATTAATGACCGGAATAATAACTAAACCTAGGTTTTTGGCTTTAACATAGTTGGAAACAGTCTGGGCTTGAATTCCCTGGGTAGCATCAACCACCAAGACTACACCCTCGCAAGCCGCCAAAGACCGGCTGACTTCATAACCAAAGTCAACATGGCCTGGCGTATCAATTAAATTTAAAATGTAACTTTGACCATCATCTGCCCCATAATTCATCCTGACCGGCGCCAACTTGATGGTAATTCCCCGCTCTTTTTCAATCGGGTTACTATCCATGACCCTGGCCTCATTACTGGTTGGCGTAATGGTGCCGGTTTCCCGCAACAAACAATCGGTCAAAGTGGTCTTGCCGTGATCGATGTGGGCGATGATAGAAAAGTTGCGGATATTACGAGTGGACATATTCAATTCTTTCGCCACTCACTTTTATGGCTGGGGGTAGTTATTTTTTCTTTTTTGCTGTGGATTTGAATTTAGCTTGGGCTTTGGCTGGCTTGGTTGTTTTTTTAACCACAGCGGTCTTTTTGGCCACTGGTTTGTCGCTGGTTTTGGCTACTGGTTTGTCGTTGGTTTTGGCCACTAACAGCTTGGCGGCTTGACGTTTCAGTCGGTTGGCTTTGTTTTTATGGATGACATTTTTTTTGACAGCTTTGTCGGCAGCGGCATAAACTTGGTTCAAATCTGAAACCGATCGAGAGCCGATTAATTTTTTCAGTGTCGTTTTCAAACGAGCTTTGATCGGCTGATTAAACCCGGCCTTGCGTTTGCTGGAGCGGAGGGCTTTTTTGGCGTTCTTGAGTATTGGCATATTGCGCTTTCAATCTATACTAATTGCATCCATCACTTTGGTGACAGGCGGTGCTATTATACCTGGCGTAACTATGATTGCAAGGATTTCCTTACCCAAAATACTGGTGCTCAACGGTGCCTGGCTGGAACGCAAGCAGGAAAGTATCATGTCCGCTGCCTTGATTATCACGGTAGCCAATATCGTTTCGTCTCTATTTGGTTTGTTACGTGACCGGGTTTTGATTACCTATTTTTTTGACACTCTGGCCACACGTCAATCACTGGAGGCCTTTCAGTTGGCTTTCCAGATTCCAGACACACTGTTTCAACTGATCGTGCTTGGTGCTTTGTCCGCCGCCTTTATTCCCATTTTTGCTAAACTCAAAAAACAAGACCCCGTCTCTGCCTTCCGCTTAAGCTCGATCGTGATGAACCTATTGCTGGGAGTTTTTTTGGTAGCCAGTATCATTGTTTTTATTTGGGCGCAGCCACTGACTGTCTGGCGGACTGGACCTGGCTTTACTCCGTCTCAAATTGACGTGGCAGTCAAACTGACCCGCATCATGTTGCTAGCCCAGATGTGTTTTGCCGTTTCCAACATTTTAAGTGGCATCTTGCAGTCATTTCAGCGTTTTATTTTGCCGGCTATTACACCTGTCGTTTATAACCTGGCTATTATTTTGGGTGTGATTGGTTTTTCCCATCAACTAGGCATTTACAGCGCCGGGCTGGGCGTAGTGATCGGGGCTTTATTGCACATGTTGATCCAGATTCCTCTAGCTTATAAGCTGGGTTTTAAGTTTACTTTTTCTTTTGACTTCAATTTTCCTGGCGTTAAAAGCTTGTTTATGCTGATGCCACCTCGGTTCTTGACTTATGGTTTGACCCAACTGCAAGATTTGTCGCTGGGATTTTTTGCCACTTCACTGGGCAACTTGAGTTTTTTGATTTTGACACTGGGTATCAGATTGATGGCTATTCCTATCCGGTTATTTGGCGTACCGATTGGCCAGGCGTCTTTGGCCTTTTTGGCCCAGGAAGCAGATGACACTGCTTACCGTTTCAAAACTTTATTGATTCAGTCTATGAACCAAGTTTCGTTTTTGGCCCTACCCGCTTCCGTTTTATTATTGATTTTACGGGTACCCATCGTCCGGTTGGTGTTTGGTGCCCACAACTTGCCGTGGGAAACTACGCTTGCCACCGGCCGAGTGGTAGCGATTTTGGCTCTGTCAGTCGCCGCCCAAGCCATGACCCAACTTCTGATCAGGGGGTTCCATGCTCTGAAAGATACTTCCACACCTCTGGTCATCACTAGTCTAATTACCACTATCTACGTCTTGCTGTGTAGTGCGATCATTTACCTGACCGATCTAGGTACGCTGGGGCTGGCTATTGTCATCAGCTTGACCGGTCTGATGGAAATGATTCTTTTGCTGGTCTTGCTGAACCAAAAAGTAGCCGGCTTATTAACCAAAGATTTATTGATACCTCAAGTCAAAATTTTACTGTGTGGGTTTTTGATGGCCATATTTTTATATCTACCCTTCCGGATTTTGGACGAGTTGGTGTTTCATACTAGTAAAACCATCGAGTTGATCGGTCTGACTATCACTACCGCTACCATCGGCTCTCTGGTTTACCTTTACTTTGCCCTTTTGCTGGATGTCAAAGAGTTAAACTTAGTCAGTAAGGCCATTTCCAAAGTCAGAACCTGGCCTCAATCTTTACTGCAAACTCCAGAAGTTGTTACCGCCAGCCCAGCTCAATCTGGTGGTTTGAGTGGTGACTAGTCAAGATAGGTCGATTTGGTTACAATGATGGTCAAACCATGCCTGCCAAAGCCGGTCAAGCCCGCGCCATTACTATCAATTTATTGCCCAAAGATCCGTTTTATACTTCGATGGTCGGGCGGATTTTGACCTGGGCGATGAGTGCGGGGCGTTACTTGGTAATTTTTACTGAACTGATCGTGATTGTCAGTTTCGCTACCAGATTTAAGTTGGATCGAGACGTAACAGACTTGAACACTTCCCTGCACCAGAAAAAAATTATCGTCGAGTCATACGGATCGCTGGACCAAAATATCCGCCAAACCCAAGCCAAGCTGGAAGAGTATAAAAAGCAAGAACAGTCGTCCAATATTATCGATGTTTTCTCTTATTTAACTGAAGTCACGCCAGCCGATGTAGTACTGGATAAACTGATCGTTAATCCCACCAGCGTGGTGATCTCTGGTCAAACTCTATCTCAATCAGCTTTCAACACATTGATTAACAATCTCCAGTTGTCGCCTCACTTCCATAATGTGACCATTTCCAAAGTCGAGGCCTCACAAGAAACCAGCGGGCTTGAGTTTCAACTGCAGGCCAACACCAAAGACAGCGTCATAACTCGCTCACCCACATCATCACCTGATCAAAACTCAACTCCAAATCCCGCAGAGGAAGTTTTATGAACAAAGATCAGCTCAAGATCGCCAACTTACTAGAAGAGTTCTACAAACGGCCAGTAGCTAGAGTGTCGGTGGAGTTGTTTTTAACTATCGGCTTTACTCTGTTTTTGGGAGTATTTGCTATTCAGCCCACGCTGATTACCATGACCAAACTGACAGAAGAAATTAAACAAAAGAAACAACTGGATGAACAACTGACCCAAAAAGTAGCGGCTTTGGCTTCGGCTCAAGTCGAGTACTTCAAAATTCAGGATAAGTTATTATTGCTTGATCAGGCCTTCCCCACACAAGTGGATGTTGTGTATCTGGCCAAAGTTTTGGAAAAAACCGCCGGGGAGTCATCGGTCATCATCCAAAGTATGTCTTTTCTGGAATTACCAGAGAACCAACCGGCTGATAATACTGATAAAACTCTCCAGCCGCAAAAACTCCGCTTCAGTGTTTCGATCGAGGGTAGTTACACTGCTATCAGAAGTTATGTCGAAAACCTGCGCAAAAATCGGACCACAATTTTGGTGGATTCAGTCGTCTTTTCTATCAAAAATAATCGGGGTAAAGAGCGACTGTTGGCCGGACTTAACTTGAGTTTGCCTTACTATGGGCCGGCTCTGCCAAAAGAAAAATAGAGCCAGGAGAAAAATAAACTTATGTCCAATCCCATCAATGAATTGAAAAAACTCAAATCACAACGCACGCTGGCTATCGGTTTTGGCCTGATGTTTGTTTGTCTGGGAATGTGGTTGATTATCTCTATAGGTAGCACCAGCCGGCAATCACAAATCGAACCAGAATTGATCAAGATGGCCAAACCACTTAATCCGACACTGGACATGACAATTTTAGCCAAAATTGAAACCAAACGTTATATGTCTACTGCCGAGTTAAGTGGTTTTCCCATTTACGTGATTGATGAAGATCCAGTCACCAAAGAAGAAATTTTGAAAACTATTACTCCCCAGACGGAAAATAGAGATCAATTGATATCACAGTGATATATTTGGGTATTTTTCGCATTGCATCATGTCTGATTTTTCTCTAAAGTGTTATCAGCGCAGCAAATGGCGGCGTGTATTTGTGGTATGCAACTAACTACTTCACCAGCAACTGCGTTACCTATCAAAAAATCGTTTTGGCGAAAAGGCATCCCTACTATGCTGGGATTGGGAATTTTGGTCATAGGTTTGATTGTGGGGGTGGTGGTTTTTGGGTCTGGCACTGGGGTCTTTGCACCTCGGGCCAGTGCCGAATCAACACCCAAAAATATCAAAATTACCAACGTAACTGACCGGTCATTTTCTGTGACTTTTGAAACAGATGCGCCTAGCTCCGGTTTTGTCAAATACGGCACCAGTGCTGATTCCACCAACACCCAAATCGGTGACGATCGCGACCAAATTACTGGCACCGTCAAGCCTTATCCTCTGCACCATATCACGGTTTCCGGTCTAGATCCTCAAACTAAATACTACTTCATGCTGGGCACCAACTCGTCGGCTTTATTTGATGATGAGGGTCAACCATTTGAAGTGACTACTGCCAAAAGAGCCAGTTCCCCGCCAGCGGCCAAAACTATTTATGGTAGCGTTTTGACCAGAGCAGGTGGTCCAGCAGCCGGAGCTCTGGTTTATGTCAAACTGGAAGGAGCGGGTGAGTTGTCGGCTTTGGTCCGGGACTCCGGTAGTTGGGCGGTACCTCTGTCAAACGCCAGAACCATGGACGGCTCCACTTACGCCAGCATTAACCCAGACAGTGCTTTGCTTTTAATTTTCCGTGGTGGTAATGGCGAAAAACACTTAATCACCACTACTGTCAACGACTATGAAAATGGCCAAAGCGTGACTTTTGGTCAAGCAGAAGATCAAGATGCTACGCCTTCTGGTCAGATGTCTGACCCCGCTACTC
>CAZIBX010000057.1:0-5432 GCA_964537615.1 uncultured Pseudomonadales bacterium
ATCCCATAACTATACCCGGTGGCAACGGATCAAATGGTTTCAGACCAACCATAGACACACAACTTGAACCATTTACCAACGACAAAACCTACTTAATCATCGGTCAAACTATCGCCCACATCAGGTTTGGTCAAGATTTAGGTTTTAATGGCCCGGCTTTTCTGCGACCAGAAATTATTGGCGTTAACAAAGCAACTGACGAAGTTTTAATTCTGCGTCAAACCAATAGTTTGTGTATGGGACATACTGACTGGCCGATCAGAGTAGAAGTAGTCACGCCAGACAGAAAACCGATATCGGCGGAAGAATTGGCCAAGTATGATTTTTATATGTTTCTGCAGTATTATGACCCGCCAACCGTAGCCCCTGTCTCAAACTGACATGACTGGGTTCAGGTCTGGTTTATAATGACGGTACATGCCAATTGCGGTTATCACCGGTGTAAGTAGCGGTATCGGTTTAGAGACAACTCAAGTTTTTTTACAAAATCATTACCGAGTGTATGGTGTCAGTCGTAACCAGCCGCCCATCAAGCATTCAAATCTGATTTGGATCAAGGCAGATTTATCTGACCTGAAAAAAATCGACCAGATTGCCCAACACATAGTTGAAAATAAAATCGATATCCTGATCAACAATGCCGGTACGGCTACTAAACAAAAAACCGATGATGTGACTATCCTCAATTTTCAATCACAGTTTGAGCTGAATTTTCTAGCTCCCATACTTCTTGCCAAACATTTACAAAACAGATTAAAGGGAGGACTCATCATCAATGTCTCGTCAATTTTTGCCCAAATGTCGATGTCAAATTATGGTCTGTACTGCGCGTCCAAATCAGCTCTTAACTCATACTTTGGCGTGTTTGCCATAGAACACCCAGAGATTAAAGTCATCAACATCATGCCCGATGCTGTGGATACTCCGCTGTTGAGAAGACTAATTGATGCTGATTTTCCCCTGGACAATGCCATCAAACCCCAACACATAGGTCAGATGTTATACAATCTTAGTTCTGACCACGCCCAGTTTAAGTCAGCCAGTCAAATCATCGTCATCAACGACAAACAAATTGGCGATGTACCAAAAAGAGATAAAACCTGGGTTTATAACACAGATAGTTGTTCTTATAGCTTGCGGTCAAAGTCTTGAAATAAGAGTTGTAGAGTTAAACTGGTTGGGTTGGTCTGGAACGATTGGTAAGTAATCTAGAAACACCGCTAATAATCCGCGCAAATTTACCTGGTTTTTGCTCCGGAATACTGGCAATTAAAGCATCAATGACTGTTTCCGGATCTTGATTGCCTATGCCTTGAAGAACAGACATGTCGGCGCCACTACGTTGAATTAAAGCGTGAGTAAATAGATTAAGCTCCACACTTACAACTCCTAATCTTTCTACCAACGAATAGCTAATTTCACGATAAATTCCATGCTGTATAACTCTCGGATCAGAAAAAGGGACAAGTTCAGAATTTAGCATAAATAATATTTTTTTAACCACATCACCTGTATAAGCGACCCCGATCGGATTCGAACCGACGATCTTCTCCGTGACAGGGAGACATGTTAACCGCTACACCACGGGGCCGTGTCTTGACTTGTTAAACTGACCAGACACTAGATTATAACTCATGCGGACTAGACCTGCCAAGCCAAAACGTTTGGTGTATACTGTCACTTACTAACCATCAAGGTAGGAAAGGAAAGTATGAGCATTGGCATCGTTCTTCTAGTCATGGTTTTGGTTTTCTTGGGTTATGCGGTCACGGTCTACAACACCTTGGCTCGGCTGAAAACCCAAATCATGGCCAGCATTCAGGAAATCGGCAACCAACTGAAAAGACAGGCCTCTTTGATCCCCAATTTACAGGAGTCGGTCAAAGGCTACTTATCTCACGAAAAAGGTATTTATGACATGATCGCGTCAGCCCGATCAGCAGTCGATAAAGCCGGCAAGACCAATAACCTGGACGATGTGGACAAAGCCGCCACCCAGCTACAAAACGTGGTACCTCAACTCAAGATCATGATCGAGAGCAATCCGGAACTGCAGGCCAACAGCACAGTCATGAAGTTTATGGATGAACTGACAGATACGGCTGATAAACTGTCTTATGCTCGGCGTAGCTTGATCGACTTAACTCAAAGTTATAACGAAAAATTGGTGACAGTGCCTTCCAGTTTGATTGCCAATATTTTTGGCTTCAAACCAGAAAAAGGTCTGTCCACCCCCACAACTGGCGCTCACGTGGAGGTGTCAGCCAAAGAGACCCAAGACGTTTCAGTCAAACTTTAATTAAGTCATGACACACTATGATTTGGTAGCCAGCAATAAAAGGCGTAGCGCTCTGGTCGTCGTGGGGTTTATTTTGTTTATCACCATAGTGACTTGGGTGGTAACTGTTGGTTTGGGTTATGATTTAAGTTTGGTGGGTCTGGCTTTGATTTTTTCTGGTCTGATGTCATTTGTGTCTTATTACTTTTCCGACTCGATTATTTTGACACTTTCCAGTGCTAGACCGGTGACTAGACAAGAGTTTTTTGACTTTTACACAGTTACAGAAAATCTCTGTCTGGGACAACGCATACCCGTACCCAAACTTTATGTCATCGACGACTCGGCCATGAATGCTTTTGCCACCGGTCGAGATCCTCAACATTCCGTGGTAGTAGCCACCACCGGGTTACTGGCTAAACTAAACCGTTCTGAACTGGAAGGAGTGGTGGCTCACGAACTATCTCATATCAAAAACTACGATATGTTGCTGATGTCTATAGTTACAATTCTGGTAGGCATGGTGGCTTTACTGTCTGACTTCATGTTCCGTTTCGGACTGGGTGGCCGCAAAAGCAAAGACAGCAATGAAAATAACGGTTTGGGCATGATTTTATTTATAGCAGCCATTATTCTGGCTCTATTGTCACCTCTGATCGCCCAACTGATTCAGTTGGCTATCTCCCGCCGACGTGAGTTTCTGGCTGACGCCAGTAGTGCGGCTATGACCAGAAATCCGGCAGGACTGATCACTGCTCTGCAAAAACTAGACAAGGATAGAGAGCCCCTGGAGGCCGCCAACAAAGCTACGGCTCACCTCTACATCACCAATCCGCTGAAAAACCATGACGACGCTATCGGCTGGTTTGCCGGCATGTTTGCTACCCACCCACCGATCACAGACAGAGTCAAAGCCCTGTCCACCATCTGAAATAATTTACAGTTTAATTACGACTTAACCACAACTCATAAAATATGGGCTGTTGGCTGTTGGGCAGAGAGTAAGGTCTGATTTGCCAATCAGTGGAGTTGGACAGTTGAGAAATTATCAGCTGGGCGTTTGAGTAATCCATAATGTAGTGGGGGTTTTCTTGACCATCTGCATCAGAAGTTGAATTCATTTGAGTCTGGAATTGATCGGCTGATATCTCACTTAGAATTCTGCCTGGTATCAAGTATAAAAACTCACGATCACGAAAGTGCCACTTATCAGCTATTAAGACATACTTGACTGAAGAATCAGTATTTAATATATAACGAGCCAAGTGGGTTCTGTCAGTAGCTTGGGTGGCTTTATGCTTGATGTAAACCTGCCAATTATGGACTGTCAAAAAACAAAAACCGACAACTACGACAATAGCTGTACATAACTGAAAAAAGATCCTTGTTCTTTTTGTCCAAGAAAAAGAAAGTATTTTTTGACCCACTGCATAAAAACCTACTCCAGCCAAAAGACAAACGGGAATCAGCAAACTGATGATACGAGGCCAAAATGGTGGATTGCTGGTCAAAACCGCCCCCACCACCAAAACAGAGATTAACCAGGTTGTCAGCAGTTGAAATCGCCATTGTTTGAAGTAACGCAGTCCGATACCCAAACCCAACATGGCCAAAACAAAAGTCAGTTTATCCACCATATGAGTAAAAAAACCAAATTGAGTACTGGTATCAGGTGTGGCGTGCAGAGTCAGCAGTGTGGTTTGGATTTGTCGGAAAATAACTTGACTGGTGCTGGTCACTTCATAAACTCGACTCATGTGAGCCAAAACTGCCGGATGAAATATAAAAACTTCTCTTGATCTGATTAAAAAAGCCGACCAGTTGGCAAGAAAACTTGGCACAAACGGCAGGATAAAAAACATAAAACCAACTGACCACAATGCACTGTTTTGCAACCAAAAGATAAATAAACTTTTGTTGCGTTGAATGATGGCTATCATTATTTGCCACAAAAAAACCAAGCTAAAAATTAAGATGCCGATCCGACCAGAAAAGTACATGACAAAAGCCAAACCAGAAGCCGAGCCACTTAAAATCCAATAGTAACTTTTCTGACGCATTAAGGCCAAACCAGCCCATAAACTAGAGATGGTCAACCAGAAAACCGGATCACCAAAAGTCGGAATGCGAGACAACTGAATATGAGCATAAGAAACGGTCAAAAATCCAGCTGCCGCCAAACCCACCCAAACGTTAAATAAAACTTGACCCAATTTATAAACAAGTAAAACAGTTAATACCCCCATCACCACCGCCACAAAACTCAAGCCGATCAGATTTTGACCAAAAACTGCGATACCAAGGGCTGTACTGACATACCCGATCACCGGAATACCCGACCAACCCAAATCAGTCAAACCGGCATACTGACCACTTAAAATTTTGATAGCTTCAATGCCGCAAGAGGCAAAGTCACCATCCAGATCAAATGGCAAGCTGGATAATTGATACGTCCGCAATCCAACTGCCAAAACCAAAATACCAGCCAAAATCAGCCCTACCAGATGTTTAAGTTGTAATTTCGACATAGAGTCGCGCTCTTGGCTATGATAGGATACCAATCAGGAAGGTAGGTTAAAAGTGTCAACTCGACTCTCTATCGCTAGCATAGCTCAATTGGCCAACTTGACTCTGGATCCTCAAAATCAAGCCAAGTTTCAACAGGCCTTTGATGAAACTATTGGCGTGGTCGGCAACCTAACTGAACTCAATACTACAAATACTACTGCCACTCATCAGGTCACGGGTATCACCAACCAGTGGCGACAAGACTTGGTGGAACCATCACTGACCCAAGATCAAGCTTTGGCTAACGCCGTCAAAACGCACAATGGTTATTTTGTGGTAAATCGGATTATCGATCATGACTAAAACTCTACCTCTGAACCAACTAACGCTAAAAAAAGCCAAAAAGCTGATCGATCAAAATCAAACATCAGCTGCAGAAATTACTCAAGCTGTTTGGACAGAGATTGACCGGCTCAATCCCAAGTTAAACATTTACTTAACTCTCAATCAGAGTGCAAAAAAAGATAGTCAATCTAAAACTCAAAAACTGCTGGCCGGCTTACCTTTGGCCATCAAAGATAACATCTTAACCCAGGGTTTGCGTACCACGGCCTCATCTTTGGTTTTGGACAACTTCATTCCACCT
>CAZIBX010000058.1:0-5149 GCA_964537615.1 uncultured Pseudomonadales bacterium
GATCAGTGACTGCATGAATTTGAAAAACTACTTAAGTCAAAAATATCCGGACTATTTGTTGTGTGGTGATTTTAATGCTCCGCGAGGTAAAACTTTATATACTCTGCTCCAGAGCGGCTTAATCGATCATTTACCCAAAGATATCACTACTACTCTGGATGGTAAATTTCACTACGCTGGCCAGTTGGACTTGGTGGTCGATACAATTTTTTCTACACCAGAGTATCGGGTCAGTCAGGTGGAAGTGGTGGGGGGAGTCAGCGATCACATGGCACTGGTGGCACAGGTAGAAAGAACAACCAAGTGATTTAAAACATGCACCAGTCAACTTCATCCCAAATCATGCCAAACCATCAATCACCCCAAACTTTGAGTCAAAAAGTCACCAGATTTATTCTGGGCTTTTATCACGCTGGAGCCGGCATTTTAACTGGGTTACGGGAAAGAAACATGAGAGTGCATGTGCTGGCGGCCGCCACAGTCATAACAGCCGGTTGGTGGCTTCATTTGTCAGTCCAAGAGTGGTGGGTAGTACTGATATTGATTGGTCTGGTCATGGCGGCCGAGCTGGTTAACACAGCCATAGAGGAAGTTTGCAATATTTTGCGGGATGATCTGGGTATGGCTTATACTGCCACCAAAAGAGCGCGTGATACTGCGGCCGGGGCTGTACTTATTATCGCAGTCGTTGCGGGAATAATCGGAGTATGGATATTTGGACCAAAAATTGGAGTTTTATGAACAAAATAAATATTACCGTTGCAGAGATTTATCAACAGTTGAGTCCGATACTAGATCAGTTAGAAGCCAAGTTGCTGGCTATGCAACAGACAGTTTTGACTGTGACCGGCAAACCAGATGTGGGTTCCCAAGCCAACGTAGTCACCAATGCCGATCTTTTCTCCGATGATTTTTTGCGCCAACAACTAGCAGCCAAGTTTCCCGACTTTGGCTTTTTGACAGAGGAAGGCAATACTCAATTGAAAGAGTACAACTGGATTATTGACCCGATCGATGGGACTGCTAACTATGCCAATTTACTCGACACTTGGGGCGTCAGCATAGCACTTTGGGGGCCGGAGGGTGGGGTTTTTGGTAGCCTATCCATTCCTGGCAAAAAAACCAGACTATGGGGTGGTTTGAATATGGGAGTTTGGCACGACGGGCAGGTTCTGACACATGAAGATCAGCCGGTTTCTGCCAAAAAACTGATTACCATCGCGCCAATCTGGCAAAACCCAGTCGAGTGTGGCCGAGTCCACCAACTCCTGGCGGAATCAGTCGGGCATAGTCGTGATTTGGGTTGTAGCTCCTGGCAAAGTTATCTAGTCTGTGCCGGTCAATCTGACGCGGTGGTGCATTATCGTCTCTCGATTTGGGATATCGGAGCAGCCGTGCTGTTAGCCCAAGAATTGGGTTTCACCGTCCAATATGTTGGAGATCAACCTGATTTAACCGATCCAGATGTAGCCAAAAAACCATACACTTTGGTTTTTGGTCACCCAGAGTTAGTGAACAAAATAGTGTCAGCTCTAGCTAGCTTGCACGTCTAGCCGATTAATCTTAGCCAGTCTGGTCCAAGATTCTACGTTCTCACCGCTGGTATTGACGGTGATTTGATCACAAGTGAAGGTGATCGGCAGTAATTCCGCCAATAACTCTCTGGCTCTGTCAGCGATTTTGTCTCTGACGGCTGGATCTGTGGGCTGATTGTTGATGTCGGCATAAAACAAGCTTAAGTGAGGAGTAATGGGTGGTAGATCATCGGCAAAAAATAGTTGGCGGGCGGTGGCACTAGCATGAGTGAGTTCTGGTGTTAATTGAGCTTTGAGAAAAACAGTTTGATATCTTGTCGCGCCTGTGGCCACAGTATCAAAACTTAAAGTCAGTGGCCAGGTAATTTGTTGAGCAACTCTGAGACCAGTTTGACATATTTCTTCTAGTGTGCCTAATCGATCGGGGATTAGAGTCAGATGAGGGACAAAGACGGGGCCGCCAAACTCTTGAGCCAGTTGTTTAATGACTTGGGACAGATTCAGCCAGTCTTGGCCACTGGGCTCGAGGTACAAAGATAAGTATTGTTTGGTCGACATGATCTCCTTATTTGTGGTTGGCATATTCTCCTTATTTTTGACTACTTTTATTATTTGTTACTTCTTGGGCAAAAGCCTGACCGCGCTGAGCATAATCTTGGTACTGACCGAAGCTGGCACTGGCCGGCGACAACAGCACTACGCTACCTACGCCAGCATACTTTTTAGCCAAATTTACAGCCTGAGCCATATCATCTGCCATAGTGATGAGAAATTGAGCGGACGGCAACAAGTCTTTGATGCGTTGGCCGGACGGTAGAAACAAAATTAGAGCTTGCACCGGTCGAGTCAGTAAAAAATCAGCCAGATCCTGGTAATCTAGGCCTCGATCATAACCACCAGCAATTAACACTACTGGTTGATTAGCGAAGGTCTGTAGTGCCGCGATAGTTGCCACCGGAGTAGTAGAGAGTGAGTCATTGACGTACTTCACGCCTGCAATTTCTGCCACTAATTCCAAGCGGTGAGGCAGAGGATGAAAACTAGTGAAGGCTTGGACAATCTCACTATCAGTCACACCCAGTTGTTTAGCTATGATCAGAGCAGGCATGATATTATCCAAATTGTGGTCGCCCATGAGCTGGATTTGATCACGATTGATGACCAGCTGATCTTGATAAAACAAAGTTTGGTTTTTGACATAAGCTATGTCTGTGCCTGATTTTGCTTGGTTGGCGCTGGCGAAACTCAACTTTTGGCCTGGACTTGTTTGAGCGAGCTGTCGCGGCAGATCGTAGTGTGAGTTAAAAATAACTAGGTCGTCGCTGGTTTGGAAGCGGGTGATGGATGTTTTAGCCTGAACATACTCTTCAAAAGTGGCATAGTAATCGAGATGTTCTGGTGAAATATTTTGCACCACAGCGATGTTAGGGCTGACGGTCAGATCAGCTAGCTGGTGGCTGGACAGCTCAAGTACAGCCATGGGCTGGACTCCAGCGTCCAGTTTGTCTTGTAGTTGAGCCACCATGTCTAGAGGTGGAGTGCCGATGTTACCACCAAATACTATCGGCAATGTGGCAACTGATAAGGTGTGATAAATCAGTGATGCCGTTGTACTTTTGCCCTTGGTGCCAGTCACGCCAATAGTTTTAATCGGCTGATCTTTGGTGTAAGCAAAAAATATTTTGGTGTTGGACGTTGTAGTTAGATGCAGCTGATTCAAAACTGAGTAAAAAGGGTGACGCGGTGGCATGCCGGCGGTTTTCACTACCAAAACTTGGTCAATAGTCGCAGTTAATTTTGATCGTAAAAATTCAGGAGTTAGATTTAATGCCTTATAAAACTCAGTTTTCGGGTTTTGAGTTATAACTTGTTGCCAAACTGGATTCAACCGGTCCAGAGCTTGATCATCGGTCAGGATGAATTGAGCCTCAGGATTTTGAGCCCGCAGATATTGATAGCTTGACCGGCCTTCGCGGCCTAAACCCCAGATGATGATATTGTGTGGTGGGTCAGCTGACATATTTCAGTTCTTCGACTTGGGTTTTGAACCAACGGGCCAAATCACGTGGTATAGCATCTGGTTGATACCAGGTGTTAAGTAGTTGGTCGGCCAGAGTGGGTAGAGTCGGGTCTGTAGTCAAAGTGGTCTCAAATCGGTGCACAAGTAAGGGCAAAGTAGCGCCGGTTTTTTGATATTTTTGCCAGATCAAATAGAGCGCGGTGCGCGACTCGTCTTTCAGTCCCACGCAATCAAGTGGTTTTTGGTCTGTCTGGCCGATCAGGGCAGTCAGAATCGGCTCCAGATTACTATCAGACAGTAAATCACGCCCGAAGATATTTTTGACCAGATCTAGCCCCAGGAATGGTGCCAAAATAATATAGGCAAATAAACATTTAGCACAGTCACCACACCACTTACTTTCTCGTCCTCCTTTGTTACAACTGACAAAAGTTGTCAAATACTCTGGTTTGTCTTGAGTCAAATGGGCCAAAACTTGGGCGATTTTGAGCTCGGTCAGTGGGCGCAGGATTGAAAAATAAAAAGGCAGAGTTGCGCCGTCTTTATCACTTATGACACGGCGACCGGACAACGTCGCCTTCATGACTTTCCTATCCAACCCACCCACGTTAATTGACACAGTTTGTGGTGACGGAAAGTCAAAAGTCCTTCGTGATAAATCCGGCGCTCCACCTGCCTGATTCCGCCGTGTCCTGAATGAATAATCTGTCATCAAGTTAGCTATATACTTTTGAAACGCCGTTTCAAACTCAAAGGATTTACTATACTGATGGTTGATAGCATGACTCAAAAAGTGGAGCGACTCTTCATTGGCACTTTGTTCATTGGATAAGGCTACGGCTTGATAGTTGAAAATGTAGGCGGTCAAAGTTGATAAAAAGGCCAGCAGAGCCGAAAAAGGCGTGTGGCCATTGAGATAGCCCTGACGATTCAAGTCCAGTAATTGAGGATCCAGCCGACGCTCTATTTCCAAAACAGGCAGTTGGCTGATCTGGACGACTTGTCTGGCGGCCGGAGTTGGGTTGAGTACCAAAGTTGCCAATTTCAGATCAGGTTGAGTTTGGCTGAAACGTTTCAGTAACTCAATGCTGACTACGCTGTCTTTGCCACCTCCTACTGGGATCAGGTATGACTGCGGGTGATCTTGACTTGGGTCGTCACTGGGAGTGGGGATAGTAAAATTTGAGGAATCAAGGAGAGGTGACAATTCATGCTTGTTCTCTGGTTGACCAAGCTCCCAACGGACAAAATCAGATCGAGTAAAATCAATTTGATTGACGAAAAAATACTCGCCCATGCCTTTGACCAGCAAGTTTTGCCAGAAAACCAACAGGCCAGGATTTAATTGGCCGGCTTGAATTTTGATCAGAGGCGAACAGGTAGTTTTCCAGTAACTTAACAGCTCCACCAGGCCGATATTAAACACCAGCTCTTGTATGACTGCCTGATCCAATCGATCTAACTGGGTTTGAGTCACGCCCAGTATTAAGTTGCTGGGGTGAAAAGTTGGGCCGTTTTCCAGCTCAAACTCGAACTTCATCTCCAGTCCGGCCGGAGTTAGTTCAAACTTGGCTGTTTGGTAAGTGATAGCCGG
>CAZIBX010000059.1:0-5058 GCA_964537615.1 uncultured Pseudomonadales bacterium
TGGGTAGTTGAGTAGCGCTGGCGTAAAGCCGCCTACCTGGCTTGGACAAGCGCTTGACTTCAGATAAAGCCGGTTGACGATTGATGTAGCGCAACTTCAAAACCAGTTCTTGCTTGGGCAGATCTCCTACCACCGTGACTTCTTCCAAATATCCTTCTTGACACAAGATATCAGCCACCGACTTCAAAAGTTTGGAGTGGTGCAAGCGCACAGTTTCATGGTTGGCCAGGAAACCATTTTTGACGCGGATGAGAAGGTCAGAAATTTTGTCTGTCATATTATTTGCTCGCCTTAACCACACCCGGCAGTTCACCGCGCAAAGCCAGGGCGCGGAAAGTCAACCGAGATAAACCAAAATAACGCATATAACCGCGTGGCCGACCAGTGATACTACAACGATTGACCCCCTTGGTTGAAACTCGGTTGGCGGTTTTTTTGCCCGACATCAGCCAAGCCCGCCGAGCATCACGGGCTCTTTGACTTTTGACTATTTGACTTATTTTTGCCATAGTTATTTATCCGTTTTGGTCTCCGCTTGAGCGAAAGGCATACCCAACAACTCCAATAACCGCAGGGCCGATGCGTCTGTGGACGCATTGGTCACAAAAACGACTTGGAGCGAACGAACGCGCTCAATTGTATCATATTCTATTTCTGGAAAAATAATTTGTTCCTCGAGTCCCATGCTGTAGTTGCCATGACCATCAAAAGCTGTGCGCGATACACCCCGGAAGTCCTTAACCCGAGGCAGAGCCACGGCTACCAGTTTTTGGAAAAACGTCCACATTCTCTGCCCTCTCAAAGTCACTACCACACCCAGCGGATCACCCACTCGGAGCTTAAAAGATGAGATGGATTTTTTGGCTTTGGTAATGTTGGCTTTTTGACCGGTGATAGCTCCAAACTGGACGGCTATGTTATCCAGAGCTGATCTTCTGGCTTTGGGATCCTGGGGATCGATCACGCCCATATTCACCACGATTTTTTTCAACCGTGGGACAGCCAGCTTGTTATCCAACTTCAACTCTTTCATCAACTCGGGGACAACTTTTTCTTGATAGTAGGCGGGGGTCATTTTCAGCATATCAGTTATCTTTCTTGCCCTTTTTCTTGTCCGGCTGTGCCACCACTGGGACTAATTTTTTGGTCTTGGCAAAAACTCTGACTTTGCGACCATCTTTTTCTCGTTTGTAGCTGATACGATCAATTTGACCCTTGTCATTTAAAATGGCCACACTCGCCACCGGCAGAGATCTTTCTATCACAATCCGAGTCCCGGCTTGTCCAGAAGTTTTGCGACGGTGTTTGGTCATCATGTTGACTCCACCTACAATCACTCGGTTAGTTTTGGTAAAAACATGAGTAATAACACCGGTTTTACCCTTATCTTTGCCGGCTGTGACTTGAACTTTGTCTTGAATGTGTAGTTTCATAGTACTTCCGGAGCTAAACTAGCAATTTTGGCAAAACCGTTATTTTTGACTTCTCGAGCCACTGGGCCAAAGACACGAGTGCCCAAGGGATTGGGACTCTCACGCGACTCGATCACCACAGCTGCATTGTCATCAAATCGGATATACTCCCCGCTTTTACGACGATGTTCTTTGACTGTGCGGACGATAACCGCCCGGACTTTGTCACCTTTTTTGATATTACCCTGGGTATCGGCTACGATCACCGAGGCCATCACCACATCACCGACATAACCAAAAGCCCGTTTGGAGCCACCATAAATCATGATCACCCGCAGACGCTTGGCGCCACTATTATCAGCCACTTGGAGAACGGAGCGAAGTTGAATCATGATTTTTTCTCTTCTGTCTGCATAACTTTTATAACCACAAAACGCTTAGTCTTGCTGATGGGCCGACAAGGTTGAATTTGGACTTTATCACCGACTCGAGCCTGAACTTTGTCCAGATGACAAGCAAAAGTTTTGTCCCGTCTGACGGTTTTTTTATAAGTCGGGTGCATCCACTGACGCTCCACCTTGACTTGAGCCGTGGCGGTGGTGGGTAGAGCAGTGATGGTACCGATTAAGATTTGCATATTTGATGTCCGATATTTTAAGCCCTGACTCCTAACTTAGCCAAAGTAAACTTCAGGCGGGCAATTTTATCACGAATCAGAGACAATTTGGTATTTTTCTGTTTGCCGGTCGATCTAGCCAAGCTGGCTTTGGCCAGTTCCACCTCCAGCTGTCGCAGCTGTTTGAGCTGATCTTGGACTTGAATATCTGGTGCGGGTTTGGCTGATTTAGGCATATTTACTTGGCCACGATAGTTGTTTTGACTCCCAATTTATGACCGGCCTTGCGTAGAGCTTGTCTGGCTGTCAGCTCGTCTACTCCACCTATTTCAAACATGATAGTGCCTGGTTTGACGATGGCGACGTAAGTTTCGATCGCTCCCTTACCGGCTCCCATCTTGACCCCGACGGGTTTTTTGGTGATGGGTTTGTGAGGAAAAATTCTGATCCAGTACTTGCCGGCACGTTTGGTCATAAAAGTAATTTTGCGGCGAGCGGCCTCAATCTCGGCCGAACTGATCCAGTTGGCTTCTAGAGCTTTGAGTCCATACTCGCCAAAAGCCACTTCTGCCCCTCTGGTCGCTACTCCTGTCCAGGTG
This sequence comes from uncultured Pseudomonadales bacterium, assembly GCA_964537615.1. Lineage (GTDB taxonomy): Bacteria > Patescibacteriota > Microgenomatia > UBA1400 > PJMF01 > CAZIBX01. The sequence continues at coordinate 2,628 of CAZIBX010000059.1, forward strand.
CCTCGGAACTCTTTGCGAAATTTGGATCGTTTGGGTTGTAGCATAGTTGATAACTCTAGGCCTCTAGAGCTTCCCCTTTATAAATCCAAACTTTAATACCGACATAACCCGATCTAGTTCTGGCCGGTGCTTGATGATAATCGATGTCAGCTCTGATAGTTTGGGTGGGCACACTACCCTGGAAGTACTTCTCGCTGCGCCCGATTTCAGCTCCGCCGATCCGGCCGGTCAAAGCAATTTTGATGCCTTTGGCCCCAGCTTGCATCACCCGTTCCATGGCCTGGCTGACTGCCCGCCGATGAGGATAACGTTTAATCAACTGTTGACCGATTCTCTCGGCCACTAATTTGGCCGACAAATCCGGAGTTTTGACTTCCTCGACTTGTAGATCAACTTTGACTTTGTCTTTGGCCAGCTTACCGGTGTTTAAGATCAACTCGATACCTTTTTTGATCGTTTCCAGGTTGGAGCCGCCTTTGCCAATCACCACACCTGGTCTGGCGACATACAAAATAACTTTGGTTACGGTCAAAGATCTCTCAATGTCGATTTGGACCAATTGAGCTGCGCTCAATTTTTTCTCCAAGTGATCTCGCAGTTTATAGTCCTCCAGCACCGTGTCAGCGTAGCGTTTGCCATCAGCAAACCAGCGCGACTTCCAAGTAAAAGTAGAGCCCAGACGAAAGCCGGTTGGATTAGTTTTTTGTCCCATAGATTTTCCCTGGCAGGGAGCTTGATATTGTACTACACTTTGACGTTTTTTGACTCCTGACGGTTAGTTTTTTTGTTTGATTTGTTGGTTTTTGTCGTTGGTTTGGTGGTTTTTGCAGCTGGTTTAGTGGTTTTTACAACTGGTTTGTCAGAGACACTCGCAGTCGCATCAACTGACTTGGGAACCAAAACAACCTTAATGTGACTGGTGCGCTTGACGATGTTATGAGCCCGACCTCGACTGACCGGCTGGTATCTTTTGAAACGGGGGCCTTCATTGACGGTGATGTTCTCTATCACCAGCTCGGACGGTTGTAAGTTGTGGTTGTGAGCGGCGTTGGCCAAAGCACTGTTTAAAACTTTGAGAATCACCTCTCCCGCTCGACGTTCCACCACCAACAGTTGTTTGACCGCAGCCTCCGGTGAGAGTTTGCGCACCACATCAGCTACCAACCGAACTTTGCGGGGAGCTTCTCTAGTGGTGAGTTGAGTAGCGATAATTTGCATGAATTTTTAAGTTTTGCTCAAGACACGCTTGACAATCCGACCGTGACCGCGGAACTTGCGGGTGGGAGCAAACTCACCCAGTTTATGACCAACCATGGCCTCGGTCACAAAAACCTCGATAAACTCTCGGCCTTGGTGAACGGCAAAAGCATGGCCGACAAATTCTGGTGAGATGGTACATGACCGACTCCAGGTTTTTATAGCCGCTTTCTCACCCGCTGCTTTTTGTTTAGCCACTTTGGCTAGCAGTTTGGGGTCGATGTATGGTCCTTTTTTACTTGATCTTGACATAATGGCCTTTGATTTATCTGGTTTTGGGTCGACGCTTTACGATGTACTTGTTGCTGGGATTTTTGCGTGAGCGAGTGATCTTACCCATGGCTGGTTTACCCCAAGGAGTTTTGGGATACTTCATACCCACGCCCGAACGACCTTCACCGCCACCATGAGGATGAGAGTCCGGATGTTGAGCGGTACCACGGACAGTCGGTCTGATACCCATCAGCCGCTTACGACCGGCTTTGCCCAGCTTGTTATTTTTCCACTCACTGTTACCAACCTGCCCGATTGTAGCGTAACAGCTCTCTGGTATCAATCTCAATTCTCGAGAAGGCAGCTGAATGGTGGCGAAACCATTTTCTTTGGACTGGATAAAAGCCCCTACGCCGGCCGACCTGACCAATTGAGCACCTTTGCCCGGGCGCATCTCGATGTTATGAACCGTCATACCTACTGGAATTAAGGATAGAGGCAAAGCGTTGCCGGCTTTCAACTCGGCTTTGTCACCGCTCATTAAAATATCACCGATCGCCACGCCTTCCGGGGCCAAAATATAACTTTTTGCCCCATTAGCATAAAATAGCAAGGCCAAGTTGGCCGAGCGCATGGGATCATAAGAGATTTGCTTAACTCTAGCCGGCACACCCAGGCGAGTCCGCTTCCACTCGATCTGGCGCAAACGGCGTTTGACTCCGCCACCACGGTGTCGCACTGTGATACGGCCTTTGTAACCTCGGCCCTGACGCTTCATGTGACCGGGCAAAAGCAAGGATTTTTCCGGCTCGACATTACTCAACCCCGTCACAAATCTGACGCGGTGTCTGGTGCCTGGTGTAGATGTCTGTTTTTGATTTAACATAACTTATACCTTACTTCTCACCTCCCACTTCAAACTCGGGAATGGTGTTGTCTGGCTTTAACGTCACCAGGGCTT
>CAZIBX010000060.1:0-4937 GCA_964537615.1 uncultured Pseudomonadales bacterium
CCTCTTTTGTCATCTTCAGACAACTCGTCGATACCCAAGATAGCGATGATATCTTGCAATTCTTTATAGCGCTGGAGAACTTTTTGCACTCCGCGAGCGACTTGGTAGTGTTCTTCACCTACCACAGCTGGCTCGAGAATTTTTGACCCAGAGACTAGTGGATCAACGGCTGGATAAATCGCCTGTTCAGATAGTCGCCGATCCAGGGAAATGGTTGAGTCGATATGACTGAAGGTTGTAGCTGGAGCCGGATCGGTGTAGTCGTCAGCTGGTACGTAGATAGCTTGAATAGCCGTGATAGAACCTTGCTTGGTAGAAGTAATCCTTTCTTGTAAAGCGGCCATTTCTGTGGCTAGATTGGGCTGGTACCCGACGGCAGAAGGAATCCGGCCTAGGAGAGCTGAAACTTCAGAACCGGCCTGGCTGAAACGGAAAATATTGTCCATAAAAAATAACACATCTTCTTTTTTTTCATCGCGAAAATACTCGGCCATGGTCAAAGCAGACAGTCCTACCCGCAAGCGGTTGCCGGGTGGTTCATTCATCTGACCAAAGCACATGACTGTACTCTTGAGTACGCCAGAATCTTTCATTTCATGGTATAGATCATTACCTTCTCTGGTTCTCTCACCAATTCCGGCAAAAACCGAGTGACCATGGTGTTCTTCTGCGATATTGCGGATCAGTTCTTGGATGATGACGGTTTTACCCACCCCAGCTCCACCAAAAGCCCCCACTTTACCACCCTTGGCAAAGGGAGCGATTAAGTCGATAACCTTGATACCGGTTTCTAGCATTTCGGCTTTGGTCTCTTGTTCAACCAGAGCTGGTGGTTCACGGTGAATCGGCATCGATTTTTGATAAGACACTGGTTTGCCCCCATCGATAACCTGACCGACCACATTAAACATCCGGCCTAGAGTGATTTCACCGACCGGTACTTTAATCGCACTGCCGGTATCTTCTACCACCATAGTTCTTTGTAAACCATCGGTAGAACCCAGGGCCACACAACGCACTTCGGTAGCTGAAAGTTGTTGTTCTACTTCCAGATATAAAACCTCACCATTGTCTCTTTTTAAAGTCAAAGCGTTGTAGATGGCCGGTAGCTTGGTTTCAAAAGCCACATCGATGATTGGACCGATGATTTGGGTGATGTATCCAGTATTATTTGACATATATCTCCTTTATGATTCTAAACTTAAAGTTGCTGTGGTAATTTCCAACAACTCTTTGGTGATACTTTCTTGACGCGATTTGTTATAGACCAGCAGTAGTTCAGACACCAGTTCTTTGGCGTTGTCGCTGGCATTTTTCATAGTTACCATTCTGGCCGAGTGCTCGCTGGCGCGGCTTTCCAAAAATGCTTGATAAATCAAATTTTCTACATACATCGGCAAAAGATCGGCCAGGATACTTTGCGGACTTGGTTCAAACACATACTCACTTTTCCAGCCAGGACTGGCCAGAGTTTGATCACTCAAGTTTTCCTCATATTGGAGCGGTAGTAAAGCCATTTCTTTGGATTTTTGGGTCAGTGTGTTGATAAAGTCCATAAAAAACAAGGTCACACCTTTAATTTGTGAGTTGATATAACCGGAAGTAACCAGTTGACTTAAACCAACGATGTCAGTGGTGGTCACAGCATCTGGAATACTGGTAAATTCAGCGTAAATTTCCAAGCCATAAAACTGACAAAAGCTGACCGCTTTTTTACCTACTGCCACAACTTGACCACTGGAGTGGGTTTTCAACCACTCAACCAATTTTTTGAATAAATTCTGATTTAAGCTACCGCACAAACCGCGGTCGGTAGCTATCACCACAGCCAGATCAATACCGACAGAGTTTTGATGCAGTAAGGGGTGAAAATCTGGATTGACAGCACTGGATAATCGGCGCAGTGAGTCAGACAAAGCCAATGAATAATCACGAGCAGCTAGTGCTCGGTCTTGGGCTTTACGCATCTTGGAAGCAGACACCATCTCCATGGCTTTAGTGATTTTGGAAATATTACGAGCAGTGTTGATACGGGCTTTAAGCTGTCTGGTATTGGCCATAACTGGTTTACGTTGTTTTGGTAAATTCTTCGTGTGAAGAGTTAAAACTAGCGATAGCTTTTTCTAGCTTGGCTTCCAAGCCTTCAGTCAATTTTTGTTCAGTAGCGATACCGGACAAAATAGCTTTATGTGTGGTGCGCATATACTCCAAAAATAACTTTTCCCAGCTACCGATATTTTCTACCGTCACTTTGTCCAGATGGCCGCGGGTAGCGGCAAAAATTACCACCACTTGTTCTTCCATCTTCAAGGGTTGGTCCCAGCCCTGCTTCAAAACGTCATTAACTCGTAGTCCGCGATCAAGCTGGGCTTTGGTTCTTTCGTCCAGATCAGAGCTGAATTGAGCGAAGGCTTCCAGTTCTCGGAATTGAGCTAGATCTAATTTCATGGTACCGGCCACTTGTTTCATGGCTTTGACTTGGGCAGCCGAGCCGACGCGAGACACAGATAAACCGACATTGATAGCCGGTTTCATGCCAGCATTGAATAAGTTGGTTTCCAGATAAATTTGTCCATCGGTGATAGAAATCACGTTGGTGGGAATATAGGCAGAGACGTCATTGGCTTGAGTTTCTATGATGGGTAGGGCGGTGATTGAGCCCCCACCATGATCTGCGTTGAGCCGGCAAGCCCTTTCCAGCAGACGGGAGTGAAGATAAAACACATCACCTGGATATGCTTCTCGGCCAGACGGTCGGCGCAGTAGCAGGGAAATTTCTCGGTAGGCCTGGGCGTGTTTGGACAAGTCATCATAGACGATTAAAACGTCTTTGCCCTTAGCCAAAAAGTATTCGGCTACAGCCAAACCAGCATATGGGGCCAAAAACTGTTCAGCCGCAGTATCTGATGCGTTGGCTGACACAATGATGGTGTAATCCATAGCTCCCTGGGCTGATAACATCGAGTGAATTTGAGCTAGAGATGAACGTTTTTGGCCGATACAAACATAAACACAAATTACGTTTTGACCGGCTTGATTGAGGATGGTGCCTAGGGCTATAGCGGTTTTACCAGTTGATCGGTCGCCGATAATCAGTTCACGTTGTCCCCGGCCGATAGGAATCATGGCGTCGATGGCCTTGATGCCAGTTTGCAAAGGTACGGTGACCGATTGGCGGGTAATAACACCGGGCGCAATGGCTTCCAGAGGCATAAACTTATCTGGTTTAATAGCGGCCTTACCATCTATGGGTCGGCCCAAAGCATCGATAACTCGACCGATAATCTGATCGTTGACTCCGACTGACAAGATACGACCCGTGCGTTTAACCGTATCACCGGCCGACATTTTTTCCAGTTTACCCAGGGCGACGATACCGACGCTATCTTTTTTTAAGTTTAAAGCTAGGCCGAACTGACCACTGCCCAGGTCTATTAACTCGCCGGACTGAACGCTATCCAGGCCTTTGACCTCGATAACCGAGTCGCCAAACGCTACTACGGTGCCGACTGATTCTGGGGTGGGTGTTAAGTTGGCTCCAGCTATCAGCTGACGGACAGTCGAGGTAAAAGAAGATGATTTTGGCATACTATAATTGGTCTCCCATAAATGTTTGTAATTTGTCCAGACGTTTGGCCAGAGTGTAGTCGTACTCGGCCGATGCGATGCGCAATCTGACTCCTCCCAAAACTTGTGGTTCAACTACTTCTTTTAATTGGGGTAAAAATCCCAGTTTTTTTTCTAAACCGTCAAGTAAAAACTTGCGCTGTTTGGTAGTCAAAGCAACTGGTGTGGTGACGACCACTTGCTCCAATCGGGGCTCAAGTTTTTGAAGTGTGCCAGCCAGCGTAGCATCAAACTCTTGATTACCAATACTGATTTTCAGACCACTTAAAACGTGAGCATCAATCAGGTACTGGTACTTGACATCTTTACCCAGTTTGTCGCTGACCAGATCATTGATTTCTCGCTTTTGGGCGCTGGTGAGCGGGTTGGCTGAAGTAATAGTGACCAGAATTGACTTGGACATAAGATAGATTTTATATCTGTTTAATAATGGTGGTCAGTTGAGCGGTAATTAAGGCCTCATGGTCTTTGGGCTTCAACTCTTTCTCGATGACCTTGGCACTGGTGGCCATAATAGTGGCTACCAAATCCGACTGCATTTCTCGCATCAACTGGGTTTTTTCTGCCTGCCACTTATCGCGCAAACCGTCCATCTCTGCTTGAGCTTTATCTTTGGCCTGGGCTAGAATTTGCTGTTGCTCGGCCAAAGCTTCTGTGGTGGCCTTTTCCATGATTTTGGCCGACTCGGCTTCTAACTTTTTTTTGGTTACCTCTTCCAGTGCCTCCAGCTCTTCTCGTTTGGTCATAGCTTCGGTGGCAGCTTTTTGACCTTCCTCAATTCTTTTGGCTCGGTCAGCCAAAATTTTCAGGATGGGTTTATATAAAAGTAGTGTTAGGGCACCAAGCACTACCGAGAAGTTAATGATCTGAAAAATGATTTGTGGTAGTTGGATGTCCATATGTTGACCTTTCTATCTGGTTTAGACAAACTTCAAGATTAAAGCTACCACCAGAGCATAAATGGCCACCGCTTCAGCAAAGGCGATGCCCAAAATCATGTTGGTTTGAATTTTGCTGGTAGCTTCTGGATTACGACCGATGGCTTCCAGACCTTTGGCAGTTAAAATACCGATGGCCAACGCAGGTCCCAAACTACCCAGTCCCATAACACAGGCGATGGCGAATGAATCTGGCATATTTTTATTCCTTCCTAATTTTTTTTACTAATACAATTTTAATGCTCACTACTATGGCTGGCTGTAGCCATATTAATAAATATTAAAGTGAGCATCGAGAAAACTAGAGCTTGAATAAAACCTACAAACACCTCCAAGCCGTAAAATGGTACCGGCACAATGACGGCAATTAAA
>CAZIBX010000061.1:0-2790 GCA_964537615.1 uncultured Pseudomonadales bacterium
GTGGCGATACCAGTATCACGACTGATCACCTCGTCATACTTGCCACTACTGAGACACTTTGTCATGTCTGATTCACTCATAGCCGACTTGGTGAAAGCTGCCAGAGTGGTGGCTTGCGCCTTATCGTTTTTAACCGTGTTGTTAAGTAAGTCATAACCCTTGCTGCTCATCAACAGGTCATGAACCGGCCAAAACTTGCCTTTTTCATGGGCACAGTAGAGGGCTTTGGAGGCCAACTCACCGTTGCCGTGACCGGGTGAGTAAACCCAAACAAAAGCGGCTTTACCCGCATCAACCAATTTTTTCATTTCCGGCACAGGTGGTTCATAACTACCCCCATCGGCTTTCAGTTTAAACTGGGTGCCGGCGCTATTGTTGAGATCAGGATTTTTGCCAGCCGCGATGTGACAGTAAGGACAACTGGGGTCAGAAAACTCGACAAAAGTTACCTGACTATCTTTTTTGCCAAAAGTAATCACTCCTTCATCAAATAAACCACTGACCATTTCTTGTGTGATAGCAGTTGCCGCAGGAACGGCTGGGGCAGTCACTTCTGGTTGAGTGCCGGCAGTCACGCCTTTTTTCAGCATGCGGTTTTCAGTCCAGACTGAACCCAAAAAGAATCCTGCCAGAGCGAACAAAGCCACTACCAAAATCAAAATCGTATTATTGGTTACAAAAGACAACAAGTTAGCTGCCGAGTAAGGCGCGCGTGAGGTTGAGTTTTCTGCAGACATAACAGTTTCCCTTCATAGAACAATTACTTTTTTGCGTTCATTCTTTATATATGGTTGGAGTAAAATTGCAAGCACGAAATGTGGTATCTCATTTGATCAATTACATCTGTTATGCGTCACTTCACACCCTACGAACAAACTCAACTAGCCAAGCATGGTATCAGTGCTGATCAAGCCGAAAGTTATGGTCAAATGCCGGTGGAGTACATCACAAACCATGTCGGTTTCAACGGACTAGATCTATGGGTTAATCCAGACGTTTTAATTCCCAGGGTCGAAACGGAAGAATTGGCCCACAGAGCGTATCAATTGGTATGCCAAATTCTGGCCAGCAAACAAAACACAAACAACAAACCCGGCACAACTCTGCGAGTTTTGGACATGGGTACCGGCTGTGGGGCTTTGGCCATATATCTGGCTACCCAACTGGCTGACAGACCCAACTTACCTATCAACTGTCAAATCATAGCCAGCGACATCAGTCACCAAGCTCTGGCGGTAGCTCAAAAAAATGCTCAAAAACATCTCCCGAGTTCAAGCCGAGTCCAACTAGACTTCAAACTTTCCAATCTGTGGTCTGATATCAAGCCCGGACTGACTTTTGATTTGGTAGTGGCCAACCTGCCTTATATCCCCAGTGCCAGAATTCCGGTTCTGGATGAAAGTGTCAAAAATTTTGAGCCCTGGCTGGCGCTTGATGGCGGGTCAGACGGCCTAGATCTAATCGGGAAAATGCTGGACCAAGCTCCAGCTCATTTGACCGCAGACGGAACTATCCTGCTAGAAGTTGATTACACTCACGATCTATCTGCCTTTCGGCCTTGGACTTCACAATTTGAGTTTTCATCTGATGTCGATCAAAACTTACACCAGCGATTCATCACCGCCCATTTACGCTGACGACAAACCAAACCCAAACTACCCATGAGTCAAACTCGTTTACTTTTTGTCGATTTTATCCAACTTCAGGAGTCTGACCCCGAAGTAAACCACCATGGCTACCACCAAAAAGTCCACCATCACAGAGATAAAGTGACCATACATAATCTCGATCGGCCCGACTTTCAGAGTCAAAGAAGCCAGGTCACCGGCCATACCTAGAGCCACGCCCACGATAGGATTAACTAGATCAGAAACCAGAGCCGCCACCAACTTAGTAACTGCCCCACCCAAGATAATACCTACAGCCAGCCCCACTACACCCTGACTGCGAACAAAGTTCATAAACGATTTCATCTTCTACCTCCTTTTTGTACTAGAGTTAAGTATATCAAGTATATCAAACTTAAAGAACCTGACTGGTCATGGTCAAATCAATTGTGTCTCTACCGGCCAAGAGATACAAGTCACGTTGATACCCGCCCTCACCCACCCATTCGCCTTCTCCCTTGACGACAGCCACAAAAGGCCGACAAAACTTACAACCTTTTTGGCCATGGGGGCAGACATAACGATCTAGTTTTTTGGCCAACTTCAGTTTCTTGGCCAAAGTCAGAATTTGAGTTTTGGCCTCTTCTAGATCGACTAGCGGCCGGTCGGTCAAACCATTCTTCTTGTCCAAGTACCAATAACTTACTCCCATCACCGGCCGGTTTTGGGTGTAGCTGGCTAGCAGTAAATAAATCGGCAGTTGCAGAGAGGCCTCGTTTTCTTCCCGCCGACTGGTCTTAAAGTCAACTACCTTAACACTATCCTTTTCTGCTATGTACTCCAACCAGTCGATTTTGCCACATAAAATAATCTCATCAGTTTCAGACAGCCAAAATTGAGGTAAATCAGATTTGATTTTGACCGCTAGCCGACCGATAGGCCCGTGTTCTTGCGTAACATAAGCCAACATGGCTTCGCCACGTTGTTTGTACTCCCGCTCCGTTTTACTGTCCAAAAAACCACCACGCTTGCCACTGACGTTTTTCCAGGCCTGATCAAAACGATCCAGTAGCGGAGTTTGGAAACGATCTTCTACCTTAAGAGAGGCCAGCGGCTCCAAAGCATCGTGAACGGCGCTACCCAGAGACAAGGGTGGAGAGACGATCTGGATTTTGTGATGGGT
>CAZIBX010000061.1:2800-4903 GCA_964537615.1 uncultured Pseudomonadales bacterium
CTGGATTGCGGTAAACGTTTTTATAGTAGTATGACAAGGGGCAACGGATAAAATCAGACAAAGAGGAGTGGGAAACCCAGGTGGCGGTAAATTTGTCTGGCATAGATACGCTTTGATATGTAGTATAGATGTGAGTTGTTTAGTATAATACAGTCTAGGAAATAAACACCAAGAGTAATGGAGAAGTATGCCTACATCGCCAGAAGGTGCCCCACAAGTTGTTGATGCTGGTTGGAGACCGGGGCAAATGACTACAGGGACCGCGGGTGCTCGGATGATCGAGTTGGCTAATAGACCAAGTTTAGGAGCAACTCAAGAAGGTGTAGAAAACGCTCTTGCTCAACATAGAATTGATGCGCAAAATAGAGATGAAAGACTAAGAAATCTCGGCTTACATTCCAGAGGACCGTCAAGTGGTTAAATAACCCACTCTTCAATTTTTGCCTACCCGCCACATCGCCACCCTTTGGCTACTAAATATGCAACCCCAGGTAGGCGTTGGATATCACCTGACAATTCAAATCGTTAAAACACATCAAAACACAAACGCCATTATTTCTGTATCAACGGATTCGGGGCGACAAACTGTACCCACTTGTCTTTGTCTAAATTGATAATAGTTTTGTTGGGAGTAAAGAGACTACCAGCAGTATCCATCGGAACAACTGTATATTGGTCTTTGGGCAAACGAATATATTGGACCGTATTGGGCCAGGTCATTGTCCTGGTAGTGATCAATTTATTGTCACAATTTCTTCTGATCTGAAAAGAACAGTTCCAGTAGGCACAAGATATCACAGAGGCCAACTGACCATCTTCTGTAAAAACCTTATAAAGCATCTGCACTGATAACACGTAGCTTGGATCATAAACACTGCTCACCCTACAAATTGTTGGGGTAGGACTTAGATCGATAGGATCAGTCAAAGAGAAACTCGCCTGGGTAGGTCGAGCAATAAACAGGCTACCACCAACTATGGCCAAAACCAACCCTAACTTAATACACGACTTTATGTTCATATGGATATCATCCTATCATAGTGAGTCTTTTTGTCTAGTCTCAATTTTTGCCTACCCGCCACATGGCCACCAACAAAACCACCGCCGCCAAATACTGGCTGGGAGCCAGCACAACTTTATAGAGAAAAGCATCGATCAAAACCGCCAACAGAGGAAAAGTGAGCTCTAAAATCGCTGACTGGCTGGCTTTGACTTTGGCTAGACCTTTGTAATAAATCACTAAGGCCACTAGACCGGTGGAAAAAGCAATCATCAACAGTCGTAACCACTGATCTACACTTAAAGCTAAACTCGGCAGTTGACCCATCAAACCGATGACGATCAGTCCAAACCCAGTAGTTAATAAAAACCGCAGAGTGGTAGCAGATAAAACCGGCAGACTTTTGAGCAACAGCTTAGACAAAGCCGTCGAGCTACCCCAAGCCCCGGCGGCGGTAATGGCTAGTAGTGCCGCTTGAATCGTGCCTGTCCCAGTAGAGAAGTTGATACGCCCACCAGGAAAAGTCACAAAAAAACCAGCTATCACGGCTATGGCTGACCAAATTAAAAAGTAACGCGGCAACTTTTCTTTCAAAATTATCCAAGCAGTCGTCACGGCAAATAAGGTATTAAGTTTTTGCAGTAAAAATACCACGCTGAAAGGAATGTAGTGAGATGCCTGCAGAGCTGCGGTAAAAGCTGCCGTTCCGATCAAGCCACTCAACAAAGCGATGACAGAAGCCACGACCCAAGTCCGGGGGGAAATTTTTTGTTTCAGTAGTGACTTAAGACCAGCCGGCAGAATTAATAAACTGCCCAAACCATGCTCGGCCGTCACCAAAACCAGAGGTGACACTACATATAAACTCCGGCGCAAAACTCCATCAAACGCCCACAAACCAGCACCCAAAATAATCAAGAGTTGAGGTGGGAAAGTGAGGTTAAAGTTTTTTTTCACACCGGTTGAGTTTGATTTTGCCACCAAGCTTCAGTTCTTTTACAGTCTTTCTCGATTAACTCGATCAAAGCACTTAAAGTTTTGGTGGCAAAGGGTGGTCGCAGGAACTGTCCGAGTTCTACCTGCACTTGAGTATCATAAATATC
>CAZIBX010000062.1:0-4894 GCA_964537615.1 uncultured Pseudomonadales bacterium
TACTATGACTATAGTTTCAACTTGGCTGGCGAGTTTTTGGCCAGTATTTTGACCAAAATCAGTCATGGCCTGAAACCACAGCCCCAACCTCCCAACTCACCCACCTGTTTGGCCAGGAAACTAGTTAAGTCCGACGGCTTTATCAGCTGGGAGGTCTTAAGACAAATCATGGCCGAGCAAAAACCCGAGCTGAAACTCATACCTCAACTCTGGCGAGAAGTTTGGACTGATCAGGCCCTAAAGTTGGCAAACTGGACCCAAATTTTGCGACGTTTCACTCTGGCTCTGACTCCCTGGCCGGGAGTCTGGACCAAGTTACCTACTCAAAATGGTGAAAGAATTATTAAAGTTTTGGAGTTCAAAGGCAGTGATCAAAAACTGGAGTTGTATCGAGTCCAGTTAGACGGTCAAAAAGAAGCCCTGTGGAACCAAGTTAAGAATGTCTGGGTAGAAAGCTAAACTGATTTGGCTGGCTTAAAGTGGGTGGTTAAACCCTGCTTTTTGAAAGATCGCAGAAGTTTGGTGGGGACTTTGACTCTTTTTTTGACTCCATCCACCAGCAAAGTCACGGTGTGCAAGTTGTACTTGAAAGCCCGACTATGGCGGTTTTTGGCGTGAGATACGCTGTTGCCCAGATGGGCTACCACCGGAAATTTGATTGAGTAACTTGACATGACCGCTGATTTTATCAATAAATTGCAGTTTATGCAATCCTTCTGTGTTGGTCGCGGACAATCGCGCCTACTTGCATTTGCCCGTCGGTAATGATTACATAGTAACCACTTATGGTCTTAAATTTAAATAATCGGTCAAAAATGATCTTGATGGGCGGGTTGATGGTAGCTGGATTGCTACTACCATACCAATTCACAGATCGTATCCAGGCCCAGACCAGCGATCCTTGTGTGATTTTGCACCTGCACCCCAATAACCCCAAAGACTCGACTGGAAATCCACAGCCGATTGTGGTGGGTGGCAAGCAGTTGACCGCGGCCGGCTGTGTAGGAGGAAACAATGAAGTCTACCCCAGTTACTACTCTGCACGCACCCAAGCTACCCAGGACATGACTACCACCAACTACCCATGCAAAAACGTGGATGTCGGTCAGGAATGTATCACTAATAGTAAACTGGGTACAACCGTTTGTGGTGGTGGACCAAGCAGTTACTACATGGGTTGTTTGGCTTATAAAGCCGGTGAGTATAGTTACTATAACCATTTAGGTTCAGCCATTCCCGTTCCCCCAGACTCGGCTGTCACCGCCACCCCAACGCCAACCAGAACCCCAACGCCAACCAGAACCCCAACACCTACCAGGACACCGACTCCTACCCATACCCCCACACCTACCAAAACCCCTACACCGACCCTGATTACTGCCACCCCAACACCCACCGGCTCTGGACCCACAGCAACTCCAACTGTAGTGGTGGTCACTACCTCCCCCACCCCTACTGGTAACCAACCCACTCCGACCATCAACTGCAGTTATCCTAACTTTGGCGGCAATTTATTTATTCCGTCCGGCAACCCGGCTTTCAAGCTGGGAGAGTTGATTCCCATGGCTGGTTTTTATCAAACTGAAAGTTATAACCAACCTACTTATGACAAACTAAATAATGCTCAAAATGGCTTTACCGTAGAGTTGATCGGACGAGAACTGCATGCCGGTTTGCCCCAACTGCCCAGTCAAACTGACGGCAACTCTATCACCGGCAATTTGAAGCGTTTCGCTTGGTTAAGTAGCAAAACCCAGCCGGCCGGTGTCACTGTCAGTCAAGTCGATAACTTGTATCAATATGCCTATCAAGCCAACTGGCGACCAAAAGCCGTCGGCACGTATCAACTGCGTTCATACGCCAGAATCCATAATGGCCAAACCGAAACTCACTGTGGCAGTCAACCCTTGACTGTGATTGTGACCGGCGAGGTAGAAAACTTCGTCCGCTACTTCTCACAACAAGATATGAATCTGGACAAAACGCTAGCTGACTTCAACGGCGATGATGATGTCAACCTGCGCGACTATGTTTACTACTGGCAAGTCAGCGGACTGGGAAATAGGTAAATAGAATAAACTATGAAAAATCAATCCCGCCAACTCCTGTCTCTTTTGACCGATAATCCGCTGATGGGCTTGGGTTTATTGATTGGGTTGTTGGTGCTGATAGTTATTTTTGCCCAACAACTGGCGTCCGGCACTTTTGAAAATAGAGGAAAAGCTGACACCAGTCAAACACTACCGGCTATTACTCTTAATACCGGTTATGGCGATCGTGATCCAAACAAAGCCGGTATGCAACTCTATCCTGGTGACGTAGGAACGATCAAGGTGATGATCGCGCCCAATGCCGCCCGATTGATCGGAGCTCATGTACAAACTGGTTTTGACAACAATTTTCCCCAACTGATGGAGGTCAATCAAACCAAAATCACACCTAACGGCTGGGGTTTTACCGGACTCCACGATGCTAGATTTTTGACCGACAGCTACACTGCCAGAATTCTGGTTGGTACCAGTCCCACTATCTATATCACTGGCTCCCGCAGTACGGAACTCGGTTGGATCAGCGTCAAGGCCAAACCGGACACTGGCCAAGCCAGTAGCGTATTTACCACATTAAGTTTGGCTTCACCAGTCAAGGTTATGACTACCACCGGAGTAGAAGACTTGATCTTTTTAGAAACACCCAAAATCGTGTTTGAGATACTACCCACTACACCCCCCATTTCTGGCACGCTAACACCAGCCGCCACCTTAACTCCCGTGCCCACCGGATTACCTCCCGTCACAGTTTTGCCCACCCCTGCTCTTAACCAAACCGGCTTAAGTGTGACTTGGGCTGGACTATGTTATGTGGCTGATAAAGATCCTTACTGGAATCGCATTTACTACACTGTTCAAGCTCAAAATAAAACTAGTCAAACTCTGCCCAAAGGATCTGGTCTGGAGTTGATTGTCAACGCTCCTGATCTAAAAGTGGCAGAAGTGCCGGTTTTAAAACAAAAACTACTGTTACCCCGCGACCTACCCCCTCAAGCCAAACATGAGTTCAGGTATCATATAGAAAAAGATGTGGTTGGCCCGGAGAGAAAAAATACCTGGTTTGGTCAAAAGAACTGGTTGATTGCTCCCTACCCGACTGTTTACGGCGGTCTATCCAGTCTGTACTTGGGTCAAAACATTCCCGCCTGCTCCTCCTAATTGATGAAGATGTGACATAATGGGCCGGTTATGTTAATCGCCTTACTGTTTGACAACCCGCTGCTGTTTGCTATTTTGGCCATCAGTTTATTGATTGCTTTTGACTTACATGAGCTGGCTCATGCTTTGGCCGCTGACCGGCTGGGTGATCCTACACCCAGATTGGACGGAAGAATTACTTTAAATCCTCTGGCTCATCTTGATCTTTGGGGAACTATCTGTTTTCTGGTGGTGGGATTTGGTTGGGGTAAACCAGTGGCGTTTGACCCTTATAATCTGCGTCACCCACTCCGGGATGCCGGGCTGATCGCGGCCGCCGGACCAGCCACCAATCTGGCTTTGGCTTTTTTGGCGGCTCTTATCTCCGGGTGGCTGCTGGGCAACAACTGGCTGACAGGTGTCATCATCCCTTTTATTTACCTGAACTTATCTCTGGCGATATTTAATCTTATCCCGCTGTATCCGCTGGATGGGGAAAAAATTCTAGTCGCTTTACTACCCAAGGCCAGCGCTTTGGCCTTTCAACAAACCGTCAGCCGTTACGGTCAATTTATTTTGTTGTTTTTGGTTCTGCCGATTAATAACGGGACTTCTTTTATTTCCGGTTGGTTGGGGCCGGCTACCAACACACTGACTAAATTTTTGCTGGGTATTTTTGGTATCGGTTACTAGTAATTTGCTATACTGTTCTGGAAATCAAACTAAATACCGGAGGTATTATGTTTAAAACCGGTCAAAATCGGGTTTTTGGCAAAATGTTGGTGGTTTACTGCGCGCTGATGGGACTTCTGCTGGTGCTTTTGGTGGTGGTGCGGGTACTACAGCTGTTGGTGCCAGTTCTGCAAGGTTAGCCAGTTATTTGTAAACGCTGTGTGTGCCTACATCAACAAATAAAATTCCCACTTTAGGCACGAAACGAAAAATAATTCGGTGGCGGATATCAATGGAAAACGACCAATAATTGGCAAGTTTGCCGACTAATTTGTGTGTTTTGAGTTTTGGATCAAAAGGATTTTGGCGAAAAAACTCTAACTTAATTTCTGCTTTTTTCTTGATGGTCACTGGTAACTTATGGTAATTTTTGGCAATAGTTGGGGTGTAAACAATTTGGTACTGATTGTTCATATGTCAGCCAAAGAACCCAAAACCTTGGCTTTGCCAGATCTGTACTCTGCTTCACTTTGCTTGATGCTGGCAAGTGCTAGAGCTTCCTCTGATTTTTCCTCAAGATCAATCAATTTCTGCCATCGGTCAAAATCTAAAAAAACCACATAGGGTTTATTTCTTTTTAAGAAAACAATATCCCCTTCCCTGGTGTCCTCTGCCAGTTGAAAATAATCTCGAGGTAAAGACGAAATCGGCCGCATTTGAGCCAGGTTGAGCATTTTCATAATTAATTACATAATAAACTATGTAACTTAGTTAGTCAAGGTGGTTTTTTTTCCCTGATTTATCCTGAAACTCTCTTAAATTGAGAATCGAATTTGAAATTAGTTGGTGACGATTTACTACAAGCCATTAGCCTGGTTGGAACTGATTTTGGTTCCCATGCAGGTAGTGATTAACTGTTTCTGTCTAAAACTCGGCCTAGAAGTCGAGATAGTCTGGAACTACCACCGAGACTGGATGGCGCCGTTGCTGCGGTAGTCTCTGGGGAGAGTGCTGCGGTGATGGCAGCATCAAATTCC
>CAZIBX010000063.1:0-4839 GCA_964537615.1 uncultured Pseudomonadales bacterium
CTGATTTAGAGCGTGACCGATAGTTAAGTAAATCGCTTCATCGCCATACCAGACAGGTTCAAAAAAACTAGGTACACGCAACAGGAGTCCGGCCAAGGCGATGATGACGACGACTACATACCGATCAGCCAACTTATCCATCTGACGCAAAAAAGACCACAACTTCATCATATCTTTATCTTACACTTTTTCTGTTACTCTGTACTCTAGATATTTACCCAGCATTAAGCGAGTATGGGCATCGATACCAGGCAGGGCGGAAAAGAATAAACCGATAATAGGTAACAGTAAAAATTCTAAAGGCTGGATAACATAAGATAAAACTGATCGTCCGCCTGGTTTTGGTGGTCGGTTCAGAGCATCAATAATGACCAAAACTACCAGTGACAGTAGAGAGAATGTTAGAAGAGATGAAGTAAGTTGAGGTAAAGAGTGACCTAAGGCAGTGCGAGAAAAGTCAGGATTGACCAAAGACGGGAAAAAAGCAGCCAGGGTAGTGGCAAACCAATTGACTGGCCAGAGAAAGTGATCTTCGATAGTTTTTAGGACCCTGACAGTGCGCTGAACCAGCGGTATGTCGTGAGCCAACAAGTACTGCTTGATGATATAAGCATCATCACTAACTCCCCAGGCCCAGCGTTTGAGTTGCTCGTACTGATTTTTGATGGTCCGCCAGAAACCCTTGGCTTCCGCCGCATCGGCATAAATTGGCAAAAAGATAGGTTTGGCACAAAAATCTCCTTTTTTGGCAAAGTAAGATTTGAAAAATAAGCGGTAATCTTCTGGGATCACGTTGGTATCCCAGTAGTTGATATCATGAATGTGTTTAAGCGTAGTAGTATAAGTTGAGAAGTTGATCAA
Source organism: uncultured Pseudomonadales bacterium (assembly GCA_964537615.1). Taxonomy (GTDB): domain Bacteria; phylum Patescibacteriota; class Microgenomatia; order UBA1400; family PJMF01; genus CAZIBX01. The sequence goes on from CAZIBX010000063.1 coordinate 862, forward strand.
CCGGTCAGTTCTTTTCAGGATGTACATTTGAGTTACAGAAAAAATACTGGCCAAAACTCTGATGGGAGCCGGTACCCGCCAGATATTGTTATAAAACATGACTGCACCCTGCCAAATAACATTGTAGGGTTTGGGGTCAGTTAAAAAAGCGTGCGTGATAGCACTTAAATAAGCCGGGTGAAACCGTGCATCAGCGTCTTGACTGGAGATAGTGGTTAAGTTGATATCTATGCCTTTTTGATCAATTAAAATTTGTTTGGCCTGGCGCGCTCCCCATGAGGTGTTGGCTGATTTACCTTTAACTTCACCCTTGATGCTGGGATGAAAGGTGGTCAAAAAACTGCCAAAAATACCGGCAAACTTATCGGTTAAACGTTGAGCTTTATCTCTAGCTGGTTGACCTTCTCTGTCCTCAAAGGACACCATAATATGCACATTTTGCAGAGGGAAAGTTTGTTTGGTTAAACTCTCGATCGAGTGTTCCAGGGTGGTGATGGGTTCCTGGTAAGTGGGGATAATCAATAGATGATGAATATGTGACCACCGATGAGGAAACTCTTTTTTGATGTGTTCCAGCCAATTGAAAGTCGAGGTGGCTTGGATGGTCAGGTGGGATGATACGGCCAAAAAAGCCAAAGCGAAAGAACGATAAACCCAGTAAACGGCAAACCCGATGATGTAGTAAGCCACAACTTGAGGCATAAATAAACTTCCCCAGATAGGAAAAAGAATCAGAGTCCAAGAAATCAAGCCGGGTAGAATTTCCAGCAGACGTTGAGTTTTGACCGGATAGCGGCGCAAAGTTTTTTCGATCCAAGCACTCATGATTTCAGCCTTTCAAATAAAGGTTGGATTGGCGTAATTTGGTCTGCAGTAAAGTGGGTCAAAATTTTCTGGCAGGTTACGGGCATGAGCGGTTGCAAGCCCACTACCAGGCCCAGCAGTTGAAGAATCAGATCGGTGACTTTGTCAACTTGAGCTTGACCGGACAACTGCCAGGGTTTGGTCAGAGTTAACTCTAGATCAATGGCTCGGATAGCTTGATCGATGATTTGTGTTAAATCAGTAAAATGATAAGAAGTGATGGTAGACCAGAGTTGGTCTCTGATCGGATTTGGTATCCGGTGGACAATTTGTGGCCCTGTCAGGTGAGACAACTGGGCCAACTTGGCCAACCTTGAGACCAGATTGCCAAGACCGTTAGCCAGATAACTTTGGTAGATCGTGTCAAGCTTGGCCCAGCTAAGATCGATGTCACCTGCTATCGGCCCGATGGCGATTAATAAAAATCGAGCTCCGTCTTGACCGTAGCGCTCTACTAATTGGTCTGGCGCAATGACGTTACCCAAACTTTTGCTCATTTTTTGACCATCGATGGAGATAAAGCCATTGATCAAAATTTGACGGCTAGGAGTTAAACCAGCTGACAAAAGCATGGCTTGCCACATAGCGGCTTGTTGGCGTAGGTTATCTTTGCCCGCGATCTGAACCACTGGCCAAAATTGATCAAAGACAACTTGATCGTCAGGCCAACCCAGGGTGGAAATGTAATTGATCAAAGCATCAAACCAGACGTACATGACGTGATCATCATCACCAGGCACCGGTATACCCCAACTTAATTTACTTTTGAGTCGCGAAATACTGAAGTCATGCAGTCCGGTTTTGACAAAAGCCACGATCTCTTTTTGTTTTTCTGCTGGTATCACAAAATCGGCTTGATTCTTGTACAGATCAAGCAGTGGTTGTTGGTATTTGCTGAATCGGAAGAAGTAATTTTCTTCATCCCGTTTTTGGATTTCTAGTTGGGGGTGGAGTGGACAGTGGTTGTCCACCAAGTCCGACAGTTGCTTTTCCAGCTCACATCCCACGCAGTATAAACTGACGTAGTTGGCTTTATAAATATCGCCGTTTTGGTCACAACGACGCCAGAATTCCTGGGCCGCCAGGTAATGGTTGGGTTGACTGGTTCTGATGAAGTGAGTGGTGCTGATGTTGAGCAGTTTAATTAAGTCGTGAAAAGCTTGGGCATTTTGGTTGACATATTGATGAACTTCTTGACCGGCGGCTTGAGCGGCATCAAAAATTTTTTGACCATGTTCATCGGTGCCTGTGTTAAAGATGACTTCATCGCCTTGTAGGACGTGAGTCCGGCAGATGACATCTGCTGTCACCAGCTCCATGCCAAAACCGATGTGTGGCGTACTGTTGACATATGGTAAGGTGGTCGTCAAGTAAAACCGGCTCATAGATTATCGTAGTATACCTTTTCTGATTGATTTGCGGGAGAATATATATTTTTCTCCCAGTAGCAAGTAAGCATAAATTGATAAAAAAACTGCACCCATACTGCCGATCAACCATAAATTGGTAGTGACATTTTGTAGTCGCAGCCAAAGCCACCAGTTAACAGTCAGGGTCAGAGCCCAGTTGGTGACAGACGATAGACCAAAACCTCGATTCAGCCAGTAGATATCCCAAATCAGCAATCCTACTACTGGCCAGTAACTATGAGCAGGTGGTATGCCAGCTACCCAAGTTGGGGGGAAGCTAGTCAAAAATAAACCGGTTAATAACCAGCTAATTACTGCTACTGTCAAAGATTTAAGGTCTAAGCGGTCAAAAGCCAGACTCAAGAGTTGCAGTTTCATCAGTAATGACCAGATCTTACCTAGTAATTTCCAGCTTTTGGCCAGATATCGGCCAGAACGTCGTAAAAATTGTTGGTGATAGTTAATAGATCGACGAGAAAGTCGGCTATTGGCCTTACTTCGTGTAGACCCCAAACCCAATCTGGACTTGGCTCGTTGACGGGGTGAAAGCAACATAAATCTCCATGTATAATCATCAAGTATACCTGTTTTAACTATGACTTTTTGGCCTGTTTTGATCTCGGTTATAGTAGGTTTGCTGACTGGCGCCGGCCTGGTTTATTTTTTGGTCAAAAAAAATCAAACCAGCCAACTAACTGACTTGGTCAACCAGGTTTTTGGTCAAAGCGCCCAGGTGATCGCTGCCCAGAGTAAAGAATTATTAGCCGGCGACAGGAACTTAATCGGGGCCAAATTGGATGAAAAACAACGGGCTTTTGACAGTGCTATCAAGCTTTTGCACGATGCTTTGCGCGAACAGAGAAAAACGGTCACCGATCTGGAATTGAATCAGCAACAAGCTCTGTCAGCTTTGACAGAACAGATCAAACAACAACGGCAGGTTACCACGGATTTGGATTTAACCACCAAACAACTCAACTCGGTTTTGTCCAGCAATCAATCACGAGGCGGCTGGGGTGAGCGGATACTGGAAGACATTTTGCGCCAAAATGGTTTACTTGAAAACTTACACTACCGCCGTCAGCAGTTTTTGGGTCAGTCAGAGTTAAAACCTGACATTACTCTGATGTTACCCAATGATCGAGTGGTGCCCGTGGACGTCAAGTTTCCTCTGTCGTCTCTGCAAAGAATGACTAGCGCTGTGGGTGAAAAAGAAAAAACCCTGCATAGCAATCAATTCCGGACCGATCTCAAAGACAAAATTACTCAAGTGGAAAAATACATCCGGCCCGATCTCAATACTTTCGAGTACGCTCTGTTGTTCGTGCCCAATGAAGGGGTTTTTACTTTTATCAATCAAAACTATGCTGATGTGATCGATGAAGCTATGAGCCGACGAGTGCTTCTAGTCTCACCTTTCAGTTTTTTGGTGGTGGCCAGGACAATTCTGGAGGGGTACCGGGCTTTTCAGTTTGGCGAAAAACTGCGCTTTGTTTTATCTCATCTGACCGCTTTTGAGAAAGAGTGGGAAACCTTTACTAGTGGTTTTGACAAAATGGGCAATGCTATCACTGCTTTACAAAAAACTTTTGATACTTTGACCACTACTCGTTACAAGGCGTTACAAAAAAGAACTCATAAGCTGAAAGAAACTTTGACATTGGCCGTCATGCCCGATCAACCTAAAAAGTTAAAAGATTAAATC
>CAZIBX010000064.1:0-4816 GCA_964537615.1 uncultured Pseudomonadales bacterium
AAAGCGAGATGAAAACTCGACTGGCTTTGATTACAGCATACGATTCCACTCTGTCCAAAAAACCCAGCAACTTGATATTGTTTTGTAGCTTACCGCGTTTGATTTCTGTTGTGAGTCGACTTAATATTTCTGGATCTCCCGCACCGCCCATGACTGCTATTTTAAATTTTGGCTTTTTGATTAAAACTGCTTGCCAAATTTTAACTAAATCAAAAATCCCCTTGCTGGGTTTGAGCCTGGCCATAAAAGTTACGTCATATTTGGGCGTGGACTTTTTAACTGACACTGAACTGATAAACCTAGTGTCCAAGCCAGCTGGAATAACAGTGACTTTATTAGCCAGAAAACCCAGTTGTACCAGATCTGATTTAACCTGTTTATTTAACACAATAATTTGATCTGATTTTTTAATCAAGTTCAAAGATATTTTTTGACCCATGCTGGCAATTAAATTGTAAATTTTACCGCCTGGTCGACTGCGCCAATCAGGATAAATGTGCATGACGTTGACCCCCCATTTAACTGAAGGGTTAATTATTTTGTAGATAAAACCCGGCAAAACATCTGGTATAAAATCAGAGCTGGAGTGAACCAAATGAATGTCTTTGATCTTCAAACATTTAAGTGCAAAGATAGTTCTGGCCAAGTAATTGATTAAAATATTTTGTCTGTCCCACAACTTATCTGTTAACAAAAAGTTTATATTTTTAATCTTGGTGGAAAATATTTGGCTACCGTCAAAATTGGTCAAACAATAAATTTGAATAAATCGAGGCCAAATCCGGCTGTAAGTTTGAACCACTATTTGATCGCCACCGCTCATGCCTTGCTGGCTATTCCAAAAAGAGTTCAACAGTAAAATCAGATTTTTGCCTTTGGTCATTTTTTGACTTTTCCCATCAAAAAGCCATAACTATAAGCCGTTACCATACATAGACACATAACAGGATGAATAAACCAAGCCAAGTCGCGAACTTTGCTATACCCCCGCAAGCTGTCATAGAATGGTTTAACAATTGTTAATGCATAAAATATATACTTCAGTAACTTCGGTTTATCTCGAGTGGGATCAAAAAGTCTATAACGCCTTTGGGTTTGGGCTTCTAAATACTCCGTCATGACAAAAGCCCGCCACTTGATAAATGGCCAAAACCGATCGGCTGTCAGGTGAAGGATTGTATCCTTGATAAAAGCGTACTGGTCGTGACCACGGGCGATAATATCGACGTTGATGTCAATGTGAAAATACTGACCGGGTTTATGATTTGATTTTAAGAAATACGATCTTTTAATCAAAAAACCATTGGCGCCCAAGGTGGGGATTTGACTGGGGTTTCTGGAGTCAAACTCAACCAAAAAATAACTGCCTTTATCTTGTGATAGGCCGATCAAGTTATAGTCGTCGTGGATGTAATCCATTCTATCGGCCTTACCTAGATAGTAGGGCAGAGGGTCGTTGACACCAAACAAAGCGAAGTAGCGATTTAAGATAGATAAACTGGGCTGATGATGGTATCGCAGTGGCTCGACTGCCACCAAACTTTTGTGATGCTGAAACGGCAGCAACATCTGATTTAACCACTCGGGATGAGGTAAAACATTGTCTGAATCGATAAATAAAAGATAACGACCAGTAGCAAATTGAATGCCGTAGGCCTTGTTGTACTCTGCACTTTGTTTGTCTGGTGGTGATTTAACGATTTTGGCTTTATATTTTTTGGCAATTTTTAAAGTGTTGTCACTGGAACCACCGTCAGACACTATCAACTCAATTTTGGATTGAGGATAATTTTGGTTACGCAGTGATTTCAAACATAATTCAAGTGTGCGTTCTGAATTATAAGTCGCGATAACGGTAGAAATGACTGGTTTTGGCATCTAATATCACCAGTATGTAAAAAAACAAACTTTCAATAATAGTGGCTTACTATATCATGTTTAATCAATTGACTGGGGGTTTTCACCGTACTAATTAGACGAAAAGTCTTTGATGTGACCTAAGAATCGCCAACCGGCTGTCACCAGAAACTTAATATCATCCAGTGAACGAATACCCAACAGTTTTCTTAGCATAAACTTCGGCGTCATAAAAGATGAGTACAGCATTCTGGTCAACTTTAAAATTTCTTCTTCCGTCAGACTGGTTTTCATCACCGGTCGACGCATGTCGTAATCCTCGTAATCTTCTGTCAGCAACCAGCCCTTTTCCTTACACTCTTTCCATAAAGGTGTGCCGGGATAGGGGATGGTGATGGTAGCTTGCAGAGTATCTGCGTAACCGGCATCAAAACACTCTTTGGCTAAATTGATAGTGCGCAGTGCATCATCATAATCTTCCCACGGATAACCCAACATAACAGTCAGGTGGGGATCTAAACCACCTTTTTTGGCCATTCTGACGCCTTCTTTGATCTCCTCAACTTTTACACCCTTGTCCAGCTTATCCAGTGTCTTTTGGTTAGCCGACTCCATGCCATATAAAATAAACCGAAAGTTAGCTTGGCCCATGATGTCGTAATCGTGTTGTTTGAGGGCATTGAGACGCATATTACAGCCAAAAACCACTTTTTTGTTATAACCCGAATCAATCATCAATTGACAAAACTGATGCAGTCTTTTGCCCACCATAAAAGTACCGGCGTCATCAAATATTTCTTTGACGTGGTACTTATCTACCACATGTTTAACTTCATCAAATAACCGCTGGGGAGAAAAAGAACGATAACTACCGATAGGATTGATAGTGTGATCCCAAACACAAAAAGTGCACCGATTCCACCAGCAATCACGACCAGAGTACATGTAGGTACCGGGATAATACTTGAAGTTACCGTTGTAGTAAGCATAGAGTTTCCATTGTGTCAGGTCGCGATCGATAAAAGGCAGGTCATCCAAACGATGAGTTAAACTGGCTTGGCCAGAGTTAAGATAGACTCGACCACCTTTGCCCTTAACCTTGGTGGGTGAACTGAAATGTATATTTTTATCAGATTGTCGCCACCAGATACCTGGTTCCAGTGGTGTTTTTTGGCTTAAATGATCAAGTAAGTTAACTATCACAAAGTCATAATCACCGCCGGTGATAATGTAATCGACATGACTGTTGTCCATAGTTTCCTGGGGAACAAAGGTGACATGATCACCTACGATGACAATTTTCAGCCCAGGCATGTCTTTTTTGAGCTGATCGATAATTTTCCAGTGTTTTTTGACCACCGGCGATTTGGTTTCTATCATCAAAACATCCGGTTTAAACTGTTTCAGTTCCTTTTTCCACTCCTGTAACCTTTGTTCGGCAGCGATACCGTCCATCCATTTGACCTTATAGCCATGGGCCTGGGCATTCGAGGCGGCATAAGCCGGTACAGTAGGATAAATATAAGTCTTGGCATTAAAGTACTGAAACTGTCTATTTTGGGACAAAAGAGCTACACCCTTATCTGACTCGATAGGTGGGTAACCCACTACCAATCTCAATTTTGATGTTTTGGCCATGATGTCCTTGTAATCATTGTTTTAATGTCTTGACCAGGATCAAGCCTTGAAGAAACCTGATTCCATACCAAAAGTGGGTTAATACTACAATAAAAATCGATAAAAATGCCAAGTCTATTCTTTTAGATTGACGCCAGATCCAAAGACTGTTAAATAAAATCAAAATCAAATAAATGATTAGAGGTAATCCTAAAATTTGGCGAGTGGGTGAATAAAACACCCAGGAAGTTGCAAACAACACGACGTTTAACACCATAGCGCTTGGCATGAAGTAAATGGGGCGGGCTGAAGTTTGAGGTAGAGTTTTGGCAAAAAACCCCCGATGCAGTCCATAGTTGCCGTTTTGCCTAAGAAATGGCCACCAAATGGGACGACGGTGATGATAAACATATGCCTTGGGTTCATAAACAATTTTTTTACCCAAATTAACCAGATCTAAACATAGTTTGGTATCTTCACCGGGATAATAATGAGAGTCAAAACCACCCACCTGGATAAAATCGCTTTTGCGCACCAAAAGATTCATCGACGGGTAATCGTCAACCCATCTTCTGGTGGATTGATAAAAGCGGTAACCATAAGGTCCCGCTCCCATAGGAGAGGCATTCACCCAACCGGCCACTTGTTCAGATAGTGACACGTCAGGCGGGGTTACTCCCGGGCCCCCCACGGCTGCTATTTTTTGATCAAAAAAGTGAATTACCGCTGTTTTTAACCAATCACTACTGGGGTAGGCATCATCATCCAGAAAAGCCAAAATACTCCCTTTAGCTCTTTTGGCTCCCAGATCACGTTTGTCGGCCGGTCCGACTTTACCACTGGCTATGACTTGAACTTTTTTATAAATTTGGGGTAATACTTCTTTTTTATCGGTCAAAATCAAAACTTCATAATTTAACCAATTGACTTTATTGATGTGAGTCAAAGATTCCAATAAGAAATCGTTGATGGTTTTAACCGGAATAATAATGCTGATCTTGGGCAACTTAAAACGATTCATATTAATGGCTAAAAATGTCAATTTTTTCAGGATAAATCATCCGGTTATGAGGTTTGGAATAGTATCTTAAAATATTTTTTCTGTAAAAAATGGCCAAAGTATCTATCAAAATTCCATAAATTGATCGCCAAGTCGCAGCAGTACTAAAACCGGCAAAATTATAGTTTAATTTGATGGGTGCTTCGTAAATTCTATGATAAACCAAAATTCTAGGTACGCCCAACATTTCCAGATCACCAGCAAAATTTTTTTCTACCAATCTAGGCAAGATATTTTTGAGGACATTTTTTTTATAAATTTTAATGCCGGCTTGAGTGTCAC
>CAZIBX010000065.1:0-4764 GCA_964537615.1 uncultured Pseudomonadales bacterium
ATAGTAGTTTTTATCTTTAAATTCGTGTTAAGGCACGCTCCACCAGAACTGTAAGTCTTTTAAGTCAAACGAGTTGTCGCCATTTAGGTCTGTGGCCGATCCAGCCGAAGCACCTCCTAGATAGGAGTGGGCCCAAGAATTGATGTTAGTCGTCACATCCAAGTTAACAGTTTGTCCGGCGCAACTTGGTACAACGTCACCGTTTGACAAAGTCGTTGTAACCTCACTGTGTAATTTGTGAAGACCGATTGACTTAGGAATATATGTCGACAAATTGTAACTATACACTTTTGTGCCTGGTGTTGATCCTGGTGCCACACTGACTTGACCATCAGATGATCTTAGTGTTCTGATCGGTGGTGTATTACTACCGTCATATATAGCAACCTCAACACTATTGACGCCACTTGTTGTGATTGTGCCAGAACCTGATACGTATTCTGACAAAGGAATCGAGGTTATTGTTCCAGCTAGGGCCCAAGTGTGATTTGTAATTCCACTCGCAGCACAGTCCCGCGGTGGCCGAGGGGTAGCTGTAGGCGTGACTGTAGGAGTGCTTGTGGGCAAACCTGGAGTAGCAGTGGGTTGGACAGTAAACACAAGTCGTTTTTCACAAGCATTAAAGTCATTGGGGGCTGTAATGGCGCTAGAACACATGGCGGTTTTTTCAGCCGGTGTGCCACCGGCCAGCTTAAACGCCGCCCAAGGAGCCAGAGCTCTCCAGTTACGAGTCCAACTTATATTCTGTTCCATAATAGTACAAGTCATAATTCGTCCGGTTTTATCTTGGTAGGTTTGGTTGGGACGTTCGGTACAGTTACTTAGTCCCGTTTTGATGCTTACCTGACAACCCTCGGCTCCGGCCACATCTCTGACGAAGAACGAAGCCGTGCCACCCACACCCAGACTAGACTCTGGAGTGATCAAAATTACTCCATCGTCGCTGTTACATGATGGAGCTGTAGCCAGAGAGATACAGCGATAACCACTGGGGATAGATGTGTGTTGTAGATCAAATCTTCTCTCGCCACCATTGGTAGAGGCGCCACACTGGGAAGTATTGAGGGAATACATTTCTATAGTTTGACTGGCATTGAGACCTCTTTGTTCCATACTAAACTTCAAGTTATTGGCCCAGCTTTCTTCTACACAGTAAGTTTTGCCTATCCCATCCCCAAAACCGATGCCACAAGGATTGACTGAACCACCCGTGGGCGCGAAACAAACTTTGCTATTGTCACAGAACTGATCTTTGGACGGATCTCTGACATAACCGGCTTCAGAGAAGTTAGAGGCCTCACAGCGCGCACAACCTCCAGCAGATGGTCTGACACAACATACCTGTGTTCTAGCCCCAGGACCGTTACCATCACCACACTCGGTGTCCATTCTTTCGCCGTAGTTGGAAGGACAGGCACTGCTGGCACTACCCTTGGGGTTGGCACACCAACCACCCACACTATTACAGTTGAGAGCTGGGGTCGGTGTAGGTGTGGCGGTAGGAGGAACTCTAGTAGGAGTTGGGGTACGGGTAGGAACTCTGGTAGAGGTAGGAGTTAAGGTCAGAGAAGGTCGACTTGTTGGGGTTGGAGTTCTAGGAATAACATTACACTTTTGTTGACCAGAACTGCAATCGGTATAACTACAAGCATAACCACTGGGACAGTTACTGGTGCTACAAGTATAGGTACAAGTAAAAGGACTAACTGGGGTGGGAGTACGGGTAGGTGTATTTGATGGTCTTGGAGTATTGGATGGTCTAGGAGTTGATGTAGGTGTAGAAGTTGGTAAGGCAGGAATAGTAGCCACACATGCTTGATAAGTTGCATAATAGTCACCAGCTTCTGTTCGTGTTTGGCTACATGTTCCCATACTCTCTAATCGACAGGTCGTGGGATTACCATAAGTGCCATTAACTTTGGTATATGCTTGAACTTGCTGACTACCTCTAAACGTTGAAACAGTAGTTGTTCCTCTCATGACTGTACAAGTTGGATTTAGACAAGTTCCACTCGTAGTACAGTAGTTGGAGCCACCACATCTGCTAGTCTGGGTACCAGCAGGAGATGTACCACATGTCCAACCACTACCTACAACAAAACTCCAAGTTTGACAAAAGCCAGTACACGAAGGTGGTGGTGTAGCATTGGCTGGTGTCGGTGGAACCAAAGTAGGTGTATTTGATGGTCTTGGAGTATTGGATGGTCTAGGAGTTGATGTAGGTGGTGGAGTAAAAGTTGGGGTGGGAGTTGTCCCAGCTGGAAAACACATATCGGCAACCGCATTGATCATGCCAGCATACTCTCCAATCTGTCCATTTGTGCAAACTTCGCTTGAAGAACAGTTTGATGATCTAGCCACATTCCAACTAGTGCCATACGGATTGCACTTGTGCTCTTCAATGTTGTTGGGAGCCACACATTGGTAGTAGTTATCATTTGGAGTACAAACTGGTGTTGGGCTTGCTGTAGGTCCTCCGTTACCAGGATCTCCTGTCGGCGCATTAGTCGGCTGACTACCACCGGTAATCGCCCCCTTAACCGCACCCCACAAATCACCAAAAAATCCCGCCTGGACGGGGCGGGATGAAGCGACGGTTAAACCGACCAAAACAGTTACTATGCAACAAACAAACAATAATTTGGAGGTCGCTCCAGATCTGTTCATAATCAATTTCTACACACGTGGCTATTTTGGTCATACCTTGATCGTGGTTGCAATACCCAAAAAACCCGAATCCTGACTTTTGGCTGACTTTTTGACCGGACAAAAACCATCGCGCCTCAATCTTAATCAGCAGAAACTTAACTAACAAAAACCCACCGCTTAGAAAAGTTTGCCTCGGCCTCAAGTGCGCTGTTAATCAACCCACCCAGTCCGCAACCAAACTTTTCCGCCCGGCTGACCGCTCAAATCTGTGCCTGACTACTTCTTTGCAGAGAGTGTGTGTCTGGTACTTGCTTGACGGTCAAACTGGAAGTAGTGGGATTCACCCAAAGCAAGCTCTGGTTGAGTCCCAGATGCAAGCGCAGTGAAGCCTGGAGTGCAGCCAACCCCTGTCGGCTGTAAGGAACTGATTCTGGTAATGGCATATGCCTCCTTTCTCTAATCATAAAAAAACCTCCCCCTGGGCTGGAGGGGGAGGTGTGTTTGCCTTGTAGTTGCGTATCGTTACGCTCTCTGGCCACATCCCCCCCTGCCCTTTTGACAGGAGAGAAGACCGGTTTGGTCAATAGTGTGGTACGAGACATTTGGCATAATCGAGTATAGATTAACACACCCAGATTAAGTTTCAATACATAATGCTTACACCGCTCCAGACGAAGAGATAGTCATTTGTCCAAATTTTTCAAAAGTTGAAACACAAACAAAATATGCTATACTTCCCTCTGCTTTTGACCAAAGACAGCGTGCCACCATAAGTCGCGCCGAGGCCAGACCACAATCTCCTTGTCTGTCTTTTGTCAAAAATCCTGAAACACAGGGGTATGTATTAGTGTGAAAGTAACCAAAATATGCCGAGTCAACAAAACAAACAACAGGTCGAGTTACTTCAAGAAAAACTGAAAACTGCCAAGTCCGTCGCTATCGTCGATTACGCCGGCACTGGCGTGAATGACCAGGTAGCACTGCGTCGTCAGATCAAGGCCGCCGGCGGAGAGTTTTTGGTCACCAAAAATACCCTGATTGATCTGGCAGTAGGCAAAGGCAAACTGACCGACTCGCTCAAAGGTATGTCAGCTATAGTTTTTGGTTACGGTGACGAAATTGCGCCAATCAAGGCCTTGTTTAACTTCAAGAAAGAAAAGGAAAAACTGGAAATCAAACAAGGTTTGTTGGGTGACCAGGTTTTATCTGTTAACCAGATGGAAGAGTTGGCCAGTTTACCGAGCAAAAACGAGCTGATCGCCAAACTAATCGGTCAACTGCAAGCCCCGGTTTATGGCTTGGTCAACGTTTTGCAGGGATCATCTCGCGCTTTGGTCTACGCCCTGCAGGCCATCGCAACCAAAGGAGAAACCAAGTCATAGTAGTAATTAAGTAGTAAGTAAAAAGGAGAAATATGTCACAGGAAACCACAAAACTTTCCGCCAAAGTCCAAAAACTCGTGGACGCTGTCAAGGAACTGTCCTTGATGGAAGTAGCCGAGTTAGTCAAAGCTCTGGAAACCGAGTTTGGCGTGTCGGCTGCTGCCCCCATGATGACGGCCGCGCCAGGCGCCGGCGGTAGCAGTGAAGCTGCTCCAGCCGAAGAAAAAACCGAGTTTGACGTTATATTAAAAGATGCCGGGGCCAACAAAATCGGTGCCATCAAAGCCGTCAGAACTCTGAAACCAGACCTAGGCCTGGGTGAAGCCAAAACTTTTGTTGAGTCTACGCCCAAGACCGTGCTTGAGGCCGCCAACAAAGAAACTGCAGAAGCTGCCAAAAAAGCTCTGGAAGAGGCCGGCTGTGTGGTTGAACTGAAGTAACTTAAACTACAGCAAACTATTGTTTAATAGTTCAAAGGTAGTTAATTATTGAAGTCAAAACAAACCCCCTGTGTGATCTAATCTGCAGGGGGTTTTTGTGTGTTTGGACGTGGTAAGTAGATATTAAACCTTGAGTTGTTGCGTCAATAACCTCGTTTGTTGGGATATGACAAGAACTACTTTGACTTTCATCAGAGTTGTTGCGTAAATAATCTAGTTTGTTTGGACATTAAACAGCACTCAACCAACCTATGTTTTATCGATAAGTAATGTTCTTGTTGCGTAAATAACCT
>CAZIBX010000066.1:0-4634 GCA_964537615.1 uncultured Pseudomonadales bacterium
CACAATTAAGTAGTGTGTCAAATGGTTTAACCGCTTCTTATCGCAATTTTTTACCCTCTAATGTAAGGTTCGAAAGTACTAGTTTGATAATTTGACGTCGTTGCTCAATTTTCGAACTTTCGAATAATTCTTTCGCTCTTTTGGAAAGCTCAAGAATATATTTAGCCGAGACAAAGTACTGATCGTCAGCTTCTTGGATCATTTCAAGTCGTGCGTCTATATCAGCCAGCTCATCACGAAACTGACTGTCATATTTGTCATAGACATCCTCAGTAATCCGCTCTCCAAGGCTTCGTAGTCGTCAAGCTCGCTGAGGAGTCTCTCGTCTGTCAAACTTTTGTTAGTTACATATTGACGGACCTGTTTATAAACGACCTGCATTTCTTGAATTGATTGGTTTTCTAGTTCTTGAAGTGGCTTAACTTCTGATTTGCCAAGTTCAACAATGGACTGCCAAACTGGCTCAAGAAGAGGTTGGTTGTCGAAAAGATCAACGTACTCAAAGAGAGTAATGAAAAACGCCTTCTTGCTATTGGCGTTAATTGCTCTGTCATGAATTGCTTGTAGTTTGTCGAGAACAAGCTCGATTTCGGTTACCATTTCAGTTAAATTTTCTTTATCATATCTTATCATTCCTGATATAATCATGACAGGTTATGAATGAAAAAATCCAACACGATTTATTTTCACTGCTTTCTGACGTGGTAAAGCGTATTAAAGATGAACTATTGCTTTTTGCAGTATTTGCAATCTTGCTCATTCTAATTTTCGAGAGACACAAGTTCATAATTTTTACTTTTTTTTGCATTGCCTCAATAGGATATTTAGTAAAAAGATATATTGAGATAAAAAACCATAAAGGAAGTAATAAACATTTTGAAAACTTTGCTATCTTTACAAAAGATAAGGATCACTGGGAAAAAAGAACTATTGATGAGCAAACCATTTATTTCTATCGAGAAGACAATAACTACAAAATTGAACAGGATTACAACTCAAGAAGCGTATGGGAGAGAAAAGAACCATGGATGTCCAAGTTTCCTGATGGACACGTCTCACAGTATAGGGTGTATCTTAAGTACGGTGAAACTAAAATTGCAGAATTACAATTTTTGTCATGTGATGGAGCAAGATACTTTATCCCATTACCTGAACAAAGATTTCCTGATGATAGCTTGGGCAATGAAAGCATCAAGTACTATTGGGTGAAAAACTCACTTTACTATCAGGTTGGAGAAATTATTGGAGACTTTTATCGTCAAGATGATTTAGCAAGCGTGGCTTTGTTTTGTGGCATTGAAATTCTGGATTAGTTCGAACTCATGTAGAAATGCATCAATATTAAGTCCGTTTGTTTCGATGGAGCTGTTAAGAAGCAAGTCTACCAAGGGGAGCTTTTCAATAGAAATCACCACAAAGTTACAGAAATGAAACTATTAGTCCAAAGCCTCCATTCTTATGAGATAATCCAGATATGGATAACATTTTGAATGTACCTGATAATTGGAAAATTGCAGGCCACGATGAGGTAGCTGGAATGCCAAGTCAAGATCAAGGACTTATCATTACTGGCTTAGGTGGTAAGGAAAAGCAGATTCTATATTTTGTCGTTATCCCCGCTATTGTTGGAACGAACCCTAGACAAGGTCTTAAGAATGAATTCATTAGTCAATTTACAACCTTATTTTCTCGCGAGAAAGCTCAATTAGAAAAGATAGAAATTAAACGAGATCACATCATGCTATGGTTATTAATTCATATGGACTATTCCGTTGAAGAAGTGGTAATGGCATTTATCTTCGAGGTAAACAAGCAAGAGAAAAAATTACTCGAACATTATTTTGTAGTTAACACACAAATTCCAAGTGAAGATGAAATTGACAACTACTTGGAAGAAACTAAAAAATCATAATTATGCTCAAAGTTAAACTTGGCAAAGCTTTTGCATTTTTGCCTCAGACCAATATTGATCCCAATCAAGCACTTTTAGAATTTATGGGTGATATCGATCCAACCCAACTTAACATCTCGGAAGAATTACTACAAGGTTTGTCTGGTGAGTGGCTGTTATTTGATTACAAACCCAAAAGTGGAAGTTCGCTAATTGAGCAGTATTATTTTGGTGATCCAGACAAGTTGGGTGAAATTGAACTAAAAGAGTTAAAGCAAATCATTGAAACTCAATCTTTGCATTTATTCCAGACTTACACTACTAGTCAGCCCCCTTATGTTTTTTTGCAATCGGTTTTTACTGGTAAAAAATTCAAAGTTTATGACAGAGCGATGTCGCAATCATTTCACAACCTGCCGGGAAGTTTTTTTGGTAGGATATCAAAAGTGGATAAGACCTATTACTTAGTTGGTAGCAATCCAATCAATTTTCCTATAAGACATACGCAGAGAGCAATTAAGATTTTCGCCAAAGAAAAAACACCAGCCCCATTATTAAAAGACATTATAAAATTTCTAGTTAAACCTAAGCGACAACAGCAAAAAATGGTAAATCTCAAACAAGAACGAAAAAGACTTGAGGAACGTTTTGGTAAACTATCCATCAAATATCATGCTCAAATCACCTTTGCAGAAATTGTTGAGTTTATTTATAAAGAAAAATATGATCATAATTTTGCCGATTTTATTACTGATTTGATGAAAAACGGTATTCCCGAAATGATGTGTGTCGAAAATATCGATTTATTTCAGGCAATGTGGAACTATTTTCCACACAAGCAATTGGGAGATAAGTGTCCGCATGAGCTGTACGAAAGAGAGTTTGGATTTCGAAAATAGATTACATCGAGTTTTCAAATATACTGAAAACTATCCCCAAATTGTTTTCATTGACAGTGAAAACAATTTGTATTCTAGTAACTAGAGGTTCAAGAATTTATCAACTTCTTTGGTTGTCCACTCAGGGTATTCAAGATAGGTCAGCCAGTCGGTGTGTCGGAAAACTTCCCATCATTCGAGCCAAGCTGGACGAGAGGCGTAAAATGCTATCTTATCAAAGGGTTTTTTCCATTCATATCGCACTATTTTGCCATCTAGGCTAAGGTTCGATAGTACGAGCTTGATTAACTGCCTTCTTTCTTCAACTTCTGAACTTTCGAAAAGCTCATAAGCTCGACTTTCCAGTTCTAGCAGGTATTTAGCCGTGATGTAGTAGTTGTCTTCGGCTTCTTGAAGTATGCCTAGTCGTGTTGCAATATCAGCTTTCTGTTCTTTGAATGACTGAAAGTATCTGTCATAGTCATCGTCAGTAATACGCCCTTTCAGCTTATCGAGATAGAGGTTGTCCATCATCTTGGTAATAGTTTTGTTTTCTTCGTTAATTCCCTTACGGATTGTTAATCGATGACAAGCGTTTGGAGGCTCAAATGAGAATAACTGTTAAGTTGCCGTCTCATTCTAGAGACAGTAGCTAAAATGTTAGATAACTGTCAAATATTTTGCTAAACTGATAGTTAGTCTAATTTAGAAGGAAGGTGGGTTAATATTATGGCTAAATATGTAGATGGATTTGTGTTGGTAGTGCCAGATGATAAAACTGAAGAATACAAAAAAATGGCACAAGAAGGTCGTGATATATGGATGAAGCTTGGTGCTTTGGAATTTTATGAATGCCGTGGTGATGATCTGACTCCACCAGACATGGGTGACGAAAAATCCCGTGCTTTTCCTGAAATGGCCGGAGCAAAAAGTGGTGAAACAGTTTGGTTCTCTTTTGTCGTTTTCAAATCTAAAAAACACCGAGATGAGGTCAATGCCAAGATGATGGAAGAAATGGGCAAACAAATGGAAGGAAAGAAAGACTGGTCGATGCCCTTTGACATGAAGAGGATGGCCTATGGTGGTTTTCAAGTAGAGGTTGAAGGCTAACCTCCTCAAGCTATATACTATTTCTCTATGACCAAAAAAACCTATGTGTTTGTTGTGATCGCAGTTTTATGTTTATCTAGCTTAATCGGCACCCAAATAGCTTGGGCCGGTGGCTGTTGTTATATCAATTATTCCACCAGCCCAGGTGTGGCCAATCAAACCCCAGCCCAGGTCTCAACCGCTTTTACCAATCCTACTGATACTTTCACCGATGCCACCAAGTCCAAGCTCAAACCCATCACTGACCAAAAGGTTTCGATTCAAATTATGCAACCCAAAACTGGACAGGCCTGCTTCATGACTCAAGAAGTAACTGATGCCAACGGCTATATCAAAGCCGAGTGTGTATCGCCCACAGCCGGTGAAATAGCCGTTACTTTCACCTTGGCCGACAACCCAGGCGGGGTGAATGATATTCTCAAAACCGTCCCGCTCAAACTTCAGTTCACCGGTGGTACAGTCACACAGCCGGTGGTTTCAGTTAAACCGACAAGTCAGCCCAGTGTGGTAATTTCCAGACCGGTTTCATCATCACCGACCCAAAATATGGTCACTACTAGGCCTCAAGTCAACCCGACCACTATTCAGTCCAGCCCCACTGCCGAACAACCCAGTCCAACTACCCAGCAGGATCAAGTTCTGGAGGAGAGAATCAATCAGTTGGAGCAGGAAGTAGCCCAGCAAAAGCAGGAAGTATCTGGACTACGCACAGCGATCAATCAGTTACTGGCTACTTTGGGTAAGATATTTGGTTT
>CAZIBX010000067.1:0-4571 GCA_964537615.1 uncultured Pseudomonadales bacterium
GATCAAAAATCTACCCTATGTAGTTGGTGCTTTTGGCGTGGGAGTCTTATCAGATCTGATCTCTGCCCGCTCCACTACATTGATACTGGGGTTACTTTTACTTGGATTACTTCTGGTTCAGGCACGACAAAAAGCAAAATCTTGATTGCCAAATGATCAATCTTGTTTAATTACCACCCTCGGCCGGGGTATCTGTAGTCAGTCCGGCTGGTACTTGGGCTTGAGGATCAACCACTTCTACCCGTCCTACGTCCATTAACCAACCGGCTTTTTGGGCTTTATAAGTTTCACCCCAAACCTTGATAATCATGCCGTTAAACTTGTCCAAATCAGTGACCGAAGAGGTCAGATAGACCGGATCAGATGAGTCTCTGACTAGATGGTGACTACCTTCACCCTCCACTCCGCCTACTACCATGTAACCCTGCGCGCTATCGCGGAAAGTCTTGGTGTCCTGACTACCAAAAACATCACCCGCTTTGAGTGAACCAGTGGCAACTTGTGCCAAAGGTGCACTGCTACTGCCACCTGATTTTTGGCCAAACAGTTTGAAACTACCAAAGCCGGTGGCGCTACCGGCCACCAGAGCCAAACCTAGGACGACCACGACCATGATCATGGGAAATCCACTGCGAGTATTTTGATTAGTGTTGGCTTGATTGTCGTGACTTACCACCGGAGTCATCGGTTTGTTTTGAGTGGAGTTGGTAAATTGATTGGGGTTGACCGAAGTCAAACCGGGACTTTGAGGGTTGAGATCAAGTTTTTGCATAGACGGTTAGTATAAATGGTTTTACTATCTACTGACAAGACTGAAAGATGACTGGGCCAAACACGATCGGCTAGAGCATGATCTCTGCCTGGATGAACTGGTCCAGATCTCCAGCCAAAACGCCAGTGGTATCGGTTGTTTCGACTCCCGTTCTGGTGTCTTTGACCAATTGATAAGGGTGTAGCACATAGTTTCTGATCTGACTGCCCCAACTGGCCATGGTTTGACCACCCTTTTCTTGCCGAAGCTTGGTTTCGAGTTTTTCCTCTTCTCTTTGCGCCAGCTGGCCTAGTAGTTTCTGACGCGCCTTTTCTTTGTTCTGGACTTGAGATCTTTCTTCTCTGCAACGTACTACGATACCGGTGGGCAAGTGAGTCAGCTCAACAGCCGTGTTAACTTTGTTGACGTTTTGACCGCCCGCCCCACCTGATCGGCTGAAGTTCCAGCTCAAGTCCTGTTCATTCAACGTGATGGCTTTTTGGTCACTGGGCAGGATGGGCAACACACTGACCAGAGCAAACGAGGTTTGGCGTAAATTGTCGGCATTAAATGGTGACAGACGTACCAGTCGGTGAGTGCCGCGCTCTCTTTTCAGGTAACCATAAGCGTAAGCTCCAAATACTTCATACTCCACGGCTTTGATGCCGGCCTCATCTCCCCGTGACATAGAGATCAGCTGATATTTGAAACCCTTACTGTCAAAGTATCTGGTGTACATCCGAGATAATATTTCGGCCCAATCCATAGCTTCAGTTCCGCCTTGACCAGAGTGAATGGATAAAGTAGCTGACAGTCCGTCATATGGGCCGGACAGGTATTTTTTCAGTTCCAGTTTTTGAAACATTTTTTGCAAATGAGCGTAGTTTTTGGCCAGTTCGGCCTGCATTTCTAAATACTGTTGCTCATCGCTGGCAGATGTGGATTGACTGGACAACTCATCAAGTAAACTTAAGCTGGCTTCCAAGTTGCTGATGCTTTGTTTGAAGTTATCAATTTCCGCCAGACCGTCTCTGGCTATGGTCAGTTCTGTCATCACGCTTTGAGCCGAATTACTTTGCCAAAATTCGGGCGCCAGAGTCAGGGCTGTCAATTTATCCAGTTGATTTTGCCAGTGGCTACGATTTAGTTGAGTCAACAGGTTTTGGGCGTTGTTGAGCAACTCTTGATATTTCTGATGATCAGAAGGTGATGACATAAGATAAGTATGCTACCACGATATCACAAGATCACGGTCCAAATTGACAGTTTTTACGTCATCTGAAGTTTTGATGTTAACAGGATAGGTTTTTTGTCCCGGTTGAGCTATCAGGCGCAGTTGAGTTAAATCAGGTGGGGTTGACAACTTGATGACAACCGAGGTTGTGTCCTGATTTTTGACCGTCACTAAAAATCCCAGTTGTGTCGCCATCAGGCCACTGGTCAGCGGGACTGACTCTTGGTCAAGATGGGGTGCTGGTTGGTTATTTATCAAAACTTCACTTACTCGCCAGCTGGCAGGTACAATCAGGCGTTGGTAGTTGATGTAGTTTTGACCAGGAGAAGCAGAGCTGTGCCACTTGATTTGGAGTTGGAGTTGAGTTTTTTGTGGCATGATTGTCAGTTCTCGGTCCACCCAAGGATTGAGTTTGTTGATACCGACATTGGACTCCAGTAAATATAGCGGCGGGATCAAGTCTGATGACTGGATATCACCTGTCAGACTTAAACTATCCAGCAAGTTTTGTAAATCGGGGTGGGGCGAGAAGACCAGTATGTCTTTTTTGATGATACTTTGGCTCATGATATTTGTCGGATCTTGGTGTGACCAAGTTTGGGTGGTTAGTTTTGACTTCAATTGATCAAAAGCCGAGTCAAGTAGTTGAGTTTTGGCACGACTACCCGGGAAAAACTCACCTCTATCCTGCAGAACTTGGTCAAAATTATCAGCCGTTAAATCAGTTTGGTAGTCAGGTAGTGGCACTGGTCCGGTAGCAGTCAGTAACTGCATAAGCGGTCTTTGATTGACAGCTATCAAAACATCAATATCGGTTTTTTTGCCCAAAGAAAAATAAGACAAGATGATCGGACCAGCTTGACTGAACTCGGCGTTCCAATTGGCGTCAGGTAGACGCAGGCCGCGATCACTACTCAAGTACTCCTTAACTCCAGCCGGGGCCGGTACAAAACCGGCAAACTGTCCGTCAGCGTCGTAAATATCTTCAAACACATAATCGGTCAGTTGACCGCGATCGAGATTAAGCAATAAATATGAACCCATAAAGCCACCTGTTGCTCGCAGTTCGTTACGATTTTGAAAAATAATTAGAATTCTGGATGATTCTGATAATAGTTTAGTTAAAGTTGGAGTAGCGGTCGCCAACTGTCGACCGATGGAGTCGATCCGAGCCAGATTTTCTGGTGTCAGTTGGTCAGCAATCCACCAACTATGGTTCAAGTCAGCCAGCATATTATCTGATTGGACGGAAAAATTTTGTAAAATCACTGATAAATCAGTCAAATCCACCAAGTTATTGTGACTGATACTTTGACTCAATTTGGTAAAGATCGGCCAGCTTGTCTGACCCAGGCCAGAGCTAGATTCCAGCAGTCTTAGATCAGGGATTTGCCGAGCAGTTATGAAGTTGGCCCAGCGCGCCGTCTGATTTAATCGATGAAGTCTGGTTTGGACTTGGTTGAACCGGCCGGTTAACAGTGATTGTTTGATCTGTTTGACCTGAATCACCACCACGCTTAATGTGACTGCCAAGGTCAAGCCATATCCGATAATCAGGCCTACAACCAGAGTTTTTCCAGTTAGCTGTAATTTACTTAACCACTTGGGCGGAAATAATTTTGTCACCTTGAGTTATCATATCAACTATCTCCATGCCTGACACCACCTCGCCAAAAACAGCGTGTACGCCGTCTAAATGCGGTTGTGGGGCATAAGTGATGAAAATTTGACTGCCACCGGTATTGGGTCCGGCATTGGCCATAGACAATATGCCTTTTTTATCATGCTTGAGGGTAGGATCAAACTCATCAGCGATGGTGTAGCCCGGTCCACCAGTTCCCCACAGACTTTTTTGACTTTCATCTTTGGTCAAAGGATCACCCACCTGGGCCATAAAACCAGGAATGACGCGGTGAAACACAAGTCCATCATAAAACTTATCTTGTACTAGATTTAAAAAATTAAGAGTAGTCAAGGGTGCTTTGTCGCGGTACAACTTGACAGTAAACTCACCCTTGGTTGTGGTAAGTTTGACGATGTCACCTGTAATTGGTGTCAGATCGGCTAAGGTTTTCACGGCGGGTCCTTTCTGTGGGTTACTGACTTGATCATCTGGGTTGGTACTGGTTGAGTTATCGATGGCTTGGCTATCTTGATCATTGCCTGCGCTATCTATGAGTTGAGTTTTTAACTGGATCTCGCTATTTGAATCAATGTCTACTGGCTTAAATTGGCAAGCGGCCAAGGACAAACTCGACACAATCAAGCCAACAAAAAATAACATGGGAACAAATAAGTGTTTAGAAGTTTTGAAATTAAACATGGGCCCAAGTATAACGGTATAGCATTTTGTTGTCATCTGATAGTTTGGGCATGATAAACTAGATATATGCCTGGAAAAACCGACCTCTATGTTTTGCACGGCTGGTCAATTTCCCCCGACAATCAGCACAAGTGGCAGGATTTTTTGACCGCTTTGGCTCACCACCATATCACGGCCGAGTTTGTACCCCTGCCTGGTTTTGAGTTGGATCTGACTAAGCCATACACTATTGATGATTACGTCGATTTTTTAACTAAAGTCTT
>CAZIBX010000068.1:0-4532 GCA_964537615.1 uncultured Pseudomonadales bacterium
CCAGTGCATAACTAGAAGCGGTTTGACCAATACCTACATTAGAAGTGAAGTTAGCTGTTCCTCCTACTCCCAAGCCCCCATTGATATCTAGAGCATAAGAGGGAGAAGAAGTACCGATACCGACACTGCCTCCATATATAGCTAATTTGGCCGTACCAGAACCTACAGACGACACGCCGATGCCCAATTTACCCGTACCGTCTGGAGTCAAATAAATATTACCATTTGATCCAGACTTAGTCCCCAGAGTTAAAACAGGAGCCGTAACGGTAAAAGTGCCATTATTGGCAGTTAAGTTGGGGTTATTTTCGTTCAAAACCACACTGCCGGTGTTGTCCATGACGAGAACAGTATTGCGCGTAGCACTGGCGCTGGCCGGATAACCCTGCAGAGTCGCCGAGTTAAGAGCGTAAGCCACTGACCTGATAGGTTGACGCGGAGTTAAGGTTTCAGCTGCGACCTGAACTTCCAGCCAGACATTGGTGTTATTGGCAAAAACATCAGTGCCGATTGAAGCTCCACAATCACTACCTAAGTTAGCGGTAAAAATACCGTCTTGATCTGGAGTGATGCTACAAGTACCAGAGTTCCACAAGACGCTACCGCCACTGACATTATCATAAAGCTTGAAAGTGACGTTGGTCGCACTGGTGATCGGGTTTTTGGCGATATCTGTCAGCCGACCCTGAAAAGACAACACGTTGTTGGGAACTTTCAGAGAACTGGGGGTGACGTTGGCCAGAGTTTTGACCGCTTGAGAAATAAATTGACGCGCCCCAAATACAGCTACACCGGTGGCAAAAATGGCTATCATGCCTATGGTCAACCAAGGCATCAGTTGGCGAGTTATTTGAGAACGGACTTGCGTATCCAGGCGAGCAGCAGTTAATGGTTTGTTGTCAACTCCAGACAACTTAGGTTTGAATATGGGTTTTTTCTGGGTAAAAGGCCAGGCGAAACGCTTAGTTTTAACCGTCGGTTGATCGATAGATGAAACCATTTTTTGACTTGAGTTAGTATCGGGTTTTTTAATGGTATTTTTGATTTCCAGCTGTTGTGTGGTAGCCCGCAACCAACTAGAAACAGGGGGGATGTACTGGTGTTGTTCTAGCCACAACCCAAATTGAATCAAAGCCACCAACTTGCGTCTGACGCTGGCCGGTTGCAGACCTGATTCTTTCTGATTCTTGAGGAAAGACTGAATATTGGGTTTTGTTATCAGTTCTCGCAGAGAGTTTTGAGGTCGGAAAGCAAAGAATTGATTGATGTCTGAACGATAATTTCTGATGGTGGCTTGCGAGCAGTGTTGTGATTCAAGTGCCAAAAGAAAGTTGTGCAGAGCAGTGTTGATCTGGAAGACGGGTAATGATTGAGCAAATATAACTAGCTGGTGGGCCGTGGTGCTGGCGGTTTGAGTAGCTACCAGATATTGGTGAAGCGAGTTAGTTGTCCACTGATCTGGTTTGGGATATTTTTCCAGATATGAGTTCCAGCATCGAAGTTCAGATTGATAGGATTTAACTCCATTTTGGTTGAAGTAAGTCACCAAGGCACGCGATAAGCTGGAAGGGGTAAAATGAGGGTTTGGCACGAGCAGTTGAGCAGAAAAATCATCTAACAAATTACTTGAGGCAGTTAGACAATTAATCTTATGTACCATCCTAGTGACTCGAGATGGACTGTCAACCTCAAGAATACTAGAGAAAAATTAAGTTTTAATCGGTAATAAGTCTTTGCCTAGAATTTAGGTTATCTTCGGTAATTATCTCTAAACTTCACGGCTTTTCATGAGTATCAAAAAGTATCAGCAATTCGCATTGTTTTTGTTTTTTGTCAAAAAATAAGCTCGGCATCACTCAAAGCATATTTTAGTGATCATGATGTGAATATACGCAGTAATATGAGTTTATGTGAACCAAATAGTAGTTGACATGAATTTAAAAACCATATACGATCTGGAAAATACTATAAAAATTACCATTTTATTCACATCTGACAGTCAGTTGCCGTGTTTTGGGTCAGCATTTGTGTATAAGTCAAATTAACGCAAAAAATTAAACCGGTATTTCGGGCAATATATGCGTCATAAACCAGTTCATACTAAGTCATAATTCTATGCGTCAAACCACCGCCAAAATACTACTGGCTACCTATCCCAGTTCACCAGACGTTGGTCGGCTGGTAGCTTGCAGTGGTTTGGCTACCTTGACACCAGAACTGACTGACCGGGGTTTTGAGTCACTCATAGCTTTACTCAAAAACAGACAGTGGTTGTTATCCAGCGTTTTGCCAGACGGCGTTTATGTTCAGTTAACAGCACTCGGTTTGGAGGCAATCAGAGCTCAATTTCCGGCTTTGGATATTCCTACAAACAATACAGCGACCGATTGGTATTTGATCCTGTTTTCAACGGCTCCCACAGGCGATCCTTCCTTTCGTTATCTGCGTCGCTTGTTGTTACGACATGCCGCTGTCCAGTTGGGCAGAAGTCAATACGTTTTTTCTCAAGTTATACCTAGTGAAGTAGAGTTGGTGCTGAAAAGACTATACGGCACTGCCGTATATGTTTGTCGGGTTTCTGCATGGATGGCCGGGTTTATTAGTCCTAGAATATTAAATCAAAAACAGGTGTCGGAGCTGATCACAATTTCGTCTGGACTTAGCAAACAAACAGATAAATTGCTAGCCAGATTTTATAGCAATAAAAGATTGACGATTAACGACAAAAAAACCATTAACCAACTATACGATCAATTGATATTTATTTTGAAAAATCACTTGCCCAACAATTATGCAGATTCTTCTCTGGTAATTTCTCCATTGAACTTATTAGCCAAGTTACAGCAGATTATATAGTTATAGGATTTTAAGTATCGGTTAGATTTTGGGTAAAAACGATCAACAAAAACAACTTAAGTTATAGAGATTATTTCGCCTGGTAAAACCACGATGTACTGTATGATCAATTTGATATATTTAATCAGTAAAAGGTTAAAAACACTAGCTACTTGTTTCGGGTTGTGTCACAGCTAACTTTGTATAGATAGTAAAAGATATGTTTTGTATGATAAATATCAAAAGACAACAATATGCGTTAAAAATAAACCAGATAGAATATATCAATACGGCAAAAATGCAGATAAATAACTATTAAGTAATAACTATGCGAAAAAAACACTTCAAACGAAAGTTACTCAATAGTTATACCAAATAACCCAAATATAGACCAAAACAGACTTGGTCTTTTACATAATTTACACTAGAGAACTGAAAAATCTATTTAGTTGGCTTGTTAAGCGTTAGGCGTTGGGAAGGTAATAAAAAATGGGGTTAAGGGTTGGGTGTTAGATGTTAGATAACTGAACGTTGTGTACGTGCTTCATACATACACCCAGCATAAAAATGCTAGATTGACTCTACTTAAACTTCGAGAAGTGTTTGAAGAAATTACTTTTCCAACTCTTCAACTCGTGACTCCAGTTCCTTGATACGCTCTGCTTGTTGTTTTTGACGATACACAAGGTGTCTGCGCACAGCGATTATCAGAGCGATCAAAGTCAGCAATCCGACGATAATAGCTAGAACCAAAGTAATGGGGAATAACCAGAACCCAGTCGCCAAGCTGGCCACCTGACCACCAGTGCCGTAGTTCATGACCAAACGGGCGTTGTAGTAGCCCAAACCCCAGATTCTGTCCCATTGACCGGTGAAGTGACGGGTGGTCAGCGGAAAGACGTTTTTGGTGTCCAGGGGTTTTCTCTCGACTACTTTGCCAAATAAGTTGCGGATTTCAAGACTTAATCCGGGTTTGATGTGAACGTCAGATAAGTTTTCAACTGAAAAATTATAAGCCACCGGCCCGTACTCACTAAATCTGGGAAATGATAGGTTGCGCAAAAAGGCCTGCTCGTTGATGGGGCCATCAACAGTCAGGTAGAGTAGAGTGCCGACTCGAGGATTGACGGCAGAGATTGATTTGGTGGTATCGGTAGTTTCTTCACCCCTTACGACTTCAGTTTGAGGTTCGTGTAAAACCATCGCGTAGTGCCCACCGGGCAAAGCGTCTTCTGGTACCTCTATTACCATGGATAATACAGCAGTTTGATTGGGAGCCAGCACACTACTGCTGGGAGCCAGAGTTACCCAGGAAGCTAAACTCCAGCGTGACGAAACCGGTTCCTCGATCACAAGAGGGGTTTGACCGTCTTCTGCTAGGATAAAATCTCGCACGATCGAACCCACAGTCACTGTTTTGTCAGAGTTATTTCTGACTTTGACCGTAGCGTCTATTCTCTCTCCTGGTTTGGCTTTGAGCAGTCCATCGTCACCCAGTCTAGGGGGGATAGCCACCAACACCAGAGAGTTATCTGCACCAACAGCTTGAGCCCAGCCAGTTTTGGGCTGGTAGAAGCTGGCTAGAGTCAAACTGGAAGCGATCAAACCAACTGCAGTGACTTGGCGTAAGAGATGAAGCTTGGGGCAGGGCTTTTGCATAAGTTTTTATTTTTTATAAGTTGTTTTTAATCATATAA
>CAZIBX010000069.1:0-4483 GCA_964537615.1 uncultured Pseudomonadales bacterium
GTCAAAACCTCGCACCCATTTTGCGTCACCACTACCGACTCTTCAAACATAGCCGACAGTGAGCCATCAACCGTCCGGAAAGTCCAGCCATCATTGTCCAATTTCAACTGCGGGTTACCCATGGTGTACATGATTTCCACCGCGATCGTCTGATTTTCCATCAAAATAATTTTTTTATCTCTATCTTGAGCCACACAAGGAATAGCCGGTTTTTCATGAAGCTCTTGACCGATACCATGTCCGGTCAGTTGGTACACGGCTCCATAACCAGCTTTTTCTACCACCTCCTGCATAGCCAGACTGACATCATAAACACTGGCTCCCACTCGGACTTGATGAAGAGCGGCTTGGAGAGATTTTTGACCCACGGCTAGAAATTGTCGGGTGGCGGTACTGGCCCGACCCACCACAAAACTGACAGATGTGTCCAGGTGATAACCCCGATTTTTCAGCCCGATGTCTATCGTAATCAGATCACCATCTACTACCACGCTGTTGTCTGGTAAACCATGACACAGAGCGTCATTTTTCATGACACAAGTAGCATAAGGATAACCGGGTACGGTGGAAAAACTTTCCTGCATACCGACGTCTTTTATTTTAGCCACCGCTAAGGACTCTATTTCAGCAAAACTCACACCGGGACGAGTCAAACCGGCCAGTTCATCACGAATTATAGCCAAAGCCCTACCGCCCTGACGCATAGCGTCTAACTTACCATCTGATCGTCGCTGACTCATTTGGTCTCCAAGTGAGACATAATTTGGGCAAAAACTTGCTCCACTGTCTGCTCACCATCAATATCAATTAATTTATTCTGCGTCCGGTAGTACTCCACCACCGGCTCGGTGTGCTCGTGAAATAAACCGATGCGTTTACGGATAGCTTGTAGAGTTTCATCTTCTCGCACATCATTGCGACCAGAAATCCGCCACAGAGCTTCTTTATCACTCACCTTAATATAAAAAACCTTATCTACTCCGCCATTGAAGGCTTCGGCTTGGGGTTGAGTCCGGGGAAAGCCATCGAGAATATAACCGGTTTTATACTCATCTTTTTTCAGGTAAGTCAGCACAACTTCCAAGGTCGTGTCATCAGGCACCAACATACCAGCGTTAAGAGTCTCTTTCAGCCAGCGACCAAGTTGGGTTTTTTCTTTGGCCATCTCCCGAAAAATATGACCAGAAGATAAATAAGGCAGGCCCAACTTATCAGACATCAAGTTGCCTTGAGTAGACTTGCCTGCTCCTTGAATACCAATCAAAACTATACGCATATGACTCCTTTTATTTATGACCTGTATTTGTCGTAGTTGCGTTCAACCAGCATGCTTTCTACTTGCTTGGCGGTTTCCAGAACCACCGAAACAATAATTAAAACACTGGTACCTCCGATAGCCAGAGAAGCAATCCCCGTGACCTGCTGGATAATAATAGGCAAAACAGCCACTCCACTTAAAAACACCGCGCCGGCCATCACTATTCTAGACACTACATATTCCAGATGTTTTTTGGTGGGCGCTCCTGGCCTGATACCCGGAATGAAGGCCCCGCTTTTTTTCAATTCTTCTGAAATATCGCCGGCATTGAAAAAAACCAAAGCCGAAAAATAAGTAAACAAAAAAACAACCACAAAATAAACTACCAGGTAAGCTGGCGAAGTCGTGCTGAAATAAACTCCCAACCAACGGCCCACATCCACCAGTTGAGTCACCGATGATTTAACCAGAAGTTGACTTAAAAACGGTGGCACCATCATGACAGACAGAGCAAAAATAATCGGCATCACACCAGCCACGTTAACTTTGATCGGCAGATGTGAGACTTGGCCACCATAAATCCTGCTTCCTCGCTGGCGTTTGGCATACTGAATCGGCACTCGGCGCACTGCTTCGTTCATAAACACTACTACGGCCACCAATCCCAATAATAGGGCCACAAACAAACTAACTGTCAAGGTCGGATTGCTGGTACTGGTAGCTGTGACTTGAGTTAACAACAAGGGCAGTTGGCTGACTATACCGGCAAACAGCACCATAGAGATACCATTACCGATGCCGTGTTCACTGATCAACTCCCCCAACCACATGACGATCATGGCGCCGGCCACCAGAGACATCAATAGTGTGGCCAAAGTCAAAGGATCGCTGGTCGTCAGCAGTGACTGGGATCGCAGTAGTGCTACCACAGAAATACTTTGAATTAAGGCCAAAGGCACAGTCAAAAAACGAGTGTACTGGTTGATCTTCTCACGACCGGCTTCGCCGTCTTTTTGAATTTCTTTCAGTTTAGGAATCAACATAGTCGCCAGTTGTAAAACGATAGAAGCAGTGATGTAGGGATTGATTCCCACCGCTACCAGAGAGAAGTTGGCCAAAGTTCCACCACTGAAAATGTTGAGCAAAGATAAAAACTGATTGCCCATAAACAGTGATCGGAGTGAGCCGATGGCTACACCAGGTACCGGCACATGAGCGAAAATACGATAAACCAAGATAATCAGAGCCGTTAATAAAATTTTGCGCCGTAAGGGCCGGTTGGACCAAACCCGAGACAGAAAGTTGAGCAGTGTTTGTAGCATAACTTTTCTATCTACGCCGGTGGTGAAAGTTTACTCGACCGATCCACCAGCGGCGATAATTACTTTTTTGGCACCGGCTGTTACTCTGACCGGAGCCACAATCGTATATTTTTTGGTGAGAGGTGTGTTACCGATAATTTTGGCTCCGATAGCATTTTTGGGAACGATTCTGGCCAGTTTAAGAGCATCTAGAGTAATCGAGCTTGATGTAACTTGGTTTAGTTCGGCCAGACGGACTTGAGCTACCTTGTTGATGGGGTTAAGCCGTCCCTTACCCCGCCACATGGGTAGACGCTTAATCAAAGGCAGTTGACCACCTTCAAACCAAAGCGGAATAGTTGTCCCTGCTCTGGATAGTTGGCCTTTGGCTCCCCGAGTCGAGGTGTGACCACCTTTGCCAGAACCCAAGCCCCGCCCGATGCGTTTGGCTTTTTTGGTGGTGATTTTGGTCAATTGATTAAGTAGTGACATGATAGTTATGCTTTTTTATGTGCGCTTTTCTGTTTAGCGCTAGCTTCGGCTTCGATTTGTTTCTTTTCTTCTTCGGCCTCAACTTGAGCGATAGATTTGAGCGAAATGTTTTTCAAACTGACCAAGCGGGAAATTTCTTTCAAAGCGGCAAAAGTAGCATAGACGCTGGAGGCCTGATTTTGCGTACCCAAAATTTTGCTGGAAATATCTCGCACGCCGGCCACTTCTACCACTGACCGGACCGGACCACCGGCAATCACACCTGAACCCTTGGGGGCCGGCTTAAGCATGACCAAACCAGCACCCAATTTGGCCGAGATAGCAAAGGGAATGGTGGTGCCATCCAGAGGAACTGTGATCATGCGTTTTTTGGCTCTTTTAGTTCCTTTGCGGATAGCCGAGATCACCTCTGGACCTTTACCCAAACCTACCCCGACTCGACCTTTTTTGTCACCTACCACCATCAAAACTGAAAAACCAATTTTGTTACCACCCTTGGTTTTTTTGGACACCCGAGAAATTTGAATCACTTTTTCTTCAAACTCACTGGGAGCTCTGGTGTAACCGGCATCTCTCATACTTGAATCCCTTCACTTCTGATAGCTTCTGCTAAGGCCTTAACTCGACCGTGATAGCGATAAGCTCCGCGGTCAAACACGGCTTTGGTAATTTTTTTGGCTTTTAACTGGGTAGCTAGGGCCTTGCCTACGGCGGCGGCTTTTTCTGATTTAGTCATTTTGGTAGCTTTGGGCAAAACTAAATCATAGGCAGCGGCCAAAACTTCTCCTTTATCATCGTTAATAGCTTGAGCAAAAACGTGCTGGTTGGATCGAAACACACTGATCCGCGGCCGATCAGATGTGGAGTGCAACTTGGCCCGCACTCTTTTGGCTCGGCGTTGTAAGCTGGTGGATTGATGAGAAATGTGTCGCATAGTTTACTTGGCGGTAGCTGTCACGGCTTTACCTGGTTTAGTTTTAACTACTTCATCAGCATATCTGATACCCTTACCCTTATAGACTTCTGGCGGTCGCAACATCCGTAAGTTGGCGGCTACTTGACCGACTTCTTGTTTGTTAAAACCATCCACATGAATCGTGTCGTTGCCTTCTACTTTAAGTGAAACGCCGGCGCTAGGCACAAAATCCACAGTGTGAGAAAACCCCAAAGCCAAACTGACGCCATTACCTTTGGCTTGTACTCTGTAACCTGTACCAACCAATTTGAGTGTTTTTTTATAACCCTGGGTCACTCCCAAAATCGCTCCGCTGATCAAACTGCGGACAAGACCATGGGCCGATTTTTGAGCTTTGCCATCACTCTTGCGCTTGACCATGACTTGATCTCCCTCTTGTGACACAGTGATGCCACTGGGCAAAGCCACTTGGACTTGGCCTTTGGGCCCGTTGACCATCACGCAACCGTCTTGATT
>CAZIBX010000070.1:0-4447 GCA_964537615.1 uncultured Pseudomonadales bacterium
TGTTAACCAAATATGGCTTTGATGGCGAAAAGACTCCTATCGTGCGAGTCAGCGCTCTTAAAGCTTTGGAAGGTGACGCCACTGCTCAAGACCAAATCATGGAGCTGATGAAGACTGTTGATGAGTACATCCCAGAACCGGTACGTCCTCTGGACAAACCCTTTCTGATGCCTATAGAAGATGTCTTCTCTATCAAAGGTCGGGGTACTGTGGTTACGGGCCGGATCGAGAGCGGTGTGGTCAAACTGAACGAAAACATCGAGATTGTGGGTCTGCGTGAAGCCACCAAGACAACCGTCACCGGCGTAGAAATGTTCCGCAAAATGCTTGATCAAGGTCAAGCTGGTGATAACGTGGGTATACTGCTACGTGGCGTGGAAAAAG
Organism: uncultured Pseudomonadales bacterium; assembly: GCA_964537615.1. GTDB lineage: Bacteria > Patescibacteriota > Microgenomatia > UBA1400 > PJMF01 > CAZIBX01. The sequence continues at coordinate 385 of CAZIBX010000070.1, forward strand.
ACGACGTCGAGCGTGGTCAAGTTCTAGCCGCCACTGGCACCGCCAAACCACACACCGAGTTTGAAGCCGAGGTCTACATTTTGACCAAAGAAGAGGGTGGTCGTCACAAGCCGTTCTTCACAGGATACCGACCCCAGTTTTACATCAGAACTACAGATGTGACCGGTGAGATCACTCTGCCATCTGGTGTGGAGATGGTCATGCCTGGTGATAATGCCAAGATGACTGTCAAGCTGATCGTGCCGGTAGCTTTGCACGAAGGTCTGCGCTTCGCTATCCGCGAGGGTGGTCATACCATCGGCGCCGGTGCGATTAGTAAGATCTTGAAGTAAGTTTGGTAGTTAAGACAGAAATTAAATACCCTCGCCTCGATTTGATCGGGGCGGGGGATTTTTGTGGGTATTTGTTTTAACCTATGAAAACATATGAAATAAATATATTGACATTTGGCTATTTTTTGATATAATAAAAACCATGACCAAAAGTATTGCTCAAAAAGTTCTAGAAGAAACAGCAGATCTCCTTACCATTGGTGAAGTAGCAGATTTATTTAAAATTCACCGCGATACTCTCCGAAATTGGGAAAAAGCTGGAAGACTTACTCCTCTTCGGGTTGGACCGAGACAAGATAGAAAATATCCCAAGCAAGACATCCAGCTTTTAGCAGAGGAGATGAGTAGTAAGCTTACCCTAGCACAACTAGAGCAATTCCTTTGGAAATCAGCTGACATCTTAAGAGGCAAGATCGACAGCTCCGACTATAAGAAATATATTTTTGGGTTACTGTTTTACAAACGGATCAGTGATGTTTGGGATGAAGAATACCAGCGGGTTATGGATGAATATAACGACAAGACCCTCGCCGAGGCCGACTACAATCACCGCTTCCAAGTGCCCAAAGATTGCAAATGGCTTGTGATTGCAGAGACTTCGGAAGGCATTGGGCAAAAACTCAACGACATTTTTGATAAGGTTACAAATGTCAACAGTCCCAGGCTGGACAAAATTTTTGACGATCTTGATTTTGCCAACAAAGACCGCTTTCCCAACGATACACTCCAGAGGTTAATAAATCATTTTTCTCAATACAACTTCGGTAGTAACTACATCAGCTCTGACCTGTTAGGCGATGCCTACGAGTACCTCATCAAACAGTTTGCGGCCGATGCAGGAAAAAAAGGCGGTGAATTCTATACGCCTCGTGAGGTTGAGCGAGTAATTATCGGCATTGTTAAGCCCCATCAGAAGGATCATATCTACGACCCCACAGTGGGTTCTGGCGGTTTTCTGCTTGAAGCTTATAACTACCTTAAAGATAAATCAGGTGAGCAAATTGCCAGAACTCTTTATCTCTATGGTCAAGAAATCAATATCAGTACTTTTGCCATCGCCAAGATCAATATGTTTTTGCATGGGTTAGATAGTGCGGATATTCGGCGAGGCGACACGCTGGCCAATCCACAGTTTTTGAGTAACATGGGTAATTTGCAAACATTTGATATTGTGGTAGCAAATCCTCCTTACTCGATCAAAGATTGGGAGTTTGAACTTTTTATATCCGACAAATATGGTCGCACCGAGGGGTATGATCAGCCGCCACAGAAGAATGCTGACTACGCCTTTGTGCTCCATATTCTGAAATCAATGAATGTCAATGGTAGAGCCGGCGTGGTTCTTCCCCACGGAGTATTGTTTCGGGGTGGTAGTGAGGGGAGGATTCGTGAGCAGATCATCAAAAATGATCTTTTGGAAGCGGTCATCGCCCTACCCTCTAAATTATTCTATGGCACTGGTATCCCAGCAGCCATTTTAATTTTTAACAGGAATAAGCCCGAACATAAGAAGGGTAAGGTTTTGATCATTGATGCCGAGCATGATTATTTGGAAGGCAAAAATCAAAACACCCTCAAGAAACAGGACATAGAAAAGATTATCAGGGCCTACGACAAATATGAGGATGTAGAAAAGTATGCTCGTGTCGTTGGTGCCAAGGAGATTGAAGAAAACGACTTCAACCTCAATGTCAGACGCTACATTGACTCCAGTGACGAGCAAGAAGTGATTGATGTTAAGCAGGTTTGGAGCGAAATTAAGCAGTTGGAAATAGAAAGAGACGAGATTGATAAAAAAGTTGCAGGTTTTATTAAGGAGCTCGGCTATGACCAATAAACTCATTATTTTCGAGGAAATTAAACGTACCAATGAGTACCAGTCTGAATATTGGTCTGCACGGCAGTTGGCTAAAGCTTTGGAGTACAAGGACTATCGTAATTTTGAAATGGTTATCAAAAAAGCTAAGGAAGCGTGTAAAAACAGTGGACAATCAATAAAAAACCATTTCGGTGACATCAACGATATGGTCGGAATAGGTAGTTCTGCATCACGCGAGGTTAATGATGTGCGTTTATCCAGATACGCTTGCTATTTGGTGATGCAAAACGCTGATCCCTCTAAGGAAATAGTCGCTTTAGGGCAAACGTACTTCGCTATTCAAACTAGAAAACAAGAGGTTCAGGAGCAATTGATTGAGGATCAGAAACGATTGTTCTTGCGAGATGAAGTTACCACTCACAATAAACACCTAGCGGAAACGGCCTCCAAGGCTGGTGTCAAAAACTATGCTGTCTTTACCAATTATGGCTACATGGGATTGTATGGTGGCTTGAAAGTGCAAGATATTCACAGGCTGAAGAAGCTCAAAAAGAGCCAAAAAATCTTGGACCACATGGGTAGTGAAGAGTTGGCTGCCAATTTATTCCGAGCCACGCAGACAGATGCCAAGATCAAACGAGAGGAAATCCATGGTGAAGCTAGAGCTAACCAAGCACATCATGATGTTGGTAAGAAGGTACGAGAGACAATGAGAGAGTTAAGTGGAACCATGCCGGAGAAGTTACCTACTCCCGATAGGGTTGAAAAGGCGAAAACGAGAGTGGATAAGTTGGCTGCGGAGAAGAGAAAGGAGTTGGGAGAATGAAAAATAAAAAGATTCCAAGACCTAAAAAGGGTGAAATTAAATTTAAGACAGCTAAGGATATTAAGCCCTTATTAAAAGTTATTGTAAACGAAGTATATGCCAGATTTAATCGGGACCAGAACATTACAACTTTGTCACTCCTTCTCGTAGGACTTCTTAACAGAACGTACGAATTAACAGAATCGGCTATTTGGAGCATTGATAATGATCGTCCTCAAACATCAGCCCACATGCTTAGGGCACTAATGGAAACCCTAGGATTTATTTATTACTTGGAGCATCAGTTGGAAAAGGCAAAAGATCAAGAAGATGGTTATGAAAAAATTTATCAGGCCCTTTTTGGATCAAGAAAGGATGGTAGCAAGTACAAACAAGTGAATATTTTAACAACTATCGATAAGGCAGTATCCAGGTATAGCCAGCTTAGGAAGAATTATGATGATATATCTGAGATTGTTCACCCGAACGCAGCCAGTCACTTTTATACTGCGAAACCGATTGATGATAGCAAAAGAACTGTTCAGATAGTTTTGCCTTTCTACCAGTTTAAAAATATGGACAAGCTGGCAACTATAAATCAGGTGGGAGAATGCACTTATCACATCATAGAAATTGGAAAAAGACTACTAACCCTAAGTTAAAAATATGAAAAACAAATGGCAAGTTACCCCAATTGGAGAGCAAATTGAGTTTCTAACTGACTATACAGCTAATGGGAGTTTTGCCGGGCTTAAACAAAATGTTCAGTATTATAACCAGCCCAATTATGCGGCACTGGTAAGAACGACGGACCTTGAAAAGAAAGTGTTCTCTCCACAAAGGTTTACAGATAAAAAGGGATATGAATATTTAAAGAAATCATCTTTAGTGGGTGGCGAGATAGTGCTTGCCAATGTAGGGAGTATTGGCAAGGTTTATCGAGTTCCCAAGCATGATATTCCCATGACTTTGGCCCCAAACATGTATCTTATAAAGTTTAAAAAAACAGTAGATGAAGATTTTGCATTTCAATATATGTCTAGCAAGTTGTTACAAAAAGCACTTTTATCAAATGTTGCATCAACGACATTGTCCGCTATCAACAAA
>CAZIBX010000071.1:0-4279 GCA_964537615.1 uncultured Pseudomonadales bacterium
AAATTTGCAGCATACTATCTTAGTCATAAGCATTGATGATGATTGAGATTAAAACTTACTTTTACCACAAAATCAGTTCTGATCTGCAATCTAGAATCAACATTTTTCGTTAAAAAAATCCGGGGTTTACTGGTAGACTGCGGACGCCGGCGGAACAAAAAATTCACCAGGATAAATATTGTAGTCAAAAAGACATCAGGCGTTGCATTCTGGCTTTTGATGGTCAAAATTTGGTGGGGCAAATTTTGCTTTATCAGCGTCAAAGTAAGTTTGCAGGAGAACTAATATCAATCGGTGGTATCGGGGCGGTCAGAGTAGCGACTGACTATCGTAGTCAAGGTATCGCCAGCCAGATGATGACAGTGGCTATGGCAGAGCTTAAACAACTCAATTGTGATGTAGCTTTTCTTTGTACCAACATAGATTCATTTTTGGCTGATTTTTATAAAAATTACGGTTTTCAAATTTATCCTCAAACCTATTTTTTTCAAGGTAGATCGGGTCAATTTTATCAAGCCAATAATGGTATGTTAGCGCCTGTCAACTCATCACAAATTTTCGCTAAAATTATTAAATCAAAAAAACAACTTGATTTTGGTGTCGGTATTTGGTGATTTTGATTTAATCAACTCCTGGGCGCTGTGCCGTAAATATAAACCGGCGTACCTTCCTCCTGCGTTTTAACTTGGACTGTGCCGGCTTGGCCGATATCCGGATCAGTCCAGTAAAATAACTGTTGGGCATCCTCATTTCTCATGTTGATACAACCATGGCTCATAGGCTGGCCGAAGTTATCATGCCAGTAAGCGCCATGGAAACTGAAACCCCGCGACCAAGGAAATTCGCTATTGCCAAAAAATTGCACAAACTGCACGTTGGGTAGATAGTAGTAAGTACCTAGAGCTTTACTGCCCCCAGACATTTTTTGGGCCTTGGTTTTATAAGCGATCCGGAAGTTACCAGTGGGCGTGCGTCCCCATTTACCGCTGGAAATGATAAACTCCATGACCCTATTATCACCTTCATAGGCGTAAACGCGTTGGGTATTTAAGTCGACTTCGATTCTTTTATCAGACGGACTGGTATCACCCAGCACGGCAGTTTCTTCTATACTCTTGTCTGGAAATGGGGCTGATTTTACTGTTTGACCCATGAAGTAACCAAGCTCATCACCGGGATTGTATTGACCGGTTTGATCCAAGTTGGCCGTAGTAGCCAGCCATTGATTGGGGAACTGGTAGGGGAGAACGGAGCGGTAGAGGTAAACGCCACTGGCCAGAAACAAAAAAGCTACAACCAAAACCAATGTGGATCTAGTGTTCATGATTCAACTTTCAAATTTTTTTATTCTCAACATATTCATTTTAACTGTTTATCATTTAATCACAATCGCGTAAGGAGCTAGAAAATAATGCTAGAAATCAATGTTACAAAGGGAAATGATGATTTGGTCTGAAGTGCTATGCCCCATCCTTGTGAAAGGAAGAGACGGTCGGCTTCATGTTGTGAATGGTCTTACTGGTGAGAAATCGTCAATTTCATATTCTGATGCAGATTTCTAGTTGACATCAAATCAAACATATTCGATAATGCGAATATGTACACTGATTTATTTGCCCACTACGCCACCATGCTCAAGGCCATGGCTCATCCCCGCCGATTGGAGATTATTCATCTTTTGCGTGATCAAGCTCTAGCTGTTTCACAAATTTACCAAATGTTGGATTTGCCGCAGGCCAATATCAGCCAGCATTTGAAAGTTTTAAAAAAAGCCGGGATTTTATCCTGTCAGCGTCAGGGTAAACAAATGGTTTATCAATTAGCCCACCCCAACATCATCCGCTCCGGTGACTTAATTCGCCAAGTTTTGGTCGAGTCCGATCTTTCCGGCCAAAATCAAAATCTGACTCAAGTGGTGCAAGAATTAAAAAACTTTGTTCCCCTGGTACATGATCCGGTTTGTCAGATGCGCTTGGTAGCCAAAACAGCGGATTTTAGTTATGTTTATCAAAAAAAACGTTATTACTTTTGTGCTAGTGGTTGTCTCAAACAGTTCCGACTTCAGCCGGATCAATACGCAACTCAACAGAAAAATAAATCATGAGTTGGCAGAAGGCAAATCATATGACTCAAGCTACTTATCAAGTCACGGGTATGCACTGTGCTAGTTGTGCCACTTTGATTACCAATCGTCTACAAAAATTATCTGGTGTAGCTAGTTGTCAGGTCAATTTGGCTACGGAAAAAGCCCAAGTCGAGTTTGATCAATCTTTAACCAATCTTGATCAAATGAATCAAAAGCTCAAACCTCTAGGATATGGCTTGATAGACCATCATCAACAGACTGATGTGAGTTCCAGCACTAATCATGACTTGACTGTGCAGAATCACGATACAGCAGATATAGATTTTTACAAAAAACAAGAACTGGCCCATTTGCGCAGTAAAGTTGAGTTATCTTTACCTATCGCATTTCTGGTTTTTGGGTTGATGACTTGGGATATTTTGGCTCAAACATTCAGCTTCTTTCCCAACTTGCCGATACCGATGTTTGTTTTCAATCCCCTGATGTTTGTATTGGCCAGCTTGGTTTTGTTTGGCGCCGGCTCACAGTTTATAGCGGGTGTGGGGCGGTTTATCAAGTACAAGGTGGCCAACATGGATACGTTGATCGGCCTGGGGACTCTGACGGCTTACATATATAGTAGTGTGGTTTTGTTATTTCCTGCTTTGGGCGATTTGCTACAAGTATCAGACCATACTTATTTTGATGTGACGATTGTAGTAATCGGTTTTGTAATTTGGGGTAAATACTTGGAAGCTCGAGCTAAGCTCAAAACGAGTGATGCCATAGCTCAACTCATATGTTTGCAAGTCAAAAAAGCCCTGGTTTTACGTGCCGGTGTAGAAGTTGAGTTGGATATCGATCAAGTCCAAGTGGGTGATATCGTCATCGTTAAGCCCGGTGGCAAAGTTCCGATTGATGGCGTGATTATTTCTGGTGGCAGTACGGTTGATGAGTCCATGATCACAGGCGAGTCGATTCCGGTGGATAAAAAAATCGGCGACCAGGTTATCGGGGCTACACTTAATAAACAGGGCTCATTTCAACTGCGGGTCAACCGAGTCGGTGCCCAGACCATGTTGGCTCAAATTATCCAGATGGTAGCAGAGGCCCAGGGTTCCAAAGCTCCCATCGAGAGGTTGGCCGATCGGGTATCGGCTATTTTTGTGCCCGGCGTATTGATTCTGGCTTTGGTAGTTTTGATTACTTGGTTGGTGGTAGGTTCACAGTTTATGTCCCTGGCTTCAGCCGTGGGCTTGGGTATTTATAGTGTGGTCAGTATCTTGGTTATCGCTTGTCCTTGTGCTATGGGTTTAGCCACTCCGACGGCTATAGTCGTGGGTGTAGGTCAGGCAGCCAAACACGGTATTTTGATCAAAAACGCCCAAGGATTGGAAAAGTTGAGTAGCGTGGATTATGTGGTGCTGGATAAAACCGGTACTCTGACTCATGGTCAACCGGTGGTGACAGATATTGTGCCCAATCAGGGGTGGACAGATGGTAAAGCTCTCCAGATTTTGGCTTCACTCGAGAAACACTCGGAACATCCTTTGGCTCAAGCTGTGGTCGAGAAGGCAGTCAAAATGAAATCAAAATTGGCTAATGTGGGAAACTTTTCTATTATCGAAGGCAAGGGTTTGACAGGCCAAATTGATCGTGTAGTTTATTTTGCCGGTAATCTAGAACTGGCCAGGGATCTTAATGTGCCTGTGGATTTAAAGCAAATCGAGGTTTTGGCCAAACAGGGTAAAACTCCGATTATTTTGATGAATAAAAAACAGGTTTTGGCTTATATAGCTCTGGCTGATACGGTTAAAACCGGGGCATTGGAAACTATCAAGCTTTTACATAAGCAAAATATTAAGGTAGCAATGCTGACCGGCGATCACAGATTGGTAGCAGAACACATCGCTGACCAGCTAGATATCGATCAAGTTTTTGCTCAAGTTTTGCCAGGCCAAAAAGCCGATGTTATTACTGATTTACAAAAACAAGGATACAGTGTGGCCATGGCGGGGGATGGTATTAATGACGCACCAGCCCTGGTCACAGCTGATGTGGGAGTAGCTATGGCGACGGGGACTGACGTGGCTATCGAGTCAGCTGACATCACTTTGTTGGGTGGACAGATCGCCAAGTTACCCCAAGTTACCAAACTGGCTCGGGCCACCATGCGGACGATCAAGCAAAATTTATTTTGGGCCTTTTTCTATA
>CAZIBX010000072.1:0-4250 GCA_964537615.1 uncultured Pseudomonadales bacterium
AGCAATGCCCAAAGTGGCCTATATCCACGCCGATGTGGAAACACTGGAAAGAAGTGAAAAATTGGCTCAACTCCGCTCGGGCGAGTTTGATGTTTTGGTGGGTATTAACTTACTACGCGAGGGGTTGGACTTACCCGAGGTCAGTTTGGTGGCCATTCTTGATGCCGACAAAGAAGGTTTTTTGCGCTCGACAACTTCTCTGGTGCAAACTATGGGCCGAGCCGCCCGTCATGTCAACGGCCTGGTCATTCTTTACGCCACCAACTTAACCGGTTCGATGCAAACAGCCGTCAGTGAAACCACCAGACGCCGACTGTATCAACAAAAATATAACCAGGATCACCACATCACACCAACTTCCATCAACAAACCGATTCGTTCCCAGATGGTTAAACCCACACCTCAAGATGACGACAACTACTCCAAACACAGCAAGCTGGTGAAGCTGAAAGATGGCGGCAAGTTTGACTTAACTCAAATTGATCCGGCTGATTTGACTCCTCACGAGAAAAAAAGCTTGCGTCAAGAGTTAACCACCCGGATGCGGCAAGCAGCCAAAGATCTGGACTTTGAGCAAGCTGCCTACTGGCGGGACAAAGTTCAAGAATTGGAAAATAATAGTTAAACAAGAACCAAGATGAACAAAAATAATTTATACCAATCAGCTCAAAAATTTTTGACTAATTCTGGTACAAATCCTGGATTATCCGATCAACTCAAAGATTACTACCAAGTGCATTGTGTCAGATATGACGAAACTTTGCGCCGGATCATCGATCAAGTCAAAAATCACAATGACCATATCCTGGACATCGGTAGTTACCCCACATTTTTATTTGATACCCTGGAGAATCAGGGTTTCAATATGACGGGTATTTCTAGCCACCACGAACCCATCAAAACCAAAAATATATTTAATCTGAATATCGAGACCGACGAGCTACCTTTTGACAAAAATTCTTTTGACTTAATCTTGATGTTTGAAGTGATAGAACATATTTTATTCCATCCCCACAACACCCTACTTAAACTCAAAAAGATACTCAAACCAGGAGGTAAACTACTGATCTCTACACCCAACGCGGCTCATATCAAACACCGACTGCAAGCCGTCATGGGTCACTCTACCACTTTTTCTATTGATGAGTCACCGCTTGAAACTGACTGGAAAAAACTATACTTCCGGCACAATAAAGAATTGACCGGTGTTGAGTTAAAAAAGGTTATGTTACAGGCCGGATTTGGTGATACTCAAATCGAGTACTTCAATTCCTACACACCATTTCGTCAGTACAGTAATAAAGATAAGTCAATCACTAGATTGGTCAAAATTATGGGCTGGAGTTTGGCTCAACTCAACCCTCACTTGAGAGATACCATATTCTGCCTGGCTAGTAAGTGATCGGTTATTTGCAGTCTGTCTAAATACCAACCGCATACCACCCGCCTGTCAGCACTTTCGGCAATTTTTTGCTATAATGTCCAGTTCAGTTCATGCCAAATAAAACCCCAACTATACCAGAGGAAAAAACCGGTCATCAGCCAGATGGTCGAACACATATTGTGGTGCGGGGGGCCAGTGAACATAATCTTAAAAACGTCGATTTAGCTATCCCCAAAAATAAACTAGTGGTTTTCACCGGCCTGTCTGGTAGTGGCAAAAGTTCTCTGGCTTTTGACACCCTTTACGCTGAAGGTCAGCGCCGGTATGTCGAGTCCCTCTCCAGCTATGCTCGGCAGTTTCTGGGGCTGATGAAAAAACCCGAAGTCGAGCATATCGACGGTCTGTCACCAGCTATCTCGATTGATCAGAAAACTACTTCGCACAATCCCAGATCCACTGTGGGCACGGTGACGGAAATATATGACTATCTGCGTTTACTCTATGCCCGCATCGGCCACCCACGTTGTCCGCAGTGTGGACGGGAAGTGGCCACCCAAAGTATCGATCAAATGGTGGCTGGCGTATTAGCACAACTGCACACTCGCGCTAGTGGGGCACCGGTCCGATTGATGATTTTGTCACCGGTGGTGCGTGACAAAAAAGGTGAGTTTCAGACTCTTTTTGAACGCTTAGGCAAACAGGGTTATAGTCACTTCCGGATCGACCACAGCTTCAATCAAAACCCAGCCAAAATCACCTTAATCAAGACCAACCGCCACACTATAGAAGTGGTCATCCGCCGACTGACCATCAGCTCGGTTCAACTCAAGGATCATCAGGAGTCTAAGCGGATTAAATCAGAGCTGGCGGCCGGTTTGGAAGAAGCTTTGAAACTAGCTGACGGATTTGGGGTCGTTACTTTTGTCCATGATGTCAGTTTTACTTTTCCAGAAACACCAACTCAATTTGAGGACATGTTATTTAGCGAAAAACTGGCCTGTTCTCACTGTGGCATCTCGCTCAAAGAGCTAGAGCCCCGCCTATTTTCTTTTAACGCACCCCAAGGCGCTTGTGCCACCTGTCATGGTTTGGGTGTGATTCTCAAAGTTGATGAAAAAAAGATCATCGCGCCGGCTTTGTCTTTAAGTGAAGGAGCGATCATTCCTTTTGCCCGGACTTTAAGCACTGACACTTGGTGGGCTAGGCTCATCAAAACCGTAATTGAAAAACAAGGTTATAACTATCGGACTACACCTTTTGCTGATTTTGACGATCAAACTAAAAAAATTATTTTGTACGGATCAGACAAATTATACAGAGTAGAAGGTGAAAACAGATTTGGCGCACAAACCACTATTGAAGAAAAATTTGAAGGTGTGATTACCAATTTGGAAAGACGCTACAGCGAAACAGAGAGTGAGTTCATGCGCAACGAAATCGGGGCTTATATGCTGAAAACCACTTGTCCCGACTGTCAGGGTCAACGTCTCAATCCGGATGGACTATCAGTTTTCATCGATCAAAAAAACATTGCCAACATCACGGCTATGGCTATCACCCAGTCGCTCCAGTTTGTGGAAAATCTGGCCAGTGCTAACACTACTTTAACCAGTCGAGAACAGATTATCGCCGCGCCGATTATCAAAGAAGTAGCAGATCGACTACGGTTTTTGGTTTCTGTCGGCTTAAGTTACTTGACGCTAGAACGAGAGGCCTCCACTCTAGCTGGAGGTGAGGCCCAACGTATCCGCTTAGCTTCCCAGATCGGAACTGGTTTAACTGGCGTGCTCTATATTCTTGATGAACCCACTATCGGACTGCATCAAAGAGATAACGACCGTTTAATTGAAACTTTACAAAATCTACGAGATAAAGGTAATAGCGTCATTGTGGTCGAGCATGATCACGACGTCATCAGTTGTAGTGATTATGTCTTTGACTTCGGGCCTGGAGCTGGTAAACAAGGAGGTCAGATCGTAGCTTGTGGCACACCGGAAGAACTCAAGACTGATCCCCACTCCTTAACCGGAGCTTATTTATCTGGCAAAAAGCAAGTCAAGAGAGAAAGGTCAAAAACCAAAATCCGACAAGTGGTCGAGCCGGTTCAGGGCAGTGAGTCATCAGCTATCATTTTGCAGGGAGCTAGTCATCACAATCTGAAATCAATTGACGTTAACATTCCGCTACGCAAATTGGTCTGTATCACCGGAGTATCTGGGTCGGGTAAATCGACTTTACTACACGACACGCTCTACTATCAGTTACTTCATCACTTCAACCGAGTGTGCGATCAAAATCCTGGTGAAGTAGAGCGCTTGATGGTACCAGATGAAGTCAAAAGAGTGGTTTTGATTGACCAAAAGCCCATCGGTAAAACTCCGCGCTCCAACCCCGCTACTTACTCCAAGGCCTTTGATTATATCCGCGAACTTTTTGCCAACACCAAAGAAGCCCGACTACGGGGTTTTGGCGCCGGTCGGTTCAGCTTCAACACCAAAGGTGGTCGGTGTGAGGCCTGCCAAGGTGATGGTCAAACTAAGATTGAGATGCAGTTTTTGCCAGATGTTTACGTCACCTGTGATGTGTGTGGTGGCAAGCGCTACAATGAGGAAACTCTACTAGTAGAGTTCCAAGGACACACTATCGCTGACGTTCTGGGTTTGACCGTCGATGAGGCAGTTAAAATATTTGAGTTTCATACCGGTTTGCATAAAAAGTTGCTGACCATGCAACAAGTCGGTTTGGGCTATATCGGCCTGGGCCAACCGGCCCCGACTTTGTCTGGCGGTGAAGCTCAACGTTTGAAACTGGCCCGCGAGCTGGCTACTCAAAACAGTGAACACAACATCTATTTGCTGGACGAACC
>CAZIBX010000073.1:0-4245 GCA_964537615.1 uncultured Pseudomonadales bacterium
TTGTAGCTCTTCCAGTTTACCCATAGTTGTTCTATTCTACTGCCTATGACCAGTCTGACCAAGTCGCTCCGACTTTCTCCTGCTTCACTAGTTTTGCGCCAGCGTTTGTTTGATCTGGTAAAAGATATTCCTAGTGGTCAAACTACGACGTATAAAATTTTAGCCAAAAAACTCGGCACTCATCCTAGAGTGGTGGGCATGTTGCTTCATACCAATACCGATCCGGTGGCAGTACCTTGTCACCGCGTGATTAAATCAGACGGCAAGTTGGCCAAAGGATATGCTTTTGGGGGACCCACGAAACAGTTGGAGAGGTTGAGGACCGAGGGCGCTGTGCTTTAATAACCCAGGATTTGCTTAAACTTAAACTTACTCATTCTTATACAATCTTACATAGTGTTTATATAAGAAAAAGCTTGAGGTTTTAATCATGTCCCTAATCGACACTCACTGCCATCTGACTTTCAAAGTCTTCAAAAAGAATTTGACCGATGTTTTGACACGGGCTAAGCAAGCCGGAGTTGAGCAGATGTTGACCGTGGGGACTAATCTAGGTAATTCTAGGTCAGCAGTTGAGTTGGCGCAAAATCATAAGCAAATTTTTGCCTCTGTTGGCCTTCATCCTCATCATGTTTTCGAGTTTTATCAAACTTTCACCCGCATCCGTCCTAATGCCGACATTGATCAGCACCTGGTTGTGGCCCGTGAGCAAGCCCAAACTTTAGTCGACCAATTAGCAGACTTGATCGCCACTAATCCAAGTCGAGTTGTGGCCATCGGCGAGATCGGTTTTGACAAACATATTTATGGTTTCACCCAGTATGAAGATTTGCAAATTACAGACGATTACCTGATCTGGCAAAAAGAATTTTTGTTAGCGCAGTTAAAGCTGGCGGTTAAATATGATAAGGCGGTTTTGATTCACAACAGAGAAGCTGTTGCGGAGTTGATAGAAACTCTTGTCAGTTTTACCAGTACCCATCAACTGCCACGGCTTGTCCTGCACTGCTGTGAACCGGAAGACATTTTGCTGAATTTGGCTCAAAAACATAGTTGGTACATCGGCGTAGACGGTGACTTGTCCTACACGCCGGCCAAGCAGGAATTTATCAAAAAAATCCCACTGGAGATGCTGGTAATTGAGACAGACTCGCCTTATTTGTTACCCGAGCCAGAACGGACTGCAAAAACAGGATTGCCTTTCAAAGAGCGTTGTTGCGAGCCAGCTCATGTGGCGGTGGTGGCGCAGTGGGTAGCTCGAGTCAAAGGTCTAACAGTAGAGCAAGTGGCCAAACAGACTAGCATCAATGCTGGGCGATTGATGAATGTCTGATTATTTTTGACTGATTATTTGTGAGGTAGGTTGCTAATCATAGAATTGAGTCAAAATATCTTTTTGACATTATGAAGCCAAACAGTCACAACTGTAATTCAGAGTCTAGTTTTTTCTACGCACAAGACAAAAATTTAGCACAAATAATGTGCGCAGTAATGGAAAAAAGCATATTTTGACGTAATAGTTTCTCGTTAAGTAAAAATTGAGTTGTCAGTCGGATTGTTTACTGCTGTGTCTCGTCCTGTCAAAAAAATATTTAAACTCAATTATTTAGCACCAAGATTAGTTTTCCATAATTTACCAACTATGGTTCTGCGCCCAAAACCAAAGTCCGAGCTTTGATGGCCACCACCCGCCCGTCAGCTGTAGCTGACACTTGGTATGAGTTGCCTTGCCGGAGTTTATGCACCAGATTTTTTTTGGCCAAAGTCATCAAAACTTGGGTAGTAGTGGGAGGGTCCAGTTGCAGACAGCGGGCGATTTCTAGTACCGTGGGCTTGTGTTTGGCTACAGATAGTCCAGTCAAATAACTTAAAACCAACCACTGCAAATGGGTCAATTGATAAGGTTTAAGAGCCAGCTTGACTGCCCGTTCCCACGCCAATGCTCGCTGATACAGCTTGAATCCTTTCAGCGGGGGAGACCAAAGTTGGGCCGGAGTGGGATTCCAGACAGATTTGGTAGGTGGGTTATTGTGGTCAATCAAATCATTTTTTTCTGCACTGGGATTTGATTTGATAACTTGAACCTCATCATTGTTCATTGATTTTTGATCTTGTAGTAGGGTATTGAGCCAGTTATTTGACATAAATATATGATTGATTTATGTACACAAATTTGTACACATATATAATAACATAATTTTGCCTGTGGCAGAGCCATCTGGCAGTAGAGTAAAATCAAGTTGTGAAAACAGTTAATTTATTGGGTTACGACTGGCTGAATCAAAACTTGGAGTCTTTGGTGACTGACCTAGGTGATCATTTACAAAAAAATCATGCTCTGATTACCATCGCTACACCCAACCCGGAACAAATAGTTCAGGCCAACCAAGACCCGGTTTTTGGTCAAACTTTACGCCGCTTTGATTACTTGCTGCCCGATGGTATTGGTGTAGTGTTAGCCAGTTATTGGTTGTCATTGTGGGGCAAAAGTCAAAAACTAGCCGGTCGGCTGGCCGGCATCGATGTCGTCACCCAACTGCTTAAAGTCTGTAGCCATCAGCAAAAAAGAGTTCTACTGATTGGTGGCCGGGATTACAAGTCGGGTCTGCACCATACAAATGGTCAAAACGTAGAGTTGATGTCGATAGACACGACATTGCCAACTGTGGTTGGACATCATCAGTTGGATAAACTGGCGTTGTACTGGTGGTCAGATTTGGATTTGGAGTCAGACAGTAATTTGGTCACCACTGCTTCCAGTTTGCAGATAGTGCTTGACCGAGTTAAACCGGACTTAGTGTTGGTGGCCTTGGGAGCGCCCAAGCAGGAAAACTTTGTTATGACTTATCGCCCGGTTTTGAATCATAGCGGTGTCAAAATAGCTATGGTGGTGGGAGGTAGTTTTGACATGTTGCTGGGGGTTTTGAAGCGAGCACCCGATTGGGTACGGCAGATCGGATTGGAATGGTTATATCGGTTGATTCAACAGCCCTGGCGCTGGCGGCGGCAGTTGCGACTGATTCAGTTCATTTGGTTGACTTTCACTGGGGTTTGGAAATAAATATAAGATAAAAGGATTAAACTTATGATTAAAAACCTATACGCGGTTTGTTTGCTTGTCAAAAACTTAGATAAATCACTCGCTTTTTACCAAAACGTTCTTGGTCTTGAAGTTAACTCAACAGATGATGGGTATATTGACTTTAAACTAGGCAACACCCTGGTAGCAATTTTTCAAAAAGATCAAGCTACAACCATGTTTGCGTCAGAACACATGAATAAAGGTGGTGGCTGTGTTTTGGCTTTTCAGGTTGATGATGTTGACAGTACTTGTATTGAACTCAAGCGAAAAGGGGTTCACATATTTGAGGGACCGAAAAAAACTGCTTGGGGACAAACGGTAGCTTACTTTAAAGATCCAGACAACAACATTTGGGAAATTACAGCGTAGATCAAACTTGGATCACGCTTCACCTGGGGCCATGCCGAGTAGCCACAAAACGGCTTCTTTTTTGTAACGTCTGTCACCTCTGGAGTTAATGCGGATGGCATTGAGCTTGCCCCGTTTACCCCAGCGCTTGATGGTCAGAGGTGAGACGCGCAGAATATCAGCCACTTCCCGCACGGTCAAAAGATCCGGCAGTTTGCTTAAGTCCATTTTGACCGCATCGTCGGCCCGGCCGGTTTTGCGGATATCTACGTTGGTTGGGGTAGGGGTGTCCATAACTCTCCTTTATTAGTTTTTCTATAACACTCTGTGTTAATTACATATACAACACTAGCAGAATATGAAGAAGTAGGTCAACTACCAAAATGGGCCAAAATCGGCTGGAATCCAAGCAAAATGGCTATCACTGCGGTTATACACACTGTAGGCCTATATTATATTAAGTCACAGCCCATAGTATTTGAGTGGGGGAAACTTGTGTATTACTTCACCAACACTCTAATCACAAACATTATTCTTTGTTTGGACACACATCACTTGTCTTATTCCTATCGCAAATATATGTGTCTTCTGAAAAACACCTGGTTTGATCTGACGTGTAGATCAGAGCTAAGTAAAGAGTAATATTTTTCTTGATAGTTACTACTGCTTCTTGTTTTCCTTCAGACACACATATTTGCTTCAGGAGATAGGGCGATTGAACTAATACTAATCTTACTTACTTCAATCAAACTGGTTGTTTAGTTGTGTCCTGCACAAAGAACAATATTTGTTCCGATTAAAGTTGACTTGTATTT
>CAZIBX010000074.1:0-4216 GCA_964537615.1 uncultured Pseudomonadales bacterium
TCTCCTATATATTCAAATCGGCTAGATACAGAGGAAAAACCAGTCAGTTGAGGTAAAAACTTATCCAGCTTCAATCCTAGCCCGAGCCCCGCAGCCAAAACCGCCAAACTGTTAAAAACAAAAAACCGACCGGGAACTTTGAGCTGATATTTAACTGTTTGATCAAGTTGGCGGTGGTTAATTTTGACAGTCACTTGTGGTTGATTTTGTTTCAACTCATACTTGATGAGCTGAACTTGAGCTTGAGAACTCTGACCAAAACCCAGTAGCTGAATGTCGGGTCGGTCGGACTGGAGTGTTTGAGCCAGTTGAGTTAAATCGGCATCGTCTCTGTTATAAATCAAAGTTCCGTTTGGTTTGAGTTGATGAAAAAATTGACCAAAAACCTGTTTGGTGTGGTCGAAGTTGTGATAAACGTCAGGATGATCAAACTTTAAGTTGGTGCAGACTATCACAATGGGCTCAAGACCGGCAAATCTGGGGATCATCGCCTCGCCTCGCCGGACGGCCATGGGGTTTTGAGCATACTCGTCCGCTTCAGCCACAAACAGTTGACCATCAGCGTGCCAGCGTCCGGTGAAGTTAAGATCACTGATACCACCCACTCCCACTGCTCCACTGACTTTTTGACCCAGTTGGTTGAGCAACCACATGATCCAACCGGAAACGCTGGATTTACCACCTACTCCACAGACAGCGATTCCATCTTTTTGGTTAAACAGCTCAGCCAGAGCTTGAGCCAAGCTGATGATAGGCAACTGCTTTTTTTTGGCTGATAACAGCAGAGGATGAAGCTCCGGGTCATAGGCCGCCGAGTAAACAACAGCCTGACAAGAATCCGGTAGCTGGGTATTTAAATCAAAAATCTGAACCTGACGACGATGTAAAACAGGTGCCGTCACAAAATCTTGCATCACATCAAATCCCACAATGTTTTTCTTTAAATCCAACAAACACTGGGCCAGGGCAGTCATGCCGACGCCTTTAATGCCCACCATGGCTATGTTTTGATAGTCAAGTAAGTTAGACATATCAACTCAAAAGTTCTCCCGCTCCTACATGAGGGGTAATTTTGGGTTTATCTAGAATTTGTTGCACAATTTGGGCGTCACTCCACGGGTACTCGATGTCACCCAGACACATACTTTGTTCATGACCTTTGCCACAGATAAGAACTGTATCTGCTCGTTTGGCCAACTGTCTGATGGCAAAAGCTATAGCGTGTCCTCGGTCGGCGATGGTGACGATTTTATCGTGACCACGGCTCAACTGTTCTTTCATCTGACGAAAGATAGTGTAGACGTTTTCCCGGCGTGGATCTTCGGCGGTAAACACACAGTAATCAGCGATTTGAGTGGCTATTTGAGCCATTTTGGGCCTTTTACGCCAATCTCTGAAACCGGCACAGCCAAACACTACAATCAGTCGGCCGTGGGGATATGTCTTCCTGGTGTTAGTTAAAATTTCACGCAGACCATTGGGGGTGTGGGCAAAATCGACGATCACTCGTTTGGGTGAGTTGGTGATGACTTGGTTACGACCAACTATGCCGGGAAAGAACTTGACGGCATGAACGGCTGATTGAACTTTGATCTGGCACAGATTGGCCAGTTGATAAGCCAGCGCGGCGTTTTGGCGGTTATAGCTTTCTGGAAATCTGGTTTTGATGGCACCAGCTAAATCAGGTGGTAATTTGTGATAAACCGGAGTCAGCTGCAACTTTGGTTTTCTTTTGTTTTTCAGCAATTTGATAACTTGTAGTTCATCCGCAGGCACACAGGCGTACTTGGCTTGGCGCAAGATGTCAATTTTGGCAGCCAAATAATGATTAAAATCGACATGATAGTCAAGGTGTTCATGAGTTACATTGGTTAAGCCACTGGCCATTACCCGCATGGGAAAGTCTCGGAATTGATAATGTCCGTGTGAAGTTAGTTCCACCACTACGTGGGTACAGCCGGCTTTGACACAACGCGAGAGAATTTGAAAGAGCAAGTCAGGACTGGGTGAAGTGACATGTAGTCCGGTGTCGAGTTGTTTAGAACCGATAAAAGCACCCACTGTCGAGATAAGACCGGCTTTAATGCCGTCTGCTAACAACATGTGATAAAGCAAGGTACTGGTGGTGGTTTTACCGTCAGTACCGGTTATAGTGATGATCTGCAGTTTACGGTCCGGCCGACCGGTTTTCCACCAAGCTGGTAAGCCACGCATTAAACCAGTCTTGATCAGGTGGTATGGCTGTTTGAGTCGGTAAATCAACAACTCGATGCCAGTGGTCATAACCACATTATACGCTAATTAACGTCTGGTGGCATTTCTAACAACAGATAGAGCCGGTCGGCAATTTTATACCATAAAGGAGCGGCTGTTTCTGCTGCCCAGGGAGAAGATTGAGGTTCGACCAGTTTAACCAACATGATAAAACGCGGATTGTCCGGTGGAGCAAAACCGATGAAGCTAGCGATAGTTTTATCTTCATCATACCCTCCCAGAGTAGCGATTTGAGAAGTGCCGGTTTTGCCGGCAACTTGATGAGTGCGCGAGACGGTCCACTGGGCTTCACCATGGAGAGCTGACTCCATCATCATTTTGGTCATAAGTTGAGCCGTAGTTTCAGATACAACTTGATTCAAGGGTTTGGGAGGCAGGGTTTGCAGCGGACTGGTATTGTTATCAGCATAACCTTCCACCAGTCGAGGTTGCATCATCAGGCCTTGGTTGGCGATAGCCGCCACCGCTCTGATCAACTGCAAACTAGTAGTACTGATACCTTGGCCAAATGAGGCAGTGGCCAACTCAACCGGCCCAAATGATTTGGGAAATGGCGTGGCGCTGTCTTCCTGTAACTCCAAACCGGTAGCTTGGCCAATCATAAATTTATTTAAGTAAGACCGGAAAGTTGATTCGCCCATTTTTTGGGCGGCAAAAATCATAGCCGTGTTGTCTGATTTGGCCAAGGCCTCTGTCATGGAAATATCAGGATTATAAACATCATTCCAAGTTCTGATGGTGTATTTATCAATTACACGCGGTCCACTACATACTGGACACTTGGTGTCGGGCGTGACCACACCAGCTTCGATACCTGACGCCAAAGTCAGAATTTTGAAAGTTGACCCCGGCTCGTATCCGGCACTGACACTTTGATTTTTGTACAAACTTGGATCATAAGCTTGGTAGTGGTTGGGGTCAAAACTGGGCCAGTTAGCCAGGCCCAAAATATTACCAGTTTGGGGTTCCATGACGATGACTTCACCGCTTTTGGCTTGATATTTTTTAATGGCTTCTTTCAGCATAGTATCGATAGTGAACTGGACATCACGTCTGACCGTTAACTTGATCAGGCGACCATCTAATTCTGGTTGGGGTTCTGGTTTGGTTTTAATCTCCAAACCCAAAGCATCAGCCAAAATTGATTTTTTAATAATTCTGCCCTTCAACTCACGGTCCAGTCCTCCCTCAATTCCGAAGTAACCAATCGGTTGACCACTGGCATCTTGGCCCACAAAACCTAAGATATGAGCACTCATCGAGCTTTCCGGGTAAATTCTGTTCTGTGTTTCTTCAAAAGATAAACCAGTCCATCTTTTTTGCAGCAGTAAGTCTTTGGCGTTTTGAGTTAATTTTTGCGCCAATAACACGCGTTTAGACGGGAGTTTCAGCTTTTGATTCAGCCAGGCATTCAGATCGGCTGGTGAACTAGCCAAATCAGAGCTGTCCGATGCTTGACGGGTAATAAATTCAGTTAAGTCGTTGGCCAAATGAGATGAATCTTGGACTTGAGAGGGGTTGGCTACCAAGTCGTAAGCCGGCAAACTGAAAGCCAAAGGATAATTGTCGTGACTGTAGATGGGTCCGCGCAGTCCACTTTTGACAATTTTTTTGGCATACTGGGACATGGCTTGTTGTCTTAACTCACCACCCAACCAAATTTGCCAATAAAATAATCGAATCAAAATACAAAATAAAGCTAGGCCGAGGATCACGGTCAAGTACTTAGCACGACGGGCTACCAGGGTGTCGTGACGGCTGGAACCCAGAGATAATCGATGAAGTTTCATGATAGAAACTAGGGCTTGATCACGCCCAAACTGATAGCTTTAACCTCGGTTTCTTGGATGGCCAAAACCTGACTGATGGGCTGATACTGTGATTTGACAGTATCATTCTCAACCAGTTGATTGATGGCCACTTGTTGGGCTTGAACAGCGAT
>CAZIBX010000075.1:0-4194 GCA_964537615.1 uncultured Pseudomonadales bacterium
GTTGGGGTTTTGGTAGGAGTCGGCGTAGGAGTTCTGGTTGGGGTGGGAGTATTGGTGCTGCCAGGGATCGGGGTAGGTGTACGAGTCGGTGTGGGTGTAGCTGCAGATGTGGGGGTAGGTGTAACCAGTTGAGTGGGAGTAGGAGTGGGTGTTGATGTGACTAGTTGAGTGGGAGTAGGAGTGGCGACATCACAAGTTACACCCGTTTGACAGTTGCCAAAAGCACCGACAGTACCACCGGCTGGGTCATTACCCCGGAAGCTACAACCCTCGTAACCATTGATGGAAAGGATGTTGAAGTCCAACTGAAACATACCACAAGCTCTGTCATAGGGTGAGTTTCTGGTCAAAGTAATCACATACTCTTCTCCCCGATTCAGTTTATCCAAACCGGCTTGCACCAAGCTGACCACTTCCTCCGCTTGAGGATTCTTGATGCAAACATTGACATTTTGACCATTCACATTTTTGATCTCGCCGTAGGGTTCTGGGCAGAAAAAAGTCACCGCCTGGTACTTCAACTCGCGGATGTTATAAGTGATGCTGGTATTTTTTTTCAAAGTAGCTTTGAGCTGATAATTGACGATGGGGTTGGTCGTACCAGGTACTCTGGGAGTCAATGAGCCCTGGGTAGTTAAAATAGGACAGCTGGGACTCTCCGCCATACTGATAGTCAAAATACCGCAAGAATCACCTGTTCTGGACTGCCCAAAGTAGGCCTTTTGTCTGATATCTTGTGGTTTAAATAACAGCCAATAGGAGATACCGGCTGCTGCCAGCAACAAACCCATACCCAAAACAGACATCATGACTTTAAGTTGAGTTGAGATGCGTTTTTTGACCATAACAAACCAAAGCGATTAACGCTTTGTGTAGTTCAAGTATGCCAGAAATTATGATCTGACTCAACTTCCAGTACAATATAGATATGTCTTGGGAATTTGTCGTATATCAGCTAGGTATTTATACCAAGGTCTTTCGCTTATCATGGGGGGAAATTTTGGAGTATCGTTTATCTTTTTTAATGCGCAATCTTCGCTATCCTCTCTCTGTCTGGTTGATGTACTTCGTTTGGCAGGCATTAAGTCAACACACCGGACAAAACGCCAACCAACTGACGACCTATTTTTTACTCTCCACTCTAGTTTTTGGTTGGTCCAACATGCACACTTGGTATGTTGAAGAAGATATTAAATATGGTCATCTCAACAAACTGCTGACCCGCCCCATTAAACCCCTACTTTACTACTGCGTTTACCAGCTGGGTGCTACTTTGTCATCCTTTATGATCCAAGCCTTTCTTGTTTTAATCATGTCGTTATGGCTTAAACCGCAACTCAACTATCAGCTCACAACCTGGTTGTTGGTGCTGGGTTTTTTTGGCCTAACTTATTTATTTACTTTTGTTTTCTTGTACACTTTATCTCTGATGTCAGTTTGGTTAACTGAAGTTTATGCTCTGCGCTGGGCTTACTTAAACATCATGCGCTTCATCACTGGTTTATACATACCTTTAGTTTTTTTTCCCACTTGGTGGCAAAAGTTTTTGTTTTTCACGCCGTTCCCTCATTTGGCCAGCACTCCTATCGGACTGATTCAGGGTAACATCTCACCCCAAGCGGCTTTGCCAGGAATGATTGTCCTGATGGCTTGGGTAGGTGTAATTTTTATCATCCACGGTTTAGTTTGGCGACAAGCCCATAAAGCTTATGAAGGTAGTGGAGGGTAAATGAAAAGATACATCAAAATTTTATTTCACTTGCTGGTCTTTCAGACCAAGTATTTTTTTGCTTACCGTACCAATGCTTTGTTGCGTTTTTTTCATTTTCCCAGTTATGTACTGGGTAGTTATTTGGTGATTGCCATTACTTATAACTCAACCAATTCAGTTTTTGGCTGGAATAAGAACGAAGCGATTATTTTATTTTTGGTTTATCAATTGATGTTGGCACTGTCTTATATTTTTTACTTTGATGGTGGGGTACGTAATTTTCTTTACTCGGCCGTGCGTCTGGGACAGTTTGACTTTGTCTTAACCAAACCCATCAACTCTCAATTTCTAGCTATGTTTGGCCAACCCAAAGTTGATGGACTATCTAGCATACTAACCATCATAGGATTGATCTTTTGGTTCAAACCATTTTTGAATATAAACATCGGTGGTTGGTTAAACGTAGGGTTATTTGTCATCTTTTTAATCATCGGCTTTATCAGTTACTATCTTTTTTGTAGTAGTGTCGCTACATCAGCCCTCTATTACACCACATCAGGTGAGGTGGCAGAAATAATGAACAAGTTTGAAGAAGCCGGTCAAAGACCCATGATGATTTATCCTACCCCTATGTACTGGGCGGCTTTAACTATTGTGCCATTTGGTTTAACTGCCTACTTACCAGTAGCTATTTTGCTTGGCAAAGCCCAAAGCTGGGAAATCATTTTGGCTCTTTCGACTCTACCCTTATCTTTTTTGGTTAATCAATACTTGTGGCGGGTAGGAATTAAAAGATACAGTTCTGCCAGCTCTTAAATTTTGCCTCTTTATTTAATTTTTACCCGGTTACAATATCTGTAATGAAACGTTTCGTAGGATTAATTAAACCCAACATCGAGTTGGCTTTGACCTACCGATTCGAGATCGGCTTGTGGTTTGTCGTCAACAGCATTCCCCTATTGGTTCTGGTTCTCGTTTGGCTGTCCAGTTACGCAAGCGGTCACAGTATTCCTGGTTGGGACATCAACCGCCTGGTCACTTACTATATGATCGGTTTTTTCTTAGATACTTTTACGGAGTGCTACTTTGAAAACTGGCAAGTGCCCAATATCAGAGCTGGTCGAATAGATCACCTGATGACCAAACCAGTCGGTTATCTATCCTGGATTATGACCGGTCACTTGGCTCACAAGTTCATCAACATTGCTATCCGACTACCCGTCATGGCCCTGATCGCATATGCTATTTTGACTTTTTTTCAAATTTCACTTCAAACAGTTAGTTTGTCCGTCACACAGATTTTGCCTTTTATATTCATTTTGATTGCCTCGTTTTTATTTCAAGCCGGTTTAAGTTTAATTATCGTTTTGATTGGTTTCTGGCTAGAAAGTGCGGAAGGACTGCAACACTTCAAATGGATCGTCATCAGCATATTCAGCGGGGTAATGATTCCTATCGATTTTTTGCCCGGGCTATTACGGCCGATCGCCGCTTATTTACCATTTAAATATCTGCACGCTGTACCAATCGGTATGCTACAGTCCAGCTACCAAATAACCCCAGGTGACATAATTTATTTGACTTTAACTCTGATGATTGTTTATGGCTTGATTAATTTAATGTGGTACAAAGCCAAACTTAAGTATAGTGCTAGCGGTGGTTAATATGAGTCGACTCAAGTACTACTGGCATGTTTTCCTGGCGCTGCGCAAGCCAGATTTGCAACGCACTCTGACTTATCGTGCTGACTTTATTTTTTGGGCCTTCATTTCTTTGATGTGGACACTATTTCAATTTTTCTTTTATTCAGTTTTGATTACCATGAGTGGCGAAATCGGAGGTTGGACCAGACCGGAACTGTGGGTGTTGTTGTCTGTTTATACCATCATCGATGCTTTTACTTGGTCGGTTTTATATCAAAACATGTCATCTTACACCACGGCTGTTTACGATGGCTCTTTGAGCTTGATGTTAACCCGTCCCATCCCTACCCAGTACTTGATTATGATCAATCGAGTCAGTTACACCAACATCACCCGCTTACTGACCGGAGTGATTATGTTGATTATTTCCCTGCGTAACTTAAATCAGGTACCGACCATAGGTGATGTTTTAATCGGGATAATTTTTATCATCATGGCCGTATTACTTATTTACTTTTTCTGGTTTATCTTGGCCACGCTTTGTTTTTATGTAGAAAAACTGGATGAAGTTAATGAGATGGTGCCGGCTCTGCGCCGGATTTGGTCTTTCCCCCGGACTATCTACACCGGTGGTTTTGCCTTGATCTTTAACACACTTGTGCCTTTGGGTTTAGCTGCATCCATTCCCGCCGAAAGTTTCCTACACCGATTTGACTGGCCCACCGCACTGTACCTAACCGTTTTTGTCATAGCTTTAATCTGGATATCTCATATTTTCTTTCAATTTTCGCTCAAAAAATATCACGGTGTAGGAAATTAAATATCAAGTATAATGGAGAT
>CAZIBX010000076.1:0-4153 GCA_964537615.1 uncultured Pseudomonadales bacterium
CTAGAGATAGTGGTAGCCCGGACATTGGATTCTGTATTCTCATTTATCACCACGACAGTCAATGCCTCGGTGATGGATTGGCCAGAAGTTCGGATAAATAAGGTCATTGCTCCCAGCAACATACCCAACCAAGGAGTTACTACCATAGTGGCGACAAGGTAAAAACCGGTTATAACTAAAGCTTGATGACTACCCCATCTCCGACTCATCCAGGGTGCTAGTTGGACACTGATGGCAGAAACCAGATAAAGGGCAGCAAATAGCACGCCCATAGCTCTTTCACTGAAACCAAGCTCGATCCCGATAAAAGCATTGAGCATTTCGTCAAAAATAACTACGATCGAGCCAATAGATAGTAGTAAGAGTGTCTGTTTGATGACTGCTGATGATGAAGTCAGCTGGTTGAAACCCAAACCCAATTGACGCCAAAAGTTGGTCCAGTTGAACTTAAAAGTATCAACAGTTGGTTCGATTAAAAAGTATGCCATCACACTCCCGATCAACATCAATCCTCCGCTAGTAAGAAATGGCAACTTGTCATTTAGGGTAAACAAATAGCCACCAATTACTCCGCACACTGCCGGAGAAATCAGACCGATGGTGCGAGCATTGGCCAGAATTTTTGAGTAACGCTCGCCTTGCTGTAGGTTCTCCAAAGTGTCATATAAAATGGCATCAAAAGTCCCGGAGAAAAAGGCCGTGGCCAGTGAAGCCAAGATAATTGATAACCCAAGGAAAAAAACTGACGGCACGTATCCCATCCAGATGTTGGATACTGCCAAAAAAAACATAGCCATAATCAGAGTTTTTCTTTTGCCCAGTAAATCCGCCACAGCACCCGTGGGTACTTCAGATAAAGTCATAGTGACGATCATGGCGGTTTCCAAAATACCGATCCCGGCATAATTGGTAAATTGGAGGTAGTAAAACACCCACACCCCCAACCAAAACCAGGCATGCTTGCATAGACTCAAACCATAACACAACCAAATATTGCGTTCCAACTTTTTCATACCTGATTCCAGATGATCTCATTTTACCAGACAAAACGATTTATAACTTGATCCATCTCATAAAACACGCTAAACTGGGTCAAGTTTATGATTGAGTTTGTAGGAGCTACCAAAATCTTTCAGCCAGCCGGTGCTGGTGTGAGTGATGTTTCTTTTCAAGTCGAACCAGGAGAGTTGGTGGTGATTACCGGCCGCTCCGGCAGTGGCAAAACTACTTTGCTCAAACTTTTAACCAGTGAGTATAAATTAACCAGCGGTGATATTTTGTTTTTTGGCCAGAGTTTGGCCGGTATTAATAAAAAAAATCTGCACTTACACCGACGCAGAATCGGGGCTGTTTATCAAGACGGTCGCTTGATTAACGAGTTGACGGTGGCCGAAAACATCGCGCTACCTCTGGCTATCGTGGGCACCAAAGCCAGTGATATCCAAACCAGGGTCAGTGACTTACTAAAACTTGTTGAGTTGGAAAATCTGGCCCAACTTTTTCCCGTCCAGTTATCCGGGGGAGAACTCCAACGGGTGGCTATCGCCAGATCTCTGGCCCTGGCACCCGAGTTGATTTTTGCCGATGAACCCACCGGCAA
Organism: uncultured Pseudomonadales bacterium; assembly: GCA_964537615.1. Lineage (GTDB taxonomy): Bacteria > Patescibacteriota > Microgenomatia > UBA1400 > PJMF01 > CAZIBX01. The sequence goes on from CAZIBX010000076.1 coordinate 1,601, forward strand.
TCTAGATGAACAAACATCGCTGGCCGTGGCTCGACTCCTCAAAAAAATCAATGATCTGGGCACCACAGTTTTATTGTCTACTCATGATATGGCCGTTTTGGATCTACTTAAACTGGAAAGAATGATTCATCTGTCAGAAGGTAAGGTGGTCAAAGATACCGGCAATACCAGTCGACACAAACCCAACTCTGGTAAAAGTAAGAACAAACCGCCGGCTGACAGTCCAACTTCAGAAGATAAAAAAACGAGCTCATCCAAAAAAGGAGATCAAGATGAGTAGCTGGCAAAACGCTTGGCGGACGATGCGCCGCTCACCATATCAAACTATCGCTTGTGCTTTATTGTCATTTTTGGCCTTTTTGACGGCTCACTTCGTGGTGGTCTTGATTTTGGTGTCCGCCGTTTTGTTGTCCCAACTGGAAAATATCCCCAAAGCCATCGGCTTTTTTAAGCTAGGCGTCAACCAAAGTCAGCTAGAAGCTGCCAAAAATACTATGTTAACCAAACCCTATGTTTACCAGGTCAATACCATTAGTCAACAAGAAGCTCTCAAACTCTACAAAGAAGAATATAAAGATGACCCCTTGCTACTGGAACTAGTCACGGCAGATGCTCTGCCGGCTTCGATCGAGATCTCGGGCAAACGTTTGAATAATTTAAGTCAAATTAAAACCGATTTAGAAAAAATAGATGGAATTGAAGAAGTGTCTTTGCAGGAAACCGAGCTAACCAAACTGGCCAACCAGCTCCAAACCCTGCGCCAAATCGGTATAGTGGTAGCGTTATTTGTTGGGTTTATCGCATTTTTTGCTATTACTGCCTTTATCACTCTTAAGGCCTTAACTCAAAAACAAGCCATCGGTGTTATGCGTTTGTTGGGAGCAAGCAAAGGTTATGTCAGATCACCTTTTGTACTTGAAGGCGCTATGTATGGCATGGTGGGCTCGCTGTTGGCCTTTATTTTGATCTGTATTTTGGTGCTTATCTTCAGACCTTCACTTCAATCTGCCTCCGGCGTCTCACTACCTTGGCCCCCTGCTATCTGGATGGTATTGGCTCAAGCAGTTGGTGGTATGCTAGTGGGACTGGTCTTGGGCGGTGGAGCTGGCTTTGTGGCAGTCAATCGCTTGACCAGACGATAAAATCAATATGAAAAACCTGGCTCGGTTATCGTGGGTTGGGGTTTTGGTCGTCATCGGACTGACTGGCTGGCTGATCAAGCCCGTTCAAGCCGCTAACTGCGATGAGTTGAACTGTGAAGTTAAAAAAGAGGCTCAAAACGAGTATTTGGGTTGTATCAGTCAAAAAAAGCAGTGCTTGGAAAACAAGCTATCTGAACTCAATACTCAAAAAAGCACCTTGAGTAGCGCCATAGCTGTTATTGCCGGCAAAATTAATCTACAGGAAGTCAAGATCGCACAAACCATGGCGGAGGTAGAGAGTTTACAGCAAGAGATCGGTTCATTAAGTAATCAGATCAGTGTTTTGAATGCCTCGCTTGATCAACTGACGGCCATGTTATTGTCCAGAGTCAGAGAACAATATAAAACCTCTCGCCAACAAGCGGTTGCTCCTCTTTTGCTTAACGACTCCAAGGTTCTAGGAGTGACTAAATACTTGGGCCAAACTGGCAGTAAAACTGCTAGTGTCATGCATTTGGCAGAAAATCAACGTCTGCAGTTTGATGCTCAAAAAGACAAAAAGGAAAAAGTCCAACTCCAACTTGAAGCCAAACAAAAATTGCTGGAAACTCAACGTCAGGATCTCAAAAGTGAGCAAGGAGCTCAACAAAAACTACTGACCCAAACCAAAAATGACGAGGCCACTTATCAGCGTCAATTACAAGCTGTTTTGGCCGAGTTTCAGGCTATCCAAGCCATTATCGCCGGCAACGGAACGGAGGCCAAGGTCAAAGACGTTAATTCCGGAGAAAGAATCGCCAGCGTAATCTCCGGGCCTTCTTGTAACTCGGGGGGAGAACACCTGCATTTCATGGTCACCAAGGGCGGTTCAACCCAAAACCCATTTAATTATCTAAAAAGTATAGATCATACCAACTGCTCGGGTAGTACTTGCGGTAGCAGTGATGTCGACGCTTTTAATCCCAGCGGTAGTTGGGACTGGCCGATCTCTGGACCCATCACTATGAACCAAGGATATGGTAGTACTTGGGCCACACGCCATACTTGGGTCAGTCGGATTTATTCTTTCCACAATGGTATTGATATCGATGGCGGCAGTGAGGTGAAAGCCGTCGCATCCGGTGCTCTATATCGAGGTAGCTTTGGTGGCAGCAAGGGCTGTGCTCTACGATACGTCAAAGTCGTTCATAAAGACAGTGATTTGACCAGTTGGTATTTGCACGTCAATTATTAAATTTGTTACGGCTCCAGTCAGATTGTCGTTTTAGTATGGGGTCATGAGTGATAAACTCCGATTCTGGACTACCGTCTTGATTTTATTGGTTGGTCTAGGACTTAGTCCCAAACTGGTGTCAGCCAGCATCATCATTTCAGAAGTAGCTCCTGCCCCTTCATCTGGGCCAGAATGGGT
>CAZIBX010000077.1:0-4060 GCA_964537615.1 uncultured Pseudomonadales bacterium
GATGGTCTGCTGGTACTGGGCCGTGCGCTCACCAGTTCACTAGATATTCTGCTGATCGGTTTGGTTGGTCTTATCACCTGGCGATTAACCGAGCATAAAAAACTAGCGATTCTGTCTGGTCTGTGTTACGGCCTGATGTTTTTCCCGATTCAGAACAGTAATTTTTTTACGGTTGATATTTTTGTCAGTTTCAGCGTCAGTTTAATCTTATTTGGCATCTTAAGTTACATCCAAACTCGCAAGTCAGTTTGGCTACTCTTAACTTTTATCACCATGGGTACGGCGCTTGCGTCCAAAATTACGCCAATTATTATCATCGTGCCGGCTTTGTTTTATCTGATAACATGGCCATTTTTAGCCAGCAACTCAAACAAATTTATTAAAAAAGTCTGGCGCGCTATCGTCACAGCTGTAGTGGGTGGGACACTGGTCGGTTTAGTTTTTGGGCTGGCTATGCCTTTTGCTTGGATTAAACCTGCACAGGTAATTAAGGAAGTCACTACACAACTGGAAATGAACAACGATGCCTATATTTTTCCATACACTCTGCAATACGTGGGCAGTACCCCATATGCTTATTATCTGAAAAACATGGCCCTTTATGGCACCGGGCCTATCTTATTTGGACTGGCGGTTGTGGGGTTGTGTCGAGTTTTAACTCAAATTTTGCAATCAAAAAAGCAGCAAAAAATTAAGTCGTGGTTAGTGAACTTAACCACAAAACCCTGGGTGATTTATCTGGGTTTTAACTTAATTTACTTCGTCGTCATCGGGCGTTCAGCCGTTAAGTTCATGCGCTATCTTTTGCCTCTGTATCCTTTGGTGGCAGTGCTGGCAGCGATGGGCATAGCTGGCATCTTGGGCTGGAAAAGTCTCAATTGGCATCTGCGTAAAGTGATGGCGATCGGGTGTTTGGCCGTAGCGGTTTGGTGGACGATGGGCTTTATCCAGATCTATCAAACGTCTCATTCTCGTATCATTGCCAGCGATTGGATAAATAACAACATACCAAGAGACAGCATGATTGCAGTCGAACACTGGGACGATCGTCTGCCGCTTTATGGCAGTGAAAAGTTTCAGTATATCGAGTTACCTTTATATGAAGTGCCGGATGACAATCAAAAATGGCAGTTGGTTAATTCCTATCTGGCTCAAGCTGATTACATCATCATCGCCTCCAACCGACTGTCCACACCACTGACCAAGTTGGCTGACTGTCATAAATGGAAAAAGTGCTACCCGTTAACTGCGCAGTATTACACAAAGTTATTTGACGGTCAGTTGGGTTTTGCAGAAATCGCCCGCTTCAATAGTTTTCCCACATTCTGGACTCCCTTTGGTCAATTTGAACTGAATGATCAAGGCGCCGATGAATCGTTCACGGTTTATGATCACCCAGAAGTAATTATTTTTGCCAAAAAAGACCTAATTGAGAAATAAGAGGTCAAAACATTGTCAAATTGAAACCAAATAGTTTGATTGACTTGCCAATTGATTTTGTTATTTATCGGGAATTATAATGATTTTTAGAAAGAAACTATGGACACTAACCCTTCACTCACTCAAGATCAAGTCGTTCTAACTGAAGCCAATGCAACGGTTAAAAAGTCAAATGGGCTTTTGATGACAATCGGTGCTGTTTTATTGTTACTGTCCTTAATAACTAACGCCTACTTTTTTAGCCAAATGCAAGGTAGTAAACAGGTCGGCCAACCCAAAGGCCAACAAATTCCCGTGGCGCAGATAGAAGTCCAACCAACGGTTATCACTACTACGACACCAACAAATACTGTTCCGAGTTCAATTAAATCTAAACAAGTAATTGATAATTTAAGTAAAATAGATTTTTCCATTCCAGAGGGTTGGAGCGTTCAAGTTAAATCTTTCGATAATTTTGAAAATACACTTGATTTTAAATCGAAATATTTCGCTAGCTGCACACATGGCTGTCAGGGAGTTCGTTTTACTAAAAAAGAAATGCACTTTGACTTAATTTTTGATAAGGTTATGGACTCGATGGGAGGATCGTGTAGTAACAATGTCACGGTCGCTAAACTTTCTAACGGCTGGTATAGGGTTAAAGACTCAAAAAATTACACATATGCTAAAAAGGGTATTACTTTTGATCAAACACTAAGCGAAGTATTTCAGGTTGTGCCTAAAACCGAAACCAGCGACTGGAGCTATGAAGATGGTCAACAATACAAGGTTTGTTTGAGTTACGCGGGCGAATTTTTAGATGTAATGCCCGACAACTTTGATCCAAAGTTAAATGATTATGGCTTACTGCTTGAATATCCCACTATTTCTAGCAGTACGCCAGAAATTGTATTGAAAGAAATAGATCAAATTATTTCATCTATATAAAACGTTTAGACTAAAAGAAGGAATTTATGAACACCAACTTCCCACCCACACCTGATCAACCAGAGATAACTCAATCTATACCCTTGCCTCAAAAATCCAATCGTAGTTTGTTGATGATGGTCTGTGCTTTGTTATTATTTTCTCTGATGGCCAACGTTTACTTTTTCTCTAAATTAAATCAATCCAATCAAATTGATCAACCAAATGGTCAACAAATTCCCGTGGCGCAAATAGAAACACAACCGAGTACAAGCATCTCTGAAGTACCAGGGTCAGAAACGCCTGTGTCTTCAGATACTGATCATGCAAGGTTGGAAACTATATACAAGCCCCACATACAAAATAACCGTTAAATATCCAGCCGATTGGAAGTATGATGACACAACTCAAAATTTTATAATTTTCACACCACAAGACACTGATCCAATGGGACAAGTTATTCCAGGAATATATTTTTCTATTTTAAGAGAAAATTATGCTGACGCTGTAAAAAATATCGAAAGCGCTTTTGGTACAGAACAAGAAAATATAAACATAGGTAATTTAAACGGTGTTCATATAAAAGGGCTAGCTGGAGGCGCCTATATACTGAAAAACAATGACGGCAAAGTTTTTGAGTTCAGATACGCTGTTATTGATAATTTCCAAGAAGTAGCACGCCAGATAGCAGAAAGTTTAAGACTGTTGTAGGACCACCACTTAAATCAACTTAAACACCCACTTAACCACCCCCAGCACCCCTTGTCCCCACGGCACGCGGTGAGACACCCCGCTCCGGCCAGCAAACTCCGCCTGATGATCCAGATACCACTGGTAGTTACGTAGTAAGGCCTGCGCGTTGCTGTACCTAGGCGCAAATCCCAATTGTTTTTGGGCTTTTTCAATCGAAACAAAAGATTCTTTGCCGGCTGTTTCGTAAACCCAGGCATAAAGTGGGGAAAGTTTAAGTTTTTCCAAAATTTTCAAAATAAAGATAATCAATCCAGCTGGTGTGCCGATAATTCTTTTACCAAAACCGGCCTGATCCAACACCACCTGATAATCATTTTTCATCGTGCTATAGATAGCGGCCCCTACATTAAAAGTATCGTTGACTTTTTTCTTATCACCAGTTGCACATGTATAAATAACTTGACATAAATCTGCTACGTCAAGCAGTTGATATAAATTATTACCAGACCCGATCACAGGAAAACTGCAACCATCTTTGGCCCAGTCATAAAGCAGGGCGAAGACGCCCAGCCGTTCCGGCCCGACAAAAGACTTGGGGCGCAGAATCGGTACACACATACCTTTTTTGCGAAACTCCAAACAAACTGCTTCGGCCTCAATTTTGGCCTGACCATAAGGCCCAACTCCGATCAGTTGGTCTGTCTCAAGTAACGGATGATGATCCGGCACTCCGTAAACGGCAGTGGATGAAATGTGCACCACCCGGTCGATACCAAGCTCTTGGGCAACTGTCAAAACGTTTCTGGTACCCTGCACATCAGTCGACCAAATATCAGCTGGACTATAAAGGGGTAGGGCAGCAGCGCAGTGAACCACCACATCAGCTCCCCGCATGGCTTGACGCAGTCCGGTTTTGTCTCTGATATCACCTACTACCGCCTTGATTTGATCACGACAATCAGCGTAACTGAACTCAACCAAATCATAGCTGACCACCTGTTGGTTATGAGCCAATAAAAAA
>CAZIBX010000078.1:0-4018 GCA_964537615.1 uncultured Pseudomonadales bacterium
GTTGTATCCGGTTAAGTTACTCAACTGCTGTTCTACATATAAAAGCATGGTGGGATCAACTGACGCAAATGGTGTTGTCAGCCAAGTTTGCAAAGTAGTAAAAACAGCAGCTCTTTCTTCAGCGTTGAGAGTTGCGTAAACTTTTTTTTCGTTTTTCTTCAGGTCTGCCGGAGGATCAACTGCCAGTTTGGCACTGGATTGAGAGGGAGAGTTGGGCAGTGACGGGGCAGTCATATGGCTATAGCATACTATAACTGGCTTTCAACCGCTTCAATACTAAATGTCGACCCATCACACTCATGGTGTCAAATAATGGCGGAGTGGTAGTTTCACCGGTGATGGCCACCCGCATCAACATAAAACTTTTACCCACCACCCAGCCCGACGTTTGGCCCAGTTGGCGCAGTTGAGACTCCAAACTAGTGGCTGACCAATCAGATAAATTGGTTAGTGTTTGGATGGTTTGATCCAGAATGCCTTTGGCTTCCGGTGCGGTTAATTGTTTGGTCAGGAGTGTCAAGTTGGGTTTGATTGCCTCATAAAAATAATAGGTCAGGTGGCCAAAGTCTGATAACAAAACCAATCGCTCTTTGATCAAAGGTAACAATAACTTGACCATATCTGGACTACATGTTGGTGGAATAAAAGCAGATAGAGAGTCCATCAGCTGCGCATCACTCATGTTTCTGATGTAAATGCCGTTCATCCAGTCCAGTTTTTTGAAGTCAAAAGCCACTGATTTTTGACTCATTTGACGTGGATCAAACTCTTTTATGTACTCATCAAGTGTAAGTAATTCTCTCTGATCTTGCGGAGTCCAACCAAGAATCATTAAAAAGTTTAAAACTGCTTCTTTCACATATCCTTTGGCCAAAAAAGACATGGCGGTTACATCACCTTGGCGCTTGCTCATTTTGCCCTTACCGTTTGGATTAAGAAAAACCGGAATGTGAGCAAAAATGGGTGGTGACCAACCGAAGGCCTGATAGAGCAAAATGTGTTTGGGGGTCGAGGAAATCCACTCTTCACCTCGCATCACATGGGTAATTTTCATCAAGTGATCGTCGACCACCACTGCTAGGTGGTAAGTCGGATAGCCATCTGATTTAATCAAAACCTGATCATCAATTTGACTGGACTCAAAACTGATGTCGCCTCTAATCCAATCCGTGAATTTAACAGAGGTATTTGCTGGTACTTTGAGCCGGATGACGTATGGTTTATCGGCATCAAGTTGGGCTTTTACTTGATCAGGTGTCAGATGACGGCATTTTTGGGAGTATCTGGGCAACTGACCACTGGCTTGAGCTTGTTGTCTGGATGCTTCTAGCTCTTCTTTGGTGCAAAAACAGTAGTAGGCCTGGGATTTTTCTACCAACTCTTGAGCGTATTTTTGATAAATATCCAAACGCTCTGATTGCAGATAGGGGCCGTATTGACCACCTTTGTCTGGTCCCTCATCCCAAACTATGCCATAACTGGTTAATTGATCTACAAGTGATTGAACACCATTTTCTACTTCACGGGTTTTGTCCGTATCTTCAATCCGGAGGATAAACTGTCCCTGATGTTTTTGGGCAAAAGCGTAGTTTTTTAAAGCAATAGCCACACCTCCGATATGTAACTGACCGGTGGGACTGGGGGCAAATCTGGTTCTGACGACTTGACTCATAGGGAGACGCTATTGTACTCCACCGGCGGGAATAGGGGTGGGGGTAGTCACCGACTGCTGGTTGTTGGCGGTAATTTGCGGGTCGAGGGCTGGGACCAGGGCTTTGAAGTTCTTGTCACCCAAAAACACATAAACCGGCTGGAGATAATCTTGAGGTTTGGTTGAGTCATAGTAACCTAGCACGACATCTCTGATGACCGCAGTTTCATCTCCGCCTTTATTTAAGATGAAACTTTCGCCGGACTGCACTATGTTCCAGGCCTCTTTAACATCGCGCAAAGGATATGTTTCTACTTGTCCTGGCATAATCGGATAGTATGAGTAGCGCAGATAAACTATTTGACGGCTTTTATCTTTGGCTCCGGACAAAATAGCTCTGATACTACCTTGGTTGTCCAGCTCGGTGTACATAGGATATGTACCAGCGACCGGTGTCCGGTTAATATCAACCACCAGAAAATCAGCATCGGCCACTGCTTCTGCTGGTAGTAGTTCATTGCCTACGGCTTTGACAAACTTAACACTACCACTGCTGGTGGCTACATCTTTGGCCATGAGTGAGGCAGTTTCAAGATAAGATTTGACAATGTTCACGGCTTCGTACTGGGTGGGGAAGTCATTAAGTAACAACAAGTCGGGACGATTCAGATAATCAGTCTTGATTTCCAGCACGTGGTCTCGAGTATCGATGGTCAAAGTAGAAACCAAAGGTTCGCTTTTGGTATAGCGATAAGTCCGACTATCGATACTGTCGCTTGTACCATCAAAACCCAGCGATTGAGCGATCTTGCCGGTGGTTTCATTGTCCAACAAACTAGCCGCTTTTTTGGGCATGAAAAAGACCTGCGCCCGATCATCAAAAACTGGCAACCGGCCGGTAGCAGTTTCTAAAACATACTTTTGTGGCTTGTCGTTGGTTGATTGGGTGGGAAAAACCAATCCTGGTAGGTAACCAAAACCCATGGTGGGGGGCGGTGGTGGTGGGGGATGAGTGGCTTTCCAGTAAGCTACAAATGAAGTAAACAAGGTCCAGCTGATCACTGCCACCACCAAACCGATGCTGCCGTACTTAACGACACTGCGACCTATTTTGGTGACTTGAGTCAAAGTCAACCCGCCATCCGAGCTGTATTGTGCAGGCATACTGGGTTTATTGCTAAAACTAGCTTCTAGTATAATCTAAGCAGGTGAAAATCACTATCCTGACTCTGTTTCCCACTTACTTTGATTCGGTTCTGGCTACATCAATTATCGGCCGGGCGCTTGATTCGGGCAAAGCAGAAGTTAAGTTAATCGACATCAGACGGTTTGCCCAGGATAAGCACAAAACCACCGACGATCGGCCGTACGGAGGTGGTCCTGGCATGGTGATGATGGTAGAACCCATTGACTTGGCTCTACAAAGCATCGGTGTTCAAAAAGGTAATCCCAATCGACCTATTTACCTGCTTTCAGCCCGAGGACAGCTTTTTAGCCAACAAACAGCCGTCAATTTGAGCCAAAAACCAGAGCTGATTTTAATCTGTGGCCATTATGGTGACGTCGATCAGCGCGTAGCCGATCATTTGGTTGACGGGCAGATCAGAATCGGCAACTTTGTTTTGACCGGTGGTGAACCAGCCGCTGCTTGTCTGCTGGATAGTGTGATTAGATTACTGCCAGAAACAGTGGGTAATGCCGGCAGTTTGGTGGCAGAATCTCATCATGTACCCGGGTCGATCAGTCCGATCCAGTATACTAGGCCAGCCGTTTATCGAGGTTGGTCAGTTCCTGCCGCTCTAATCAGTGGCGATCCTCAACAAATTAAGGCCTGGCAGGCCACTCAACCCACCAGTTTGCCAGAGGAGATATAATTACATCATGCAACCTCATTCTTGTGCCGCGCTGACAGTGTTTACTTATTTGCATGGTGATTTAGTCATGGCGATGAGGGAGGGTAAAGATATCGATCGATCCAAATTTAGCCATAGTGAGTTTGATATAAGAGTACAAACACCAAGTTACAAACAAAAAATTTATCATGTAACAGCAGAGGGATTTTCTCGATCACAGGCCGAACTTAGATTGACAATTGGTAAAGATTACCCATGTCGACTGCGTATCGTTGGGATCAATTATGATGCCGATGAGTGTAAATTTATTCATGATCACCCAACAAAGGCATACTCCCAGGAAGAGTTTCGTCTGTTTCCTACAAGTTTAAGATTTGAAGCTCATTTTCGAGTACCTGTTCCTGTGACTTATGGAGTGATTTCACACGATGTTTGGGGAGATATTAGAGGGACTGTAACTCAAGATAACAGAAAGGTGGCCCGCACTCCTTTTGAAGTTATTCTTTATGATACA
>CAZIBX010000079.1:0-3367 GCA_964537615.1 uncultured Pseudomonadales bacterium
CGCCTCAACACTATCTTTGGATTTAGTCACAGACTGGCTAGATGTCCACTTATAAACCAAGTTGTAAACTCGGTTAAGAAACTTGTAAACTCCGATCACTGCCCGGGTATTCCAGGGTTTGTCGGCATCAATCGGGCCCATAAACATTTCATAAACCCGCAAAGTATCGGCTCCAAACTTCTCGATCACATCATCTGGATTCACCACATTACCCTTACTTTTGCTCATCTTACGACCATCGGGGCCAAGAATCATCCCCTGGTGACGCATCTTCATAAATGGCTCGTCAAAGTTCAGATAACCCTGATCGCGCAAAAATTTGGTGAAAAAACGCGAGTAGAGTAAGTGCAAAACGATGTGTTCTGGCCCGATCATATAAAAATCTACCGGTTGCCACTGCTTCAACATATCTGAAGAAGCAAACTCATCTTGGTTACGAGCATCAGCGTAGCGCAGATAATACCAACTGGAATCAACAAACGTATCCATGGTGTCAAACTCCGGCCGCCAACCCTTGCCATATAATTTTTCTGTTCTGGCCATAAACTCGCGGGACGAATGCAGGGGCGACTCGCCGGTGGGCTTGAAGTCCACATCTGTGGGTAGTAACCAAGGCAAGTGCTCCTCCCGCACCGGGTGAGGTTGACCTTGCGGGTCGTAAACTATGGGAATAGGCGCGCCCCAGTACCTCTGGCGAGAAATCAGCCAATCCCGCAGTTTATAAGTCGTCTGCCACTGACCATACCCTTGTTTGATCAACCACTTGGCTATAGCTGGTTTGGCTTGGGACCAAGCCGGCTGACCGTCAAATGAACCGGAATTAATCATCACTCCGTCTGCTTCCACTGCCCCTCTACCCTCCGCCACCAAGGACTCCAGTTGGGGATCTTGATATGAAATGACTTGAACAATGGGCAGTTTATATTTTTTGGCAAAAGTGAAGTCGCGCTGATCATGGGCGGGCACACCCATCACGATAGCCGTACCAACTCCGGACAAAACATAATCTGCCACAAACAGTGGAACAGTTTGGCCGTTAACCGGATTGACAACCTGCAAACCGGTATCCACGCCGGTTTTGTCTTTTTCACCAATCTTGCGCTCTTCCTCGGTTTTATGCCCGGCTGCATCTATATAAGCCTGAACTTTTTGTTTATTGTTTTGGGTCAAAAAGCGATTCAGTCCCAATGCAACAAATTTTTCCGGCGCGATGACCAAAAATGTCACGCCATACACTGTTTCCCAAAACTTAGTCCAGACTGGCAATAAAATTTTGTCAGATTTTTGTGCATTTTTTAGCTCAAAATTGATAGTTAAACCCTGACTTTTGCCGATCCAGTTCAGTTGTTGCTGTTTGGTGGCTGCCGGCCAATCTACCTGATCTAAACCAGAAATTAACTCATCCTGATACTGGGTAATCCGGAAAAACCACTGTTTCATCTCTTTCTGGATAACGGCGGTGCCACAACGTTCACACTGACCTTCTACCACTTGTTCATTGGCCAAAACTGTTTGGCAGCTGGGGCACCAGTTGACCATGCCTACTCCTTGGTAAGCCAGTCCTTTTTGATACAACTGTAAAAATAACCACTGGGTAAACTTGTAATACCCGGGATGACAGGTAGCGATCTCACTTTGCCAGTCATAGGAAATACCCAAACGCTTAATCTGGCGCTTAAAAGTATCGATGGCTGACTTGGTGGTTTGAGCCGGATGAATACCGGTTTTGATGGCGTAGTTTTCTGCCGGCAGGCCAAAAGCATCCCAGCCAACCGGAAAAAAGACTTGTTTGCCCTTCATCCTGTAGTAACGAACCAGAATGTCCAGAGCAGTTTTGGGCTCGACATGACCTACGTGTAAACCAGAACCAGACGGATAAGCGAAAGCATACAAAATGTACATCTTGTCTGTAACCGGCACTTGAACACTATTCTGGAACAAGCCTCGTTTTTCCCACTCGGCCTGCCAGTGTGGTTCTGTGACTAATGGTTGATATTGACCAGATGACATCTGATTACCAATTGTACCACCAGGACAGAGAATGTGTTGTGGCTACAAGCCGACAGAGCCAAAAAGATTACTCAAGACTCAAAAAAATGGGTAAAAATTGACCAAAACCCTGTATACTGGTAAGCGTGAAAGTCCTGTCCCCATTAAGTCACGGTTTAGTCCTGGTTACGGCGGTAGTTTTGGCTTACTTGTTTGAGATTATTCCCGGCGTTAAAAACTTCGCCTTGCAGGTGGTAGGACTGACTTTGCTGGCGTTCTTTTTAATCAAGTACTTAAGCCATAAAACTCAAAAACTAACTCTCATCCCCCGCTACGCCACTCTGGAGTTGGCGATTTTAACTTTTGGTTTGCTATTGTGTATCGGCGCTACCGGCAACTTAACCTCACCATTGTTTTTCTTGGCCTATGTTCATCTGTTTGTAGTAGTTTTGTCCACTTACCCAGAAAGTGCGGTGGTGACCGGTATGGCAGTAATTTGGTATCACTATGCCATATCTCCCCAAACCGCCGGCGATCATGTCAGCTCGCTTCTTTCCCTACCCATCATGCTGGCTATTTTTCTCTATGCCAAAAATGAACATGAAAAGTCAGTCCAAGAAAGTGCTTTGCGCAATCTGGAAGAACAAAAATTAAATCAGCTACAAAACACTGTCCGTGCCCAGGCAGAAAAAATTGATTCACTGGAGCCAATATCGGTATGAAAACAGTCACTTGGTGGCTTGTCTGTGTTGTCATCATCGCAGGTAGTTTTCAGCTAGCGACTTCTGCCCAAGCCGAGCAAATGAGGTCTAATTCCTACGAAATCCAGTATGGCAACTTCAATATGACTTCAGGTACCCAAACTGATAGCACCAACTACACCTTAACCAATACCGTCGGGCAGATCGCTCCAGGCCCATATGGTGAGTACGGGGTGTCAAGCTATTTTTTGGGTAGTGGTTTTCAGTACATTTACCAGATTTATAACTTCTCTTTCCGCATTTCCAAATTATCTATCGCCCTGGGCACACTCTCTCCCGGGGTTCACAACACCGACAGTCACACTCTGACTATCACTACCAGAGGTGGGAGTGGTTATAAAGTTTACGCTTATGAAACCAAACCACTCACTATTCAAGACGGCACAGAAACCATCGCCAACACCGGTTGTGACGCTGGCACTTGCACCTACACCACGGCTGGTACCTGGACCAATCAGAGTATAGCCGGCTTTGGTTACAACATGAGTGGACACGATATACCCACAGACTTTACCAATACCAACTACTTCAGACCTTTTGCCAATCAAGCAGCCAGCCAAGCTATGCAGGAAGTGATGGGCTCGGCCAACATCGCTAAATACTGGCGACAATCGACT
>CAZIBX010000079.1:3377-3731 GCA_964537615.1 uncultured Pseudomonadales bacterium
ATCAGTAATACCCAAGCCGCCGGCCGTTACCAAACCAACGTGGTATTTATAGCTGTGCCTGGATACTAAAGATAAAAAAATCAAACTATGATCAAAAAATTCTCAATCAAATCCAGCCGATCACATCAACAAATAACCAAAGTCCAATTTTTAGTCAAAGTTAGTCAAGTTTTGTTGGTTTTGGTTTGTTTATTGTTAACTGCGCCAAACCCTGCCATCGGTCAAACAGCTCCAGAGTTAGAAGCCAGGTCAGACGCCCAGTTAAGTGTCAGTCCGCCCACAGCTTTCATCAAACTCAAACCAGGCAGTAAAACCACCCATACTATTACTTTAGAAAATACCGGCAGCCAAACT
>CAZIBX010000080.1:0-3706 GCA_964537615.1 uncultured Pseudomonadales bacterium
GGTCAAGTAAATCTAAGTGCATCTCATTGTTAAACCGCCTTCTAATAGCTTTGTCGATCAGGTGGTCATGATTCGTAGCAGCAATCAAGATGTTATTTGGAGGCATTTCGTCAATTTGCTGTAAAAGCACAACTACTACACGTTTTAATTCTCCTAAATCTTGGCTATCGTCGCGCATCTTACCAACCGCATCAAATTCATCAAGAAAGATTACGCATTCTTGCTTTGAGGCATCGGAGAAAATTTTCCCTAAGTTTTTACCAGTTTCACCTAAATATGAAGAAATAAGACTGTCGAGGTATACATGAAGCACGGGTATGTCTAATTGTCCAGCCAGTGAGTAAGCGAACAGGGTCTTGCCAGTTCCAGGAGGACCATAGACAAAAATATTATTCTCATATTGGATGTCCAAATCCTTCAACTTGTCTCTGTTTTTGTATGTCTTTATGACCTCAAAAGCAATCTGTTCGTTCTTTTTAGAAAGAATTACATCGCTTAACTTAACTTTTGGCTTTCTCATCTCATACAAGCCAGAACCACTATGAACCGAGTTTGAAAATGAAGAGCTAAAAAACCCAGAATTTCTTCCAATTTGAGTGGAATATGGTTCTGAATATATCTCTCTTAATCGCTTAGCAACTTGGTGATAGCCTCTTTTTTCCGATTCCTTAATGAGCTTTTTAATTATAAGATCAATACTGTCTTGGTCATTCTTTTTTACCGCTTCAAGTAATGAGATTATATTTTCGGATGAATTCATAGTTTTAAATTAGCCTAGTATAATATCAATTTATCCGAAATTAAATGAAAATGCAATAGTTTCGGATAGGCAATCCTACACTAAATCAATAGATTAGGATGATAGCTTGACTAGTCCAATGCGATTAGTTATTCGAATAACTGAATTACTCCTCCAACTATCCGGAGATTCCGGATAGTTAGTTCCAAAACGGAACCAACTCAACCCGTAACCAAGCGTGTCGCCTCGTGTGGCATCTTCATACCTGGGATGGATAAGTTACCGTTATTTAGCTTCAAACGGCTCGT
Source organism: uncultured Pseudomonadales bacterium (assembly GCA_964537615.1). Lineage (GTDB taxonomy): Bacteria > Patescibacteriota > Microgenomatia > UBA1400 > PJMF01 > CAZIBX01. The sequence goes on from CAZIBX010000080.1 coordinate 1,048, forward strand.
TGGGGCTGTTGTGAGCCGGTGTGGGCTAATATCTTAAGTAGCCTCACCTGGAGTTCAATAAACACCACAAAATACCTGAGAATAATAAGTTTGGGTGAATTCATGCGGATCCTTATCGCATCCGGGCCCGGGCGAGTGGTCCTTCCAGTTCGTTAGAGAAGTTAATGAGTTGACCACCATTCGTAAAGGCAATGCTTAAGCTGGGTTGTTCTTTACTTTCATAAACCTTGATACAGGAAACGCCATTGCCATTTCGATATAAGCCGGGAGCGTTCTTGTCCAAGTCTTCACTACAAGTTTCGGTGGGTGGATCTAATTGGACAATTCTGGCTTCTCCTCTCCAAGTGAGGAAATAATTTACCCTACCACTTCCGCCATCTTTCTTGCCGGTACCTAGTGTTAACTTAGAGAGATATATGTCTCCAAAAGCCAGTGAATGCTTGGCGATAAAGTTACGTGCCAGTTGTTCAATCTCGGCTTGGCTGTATTTGCCACTATACTCGTATTGTTTCTGGTCACTAAACCAACGAGTACCATCAGCTTTATAACCCCAAGTTCCAGGAGTTTCATCCACTTGCATGATATGGTTTGTTACAGAATTGATGACAAAATAGGTTGAATCAACCGAGTAGGTTTCACTCTTAGCAGCAATAAGTCTGTCCTCTTCCAGGTTATAGAAGGCATCGTTACACTCATACTTTACCGCTATAGTCGGCATCTCCAGGAAGTCACGAACGGCTGCTACGGCTTTCTCCCGCTCTTCAGGAGGACGAGCAGTCAGAGAGCAGAGCTTATCGGACAATTCACGGCTGGCCTGGGAATTATGTTCACGGTATTTGGGATTGTTATCGGCTTTTTCAGTAAGCTCTTTGATTTGTTGGAGCTTCTGGTCCTGAGCCTGTTGAACTTTAACGGCCTGAAGCTTGGGGCGAATAAGCCAGAAGGCAGAACCGGCAACTAACAAGAGGGCAAAGACGATAATCAGGGGTTTGTTGTGGGTCATTTTTATTGTCATATTTTTATCCTCCTAGGCGAGCTAACTGCTAACGTGTCGAGATGTTAGCTTCCTTCCAGAGCAAAAGTCAAATCAATCTACTTTCTAGAGGAAGTTTAGCACAAAAGAGACAAGGAGTCTGTCGAAAAGAATACAGGGAGTCTCTAGGATTTGAACACATGGGTAAAGCAATAACTCACAAATTCATTCTTGAGAAATTCGGCCAGAAAATGCAGAAGATCCGTAAATCTCAGGGTATTAGCCAAGAAGAACTAGCAGCGCGTTTATCAGTCCACAGAACATATGTTGGTATGGTTGAGCGAGGAGAGAGAAATCCAACCGTCCGGACTCTTTACAAAATCTCCAAAGCATTGAAAGTCAGTTCGTCTGAGCTGTTGCCATTTTAAGTGTGGTAACCCTCGTAGGGTTCTTTGCCCTTCTTCATTACAAAAACTTTACCGGTGACTGTTGATTCTTCAGAACACAATAAAGTGACTTGTTTAGCAATTTGACTTGGCTCAATAGCCTCATCCATGTATTGAGGAAAGTATTTCTTGTAAGCGTCAGTGGCAGTATCGGACGGAGAAATAGCATTAACCTGGATATTTTTATCTTTCAGCTCTTCAGACAAACCAATAGTCAGATCTTCTTTGGCTTTTTTCGAAACGGAATAAGGCAGCCAGCCTTTTGCACCATTTTCAAACGTCCCAGAGATATTGAGTATCTTGCCTCCACCCTTCATCAAAGGAGTAAAAGCATGGGTCAAAAGCGTTGGAGCAGTAAGACCTACAGCATAGGTATCAAGAATTACTTGCTGAGAAAATGATTCAAAATCTTTTCCGGCATATACTTCGTTTGGACCGTGCCATATACCGGCAACATTGACTAGAATATCGACTTTATCGGTTCTTTGTTTAACTAAGGTAATAAGAGCGTTGAGAGAATCGAGTTTTGTGAAGTCACCTAAAAACACTTCTGCTTGACCACCATTCTGGGAAATCAAACTTTTTGTTTTGAGTATCTTATCTTGAGTACGACCAGCCAAGGCCACAAATACTCCTTGCTTAGCCAACTCTAAAGCTATAGCCTGACCAATACCAGTTGAGGATCCTGTGATGACTGCAAATTTATTTTTCATTTTTTTTGACCCTTTATTAAATCAACCAAGAGAGAAAAAGTCCAGAAGTTTGTTATGAGATAATTGCAAACATGTATCTAGGGGGAGAGCGATCTATTCATCCTGCTGGCGCGGAAGCATTACTTGCTAAGCATCAAGAGTTATTCACCTTTCTTCAACAACTTCGAACTGATGGGGTACATGGAGTAGTGGGACTAATACCTGCTAGGCCGCGACCCCTATCACAACATCCGTTTGCATCCAACATACTTCGTCAACCTGTCTGTTCTGAGGATATTCTTCTTGTTCGTAGAGTTGAGGGCGGTGTGTGGACAAATCCCGCCGGACATGTTGAACCAAACGACAGATCACCCTTCGAAACTCTTGCCTGGGAAGCTTTGCAGGAGACTGGACTACGAACTCGAAAAGCTGTTGATTATGTATTGTCTGATTTACTTGACGTTGGATACACTAGGTCTGGCAAGTGGTACTTACTCTTTAAAGCTTGTGTCAACAGTAGCTTTATGCCTCAAATTCTTGAGGCTCAG
>CAZIBX010000081.1:0-3652 GCA_964537615.1 uncultured Pseudomonadales bacterium
AGAGCAGTGCCGGTCGCTGGTTCTTTTTGCCCTTGGGCTGGCGAGTACACGATAAAATCAAAAAAATCATCAAAGAAGAGATGGACTCGGCCGGTGGCCAAGAAATGCTGGTACCGACTCTGCATCCATTGGAGCTGTGGCAGGAAACCAATCGGACCAACACAGTTGGTTTTGAACTAATGACGGTGCAAGACCGGCGAGGGGCCAAGTTTGCTCTGGGCGGCACAGCCGAAGAAATGTTTGTGGATGTTGCCCGTAAATTTCAGTTATCACACAAAGATTTACCTTTTAACGTTTATCAGTTTTCCAATAAATTTCGCGATGAGTTCAGGGCCCGAGGCGGACTCCTGCGAGTGCGTGAATTTATCATGAAAGATGCTTACTCTTTTGATAAAAATGCTATCGAGTTTAAAAAAACCTACGATCAAATGGCCCAAACTTATCATCGGATCTTCAAACGTTGTGGTCTGGAGACGCTCAAAGTTGAAGCCGATAACGGTTATATCGGTGGTGAGTTTTGTCACGAGTTTCAAGTTGAACATCCCGAGGGTGAGGGGACTTTTTATGTTACCGCTGACGGCTCGTACTGTGCTCATGAAGATGTAGCTTTGTTTCAGCTTCAGCCGGTCAATTCTCAAGAAAAACCCCTGGCCATGCAGATCATCGACCAACCCGAGTGGGTTCATACAATCGAAGATAATTTGAAGCATTACGGAAAAGATAAACGCTATTTTCTCAAAAACGTCGTCTATAAAACTGTGGCCGGCGATATTATCATCGTAACTATCCGCGGTGATCTGGATGTCAATAAATCTAAACTAGAAAAACTGCTGGGTCTGGTGGGACAGATCGTGGACGCTGATCCGGAGGATTTGTCAGACATCGGTACCAAACCAGGATACGTACACAGCTGGGGGCATCAGTTTATCAAACTGCGTAGGTCAACTGATGGTAAGCATGAGTGTCGAGTTATTTATGTAGCGGATTTATCACTGCAGACGGTTGTTAACTTTATCGGTGGTCAAAAAGAAGCTACTACCGATTCTATCAATGTCAATTATGGCCGGGATTTTAAACATGAAATTGAAGGTGATGTAGCCATGGCTCAAGACGGATTTGTGGCTGTAGATTCACAAGACAAATTAGTTTTAAAAAAAGGCATCGAAGTCGGTAATATTTTTCAGCTCGGCACTCATTATAGTAGTAAAATGAAGGGAGCCGAATACGTAGATGAAAATGGCCAAAAACAACCTTACTATATGGGTTGTTACGGCATCGGGCTAGGCCGTACCATGGCGGCAGTGACAGAGGTTCATCATGATGATCGGGGTATCGTTTGGCCCGTATCAATCGCACCATACACTGTCCACCTGATCTCGCTCAAAGGAGGTGAAGCCCAAGCTCAACTAATGTATGACCAACTTGCCGATGCGGGTATTGATGTGCTGTGGGATGAGCGATCCATTTCTGCCGGTGAAAAGTTTGCTGATGCCGATTTGATCGGCTGTCCGGTCAGATTGGTGGTATCAGCCAAAACCGGCACCCAAGCCGAGTGGAAACTACGATCAGAAAACTCGACCCAACTCCTAGAATTTCATCAAGTTATCAGCCAGCTTAAAACTTTGACCAAAGTCAGATAATTTGCCTGGCAATTTTGATCTTATAACAGTTTTTTTAATTAGCCCAGCGCGAGTGTTATATCTTCACAGATCGCATTTTTTTGTGTCTGGTATATCTGAATCATAACGATATATTACGATCTATAAATCCTGGTGAGGATACCCACGGCGCCATCTCTCTACAGAAGGTTGGCGCGGTGGGTTTTTTGTTTTTTATCCATCTGACCAGATGATATACTTACTGACATCATGCATGCTAGAAAAACTCTCGTCACCCATCATGCACCTGACTTAGACGCTATTACCGGCGTTTGGTTATTCAAACGCTTTGACAGCGAACACTTTGCTGACGCTCATGTCATGTTTGTCAACCCCGGTGCTGTCCTAGATAGTTTCACTATCGAGCAAAATAACTTGAATCCGGCAGAAGTAGTGCACGTTGACACTGGGTTGGGTGAGTTTGATCATCATCAGACACAGCGAGGCAATCAGATGGTCTGTGCCACTACATTGATCTTTGATTACTTGGTTAAACACTATAAAGATCTGGTGGATGACCAGGCCTTGATTCACCTGGTGTCTTACGTCAACGACATCGATCACTTTCAAGAGATCAATTGGCCAGAAACTTCCGAGTTTAGGTTTAACTTCATGATTCAAGAATTGATACACGGTATGGAGTTGACTACACCCAGAACTGATGAGTCTCAACTTTACTTCGGGATGCAGTGCTTGGATAGTGCTTATGCGGCCTTAAATCAATACTTTAAAGCACTGACCATTATTGAGCAAAATGGTCAACCATTTACGCTGGCTGGCCAAAAGGCCCTAGCTCTTCAAACCAGCAACGATGAAGTTTTGAAGTTAGCCCAAAAACAAGGCTATGCTCTGGTGGTAAGAAAAGATCCCAACCTAGGTAATATCAGAATTAAGGCTCGACCGGATTCTGATATTGTCTTGGATCAAGCTGCCCAAACTATTAAAGCTGTAGATCAGGTTGGTCATTGGTACTATCATCCCAGCGGCAAAATGTTGCTCAATGGTTCTGATAAACATCAAAATCAAGCCGCCAGTCCATTGACTCTGGATCAAGTGATAGAAATTTTACAAAAAACTTATGGCTCCTAACCCGCATACACTGAAACCAGATTGTATTTTTTGCCAAATTGTATCTGGTCAAAGTCTCAGTCATACCATCTGGCAAGACGATAAACATGTAGCATTTTTATCTATTTTCCCCAACACTGCAGGTTTTACTGTGGTCACTACCAAGGATCACTTGGGTTCATATGCTTTTGACCAATCAGATGAGGTTTTGTCCGGACTGATCATCGCCTCCAAAAAAGTGGCCAAGATCTTGGATCATTATTTTGAAGATGTAGCTCGCTGTGGTTTATTTTTTGAGGGCTTCGGGGTGGATCATCTGCATAGTAAATTGTTTCCCATGCACGGCACGGCTCCACTTGATCAGTGGAAACCACTGGAATCCCGTGGCGTTGATACCTATTTTGAGCAGTATCCGGGGTACCTATCGTCTCATAATTCCCACAGGGCAAGTGACGAAGTACTGGCTGATTTGGCCAAAAAAATCCGGGCTTCTTATTCTTGAGAAAACCCGTTATAATACCGCTTCTCCCTGATGGGAGAGAGGAAAGGAGGTGATAAGTATGCCACTAGTTGTCAAAGCTGGTCCACGTGACAGCACGCTGGATCTGATCAAAAAGTTTAAAAAGCTGACGACTCTGGTCGATATCGTCCAGATTACCAAAGACAACCGCTACTACCGCAATCCTTCATCTAAACGTGCAGTTAAAACTATCGAGCGCAAACGTTTGCGCAAACGCACACGCAGTTTGAAAAAGATGAAAAACATCTCTCCAGCTGTTTTGCAAAGATTGCATGATCGGTTAAATCAGCGATAAACCATCTTCACAAACATTATTCTTTGTTTGGACACACATTACTTGTCTTATTCCTTTCGCAAATATATGTGTCTTCTGAAAAACACCTGGTTTGATCTGACGTGTAGATCA
>CAZIBX010000082.1:0-3535 GCA_964537615.1 uncultured Pseudomonadales bacterium
TGGGAGCCAGCATGGAAGTGCTCGGCCCACTGGGTCACTTCACCATATCTGATCAAGACGAAAAAGCCATAGTTCTAGTCGCTACCGGCTCCGGTATCGCCCCTTTTTATAGCATGATCGCTGATTTACTACGTAACAAAAAAGATCAACGTTCTATCACTTTGTATTGGGGGTTACGCTATGTGACGGATTTATTTTGGACAGAAGAGTTTGAAAACTTATCTGAAGTTTTTGGTAACTTTCACTTTTATCCTACGTTGACCCAACCAGTACCGGAGTGGACATTAAGCACCGGTCGGGTGACCAATCTGCTTGATGTGCATAGCTTCATTCCTCAAACCGGTTTTTATTTATGTGGCAACCAAAACATGATCAATGACTGTCAAAAGCTTCTACTTGCCAAAGGTACACCCAGCAATTATATTCACCAAGAATCTTTTAATACCACAGCATAAATATGTCCCAGCCGGTCACAAATAACGTTATAAAAACCCAGCAAGTCGGTCGCTACCAGGTTTCTGTTATCAATAATAAGTGCATCAGTGCCGGCAGTTGTATCGCAGTAGCGCCGGATACTTTCGTTTTTGACGAAAAAAAGATCGCCCAGGTGATTTCCCAAGACGGTGATGATGACGATATGAAGTTACTAGCTGCCCAGAGTTGTCCGACCAATGCTATTATCGTGGTGGACACTACCACCGGCCAGCAGGTTTGGCCGCGAGTGTAATTTTTGGGGGAAAAAAGAGTTTGATTGGGGGAGAACAAAGATTTTTTTGGGGGGCAAAAACATGAAACAAACTTGGTTGCTACTCATTACTATCGTAGGTACGCTCTTATTGGCTGGGGCGGTGGTGTTGCTGTTGGCCAGATCTGCCAGTCCTGCCAGTTTGGTTGTGGATCCAAGTTTGATATCAACTGGCGCCAAACACGTCAAGGGTAGTGATACGGCTCCAGTGACAGTAGTCGAGTTTTCTGACTTTCAGTGTCCGGCTTGTGCCGCCGCCCAGCCGATCATCAAAAATGTCTTGTCCAAATATCCAGATCAAGTGAAGTTGATTTACCGCCATTTTCCTCTGACCCAGCTTCACCCTCATGCTTATCAAGCAGCTCAAGCCAGTGAGGTTGTGGATCTACTGTCGGCTTCTGACTCGGCCCAGTTCTGGGCCTATCACGATGTCTTGTTTGCCCAAAAATCAGCATGGTCTGGTCTCAAAGACGCTGATGCAGTCAGAGATGTATTTATCCAGTATGCTGTAGAACTTGGCATTGACAAAAATCAGTTTAGCGAGAAAATGGCAGATGATCAGGTTCAAACCCTGATCAATGACGACATGAAGCTTGGTAATCAAGTGGGGGTGTCTTTTACGCCTTCATTTTTCGTCAATGGCAAGTTGTATCCTGCCGGCGAACTTGATCGAGCTGTGGCCGAGGCGATAAAAAATACTAAGTAGTTACTTACCACCTGCCCGAGTCGTGCTCCAAGGAGGGGTACAAGACATGAAAAAATATGCTCCCTACGCTTTGTTTGGCTTGGTAGTTTTAATGCTTTTTTGGTTGGGTTGGCGCTGGTACAGCGTGCGTAATCAAGCCAAACTGTCTTCTGCTCAACTAGGAGAAGGTGTCAGTATCGAGAACTTAAGCGAAAGTGAGATGCGCAAAGCCCTAGGTGGAGTGGGTGATTATGAAACCGTGGCCCTGCAACCTGTATCGCCAGAGGTTGGCACGAGTTTACCAGGCGAAAGTGAAACCACCGGTGTTATCCGGTACGAGACAGTAGGAGACAAGCTCAAACTTGGTGTTGTGGTGACCGCCACCCAAGCCACCTCCACTCCACTCCAGGTTTGGATCAGAAAGCCGGGTGGGAGTGATGTTAAGCCCCTATTTACTCTGGAAGAGGGTAAAGGTGGTTTGGTGGGATCAGCTCAACTGGATGCCGGATTGTTACCTTTGGAGGTGTTGGTAAGTCAGGGAGACGGTGTTCCCCAGGACTCAATTGTGCTCAAGGGCACCATCAGTCTACCTGCTTCAACCGATAACTAGGGGGATATTTCTGCCTGGTTCCAGATTAGATACTTGCGCTCACACCATGCTATGGTATAACAGTCAGTACAAGGCGTGACTCGAGGTATCTAGAAAATTACTTCTGATAACTTGATCTCGCCGGGTAAGTAGTAATAGATCTCCCGAGAGTTCGGGAGAGAGAAAAGGAGTGCATATGGCAGCCTACAGCTACACAAACGCTAAAGGCCAGGTTTACTACCTGCACATGAAGGACGTCACCCTCAAAAACGGTCGAGTCCAGAGAATTTACTTCTTCGCTCGCGATGTCCGCGATGGCTCACTGCCAAGCGTACCCGCTGGTTACACCGTGATGGAAACCAAGCGCACCAACATGCCGGTCCTGAAGAAGGCCTAAGCATTTTGGTTTTGAATTGAAATTAAGACCCTCCCTGATCCGATGAAATCGTAGACGGGAGGGTCTTTTTGTTGTGATAATAAACTATCTGATGTGAGAAAATATCATTTATGGCCAAAACTAAAAAAACATTACTGACCTTATCAGAGGTGACAGAGGATTTGGTGCGATCCAGATTGCAAAGTGTGGTTGATCCGGAGCTTGATATAGACATCGTTAGCTTAGGCCTGATTTATGGGGTAGAGGTGATCAAAAAACCGCGAGCCAAAATCCAAATTCACTTAACCATGACTTTGACTACGCCCGGCTGTCCGCTGGCGGGAACAATTGATTATATGGTCCGGCAAACTTTTGCTGATCTACCCAATTTTGATGTTAACAAAGACATTAAACTTGATTTGGTGTTTGATCCGCCCTGGACGCAGGAGATGATGAGTCAAGAGGCGAGGTTGGTGTTGGGGATGTAGATAAATCTGGAACACATATTAAATGATAGACGTAACTGACAGGCAATGGACCATCGTCGTTTATTGTCTGTTGTGCTACAACAGCAACCCATGCCCCAGCACTTTCCGGACCAATATGTTGTTTATAGATAAGAAACTGGAATTGATCACGCAACTCATTCGGTTCAGGAAGTGATGATGCTATCATAATACGTTCAAAATTAATCGGGCTTTCTCTGTATAATGTTTTTCCGGCAGTCACCAAAAGACCAGCAATAAATTGACCCATTGATTCATTATCTGAAAAATTTTTAAAATTAAATTTTCTTGCTAAAATTTGAGTGGCTTCGAATATATTTGTTAAATCTTGAGTCATTGTTTCATTTGACATTGGCCAGTTTGGATCTATAACAAAACCAACAGCATTAAGCAATTCTATGGGGTTGGAAAATCTACCCGAATTATTTAAAATATGTCGTAACCTTTCTGTTCCATATGCTTCTTGATTAGATAAACCCATTTTTACCTCCAACTCAATAATCAGTTTTACTCCTCACATTCTCTTCTTCTTCTTCTTCTTTGTCAAGTTATGGGCTAAACTATCCGTAACTATGCAGATATATATCGGGGCCGATCATCGAGGTTTTGAGTTGAAACAGAAGTTAATAACTTG
>CAZIBX010000083.1:0-3524 GCA_964537615.1 uncultured Pseudomonadales bacterium
CGGCTGGTTTATCAGCTAGAACTGGAATACCGGCCTGCAAAACCTGACTGATGCTGGTGGAGTAAAGCGAGTGAGGCAGTGAGACGATAACCCCGTCCAATTTTTCCGATTTTAACATTTCCTCTGGTTGAGAATAAAAGTTCACCCCTGGAAGTTGACTGGTCAAAACATTTTTTTGACTAGATGAAAAAACTTCCGTCACAGCTACCACCTGCACATCACTGCGGGAGTGTAAAAATGGCAAGTATTTTTTCTGGGCCCAACCACCACAGCCGATGAAAGCTAGGCGGGTAGGTAAAGATGTGTTTCTGTTACGCATATACTCAACAACAGTATAGTATGTCTTCACACTTCTGGGGAAGTAGATTTTTATTCTCAACAGATTATCTAATAGAGCAAAGTATAAGCGACTCTTACAAAAGATTGACATCAGGACAATATCTTGGTTAAATATTTGAATAGCTTTCTTTATATGGGACTACGTTTAGAAAATACACCACCAATAGAGAGTCCTGGTAAATCGGATTCGTTGGGATATTTATTAAAAAAGAGAGTCAAAGGATTATGGCAAAATAGAGGTCGTGGAAAAATTGCTGAAAACAAAAGTCAGGACCTAGAACCAAAAGTAGATTATGCCCATTTAGAATCAAGCATTAAGTTTGTATTTTCGACAGCCGAAGAAGCAAAAATAGCAGCCAAAAAAGTTATGGGGTATTTGACAGACCATCAATTTGTTCAAACTGAAATTGATGAGTTAGCATTGAGTCCAGATAGTCCATCTTCAATCTCTTGGGATTATATAGGTGTCGATGCGATAAAAACAGACCTTATATTTACAATACTTGGAGATAATCGATGTATTTTGTCCATTAATAAAGTACGTTCAGCAAACGGTTTCTTGAGAAGTGATCTAGAAAGAATTTTAAATAAAAAATCATTGTTGGCTGAAGCAGTAGTAGGAATAAATTTTGTTTCAGACGAAGCATGTAAGGCCTATCTTGACCGTATGGGCGTCGATATGTCAGAAAACTTATTAAACGAAGCAGCTCAAACTCAAGCTTATCGGTTTCTGGTAGAGAAAATATTAGACTTGCAAAGGCAACAAAACGAGGCTGGTGACAGAAAAAAATATCCGATGGATAAATATACGAAATCTGATAAACCGAATAGGGACAACTTATTTCAAGAACTGTGTGACGATTTTTTTAAGACTGCACAGATATTGGATCGTAATTTTGTGAGATCACTAGTATTTAGTTCAAAAAATCTAAGTGAAACAGGTGGTCCTATGATGATGCAAACGCGTTGTTGTAGATTGGTTTTATTAGTTCCTAACAATATTGGTGTAGCAGATAGTATTGTCGTTGGTGATTTTGGGGGTAGATTTGACTTGGATCAAAAAACTTTCGTACTAGACGAATACCCAACTCAGTTGAGTATATACATAGAACCAAAACCAGAACATGGTTTGGATGAATCAACACAAAGTCAAGACCAAATTAACTTAGAGGCCGCTCGATTGGCTAGACAATACAACCAAAATCTAGATGATTTTTTATATAGATTATCAAAAATTGAATTGTCTAAAAAAATTTTAACTACCTAGAACAACGCCTGCTGAACACTGCTCTCAAACTCATCTTGAGGCAATAAACCGATCAAAGACCGGAAGTCCAAAGTGTCAAAAATTTGGATAGCTTTTTCTTTGTCATATCTGCGAACTCGACAATCCTCCAATACAAATTTTAACGCTACATCTGTTTTGATGGTCGCCAATTCTTTACTCATCAGACCAGATTCTTGACCAGCAATTAACTTAGCCAACATTTTGTCAGTCAAAACTTGTCTGTATTCTGGTTTGACCTGCGCCTTGGTTGGATTCTTGGCCAAAATCGCCACTACTTGAAATAAAGTCGTCACATCAGAAAATGCCTCAATCAAAGTTTGTGCACCTTTGGGGCCGATGCCAGGCACACCAGGGATATTATCTGAAGCATCGCCCATCAGCCCTTTCAAGTCCGGAATTTGTTCTGGCCAAACTCCCATCACCTGTTTGACCAACTCGCGGTCATACTCTCTGTCTGGTTGAGTGCGACTGCGACCAGGGATAAACACCCCGACTCTGGGCGTGACTAACTGCAGTAAATCACGATCGCCGGTGACGATGATCGTCTGTGGCATCTGGGGCTTGTCGTCAACAATTTTGGCGATAGTCCCGATCAAGTCATCGGCCTCATAACCAGCCAGACTAAACTGGGGGATATTCAGCGCGTCAACCACCGACTTGATAATCTCTATCTGGGGCTGGAGAGCATCGGGCATGGGAGCGCGGTTGGCTTTATAACCGTCAAACTCCTCTGCCCGATGAGTTTTTTCTTTATGATCAAAACAAACAGCCAGGTACTCCGGGTGAAAATCTCGGATAACTGTTAACAAAATCCGACTGAAACCATAAACTGCATTAACCAGTCGGCCTTGGGAATCGGTTAACTCCGGAAAAGCATGGAAGGCACGATAAATCAAAGCGTGACCGTCGATCAACATCAAGCGGTGGTCGGGTGATTGTTGAACCGTAGTGGATTGATTGGCTGACTTCATAGTTTATGAAACTAAAAATCAAAGTCTAGAGCATCACCCACAACCAAACCTTGTATATGATCTATAGCTTGGGATATTTTATTTGACTGCAACTGGGTATTTGAAACAGATCCTAGTTTAAAAGTGACTTCTTCCTGGTTTGATTCAGCAGTGTACCAACAACTCTGCCCCGTTTTGTCATTTATAACAAAACCATTTTGTTTCAAATAGGACTCGGCTCGAGACAAAAATTTAATCGGCACAGTAATCTCTGCTTGACTACTTTGAGTTGAGCTGGTGCTAGTGACTTGGGTATGACTTGGTTTGCCTAAACCCAGTAGTCGTGTTAAACCAAACATAATTGAACTTTCTGGAGCAAGTATATATTAAAATTTAATTGATGGGTTGGGTTGTTATTTTATCGCCACACCATTTTCAGCTAATTTGTGTTTTATAGTACCGTAATTATCCCGTGTTGTATTAAATATCACACTACCTGCTCGTCATTACATCTGTAACGTTTCCCCAATTGAGTCTCTGGAGTTTCAACTTGAACTCTATTAACGCCCAAACTACCCAAAATACTTTCAACAGCATTTAAATCTTCACTTTTAACAACCAAGGCAAAACTTCTTTGTTTTGTTATTTTTTCTACCCTGCGCAGAAGATCCAAGACCGTAGCTGAAAACTGATTTATACCAAGTTTTAACTTTTCCATCTTTAAAGTGTTTTTTGTCTGGTTTTTTCTACTCCCATAATTTCAGCAAACTCATCACCGTCCAGTGTTTCTTTGTCTACCAACTCAACTGATACTTTATCAAGTAACTTGCGGTGTTTGGTCAGAATTTTTTCTGCCCGCACCTGACCCTCTGTCAAAATAGCTTGAATTGCGTTATCGACTTTCAGCTGGAGCTGATCAGAAATTTTACTGGCCTCACCCGAGGCCT
>CAZIBX010000084.1:0-3494 GCA_964537615.1 uncultured Pseudomonadales bacterium
TTGAACCCGATACATTGACCGGAAGTTATAGTTACCAGCCACTATCTGTTGCATATTTGAATTTCTATGAGAAATTGGATAAAGAATCATTGCAACCCAGCGATATTTCAGAGCAACTTGTTTATGATTTGGCACAAATTTATTTTGACACCAAGTTTTTGATTAGACCAATTATGGATTCCAGTACAGAACAAACGTCATTACCCAATTTTGCATATTTATCCAAAGAGAAAATCTTTGATGCTTTTGTAGAAGGACTGAACCCAAACTTTGTTGTCAACTCTTTGCAGTCACTAAACCCTACTAAATCAAATTTAAACTTATGGCTAACCGACTATTTTAACCGTTACAACATAATTTTTAATCAAGAGTTTTATAAGTTATTTGAAGGGACACTAGACTCTGTTTTGCTTAGTACCGGACACCAAATTAATCAGAATGGTTTTGTAGAGAGACCATATCTCGTCAATGAATACGGCACAAAACTGAACTTTGAGGCCTGGAGAGTAAGAAGACTACCCATGATTGGTCATGGTAACCTGCCTCACACAAATTATTACTTTTATCCCGCAGATACTCTTTTTAATTATTACCCAGAGTTAAGTCCTGTCATTGATGCAGACATTCAAGGTAAATACGAAGGATCTTTTGAAAATGATCAAAACATGCTTCTAGCTGAAATCGCCATGTTTCTACACTTTCCGAATCAATATGCTACATCCATAGATAGAATGTTTTCACGTCAGATATTAAATACTCCATACCACATACCTGGAAATCAAACAAATATTTTTGTGTTCAATGACTTGACAGCACAAAAACTTGGCCTACCCCAAGAACCCTTTACTAATATTCAGGTTCCGGCCAAATTTCTGGACCAACGTCTTGATCATGACACAGAAGTAGATGAGAACGAATTATCCCAACTAATATTTGATTATGGCAAACTCTCTGGTATTAATCTGGATAATAAAAAACAAGTAGCAGAAGTTTTTCAACTTTACCTATCTACTGACCCCAATAATAGAGAGAGCGTTATTAATCTTGGACAACAACTATTCTCGATGTTTAGAAACTTTAATCCTAAAACAGAATCTGACATGGAAACGGTCATAGATTGGTTGACTAAGGCCGTAAAAGTGGCTCACATGAGTCAGCCAGAATCTTTATATCAATATGATCAATTAAGACTTTTGCAAATGTTATCTCTAGCCGGCCGATACTAACTTTTTGCCGTATAATAGCCCTCATGTCCACGCGTGATCTACCAGCCACGACTCTGCCAGATTTCCCCAAACTAGAAGAAGAAGTGTTGGCCTTTTGGCACAACACTCATGCTTTTGAAAAATCCGTAGAAATACACTCACCAGACAAGGCATACGTGTTCTATGATGGCCCGCCTTTTGCTACCGGCATGCCTCATTACGGCCACTTACTGGGTTCCACCAGCAAAGATGTTATAGCCAGATTTTGGACCATGCGGGGCTACCGAGTCGAGCGTGTCTGGGGCTGGGACTGTCACGGTCTGCCGATTGAAAATTTGCTGGAAGGTCAACTGGGGATTAAAAATGGTAAAAAAGGTATAGAAGAATACGGTATTGATAAGTTCAATCAGGCCTGCCGCACAGAGGTCATGCGCCTGGATAAAGAGTGGGAAAGAATTATTGGCCGGCTAGGCCGCTGGGTAGATTTTTCACATAACTACAAAACTATGGATACCAGTTATATGGAGAGTGTCTGGTGGGGTTTCACTCAACTGTATGAAAAAGGCCTAATTTATGAGGGTAAAAAAGTTATTTTATACTGTCCCCGCTGTGCCACACCACTATCTAACTTCGAGATCGCCATGGACAACAGCTATGTCGATGTAACTGAACCGGCTTCAACTTACAAATACCCAGTGGTTGGTCAAACCCAGACATTTCTGCTGGCCTGGTCAACTACCCCTTGGAATAAATTGGCCACTCCAGCCTTGGCCGTTAACCCAGAATTAACTTACGTTTTTGCCATGCAGGGTGATGAAACATATATTTTGGCCGAAACCAAACTGGGTGTTTTGTCAGATCAAGGCGAGTATCAGATTGTTAAAAAAATGATTGGTCAAGAACTGACTAAACTGCAGTTTACTCCCCACTATGACTTCTACGCTTCAACTAGAAAATCCACAGAAAAAGTCGGTATCATCATCGCTGATGACTTCGTCACAGCAGAAGAGGGGACTGGTATCGTCACTTTGGCCATATATGGTGAAGACGACTACCGGGTGATGAAACAACATGCTATTCAACTGGTTGAACACGTGGACAGTGAAGGTAAGCTCAAAGATGAAGTTAAACCCTGGGCCGGACAAGATATTTTGGCCGTCAATAATTTGGTAGATGAGGATTTGGCCAAACACAATCTTATTTATCAAACAAAGCCCCACACTCACAGTGTACCGGTCTGTTACCGTTGTGCCACTAGGTTATATAACGCCCCACTGCCGGCCTGGTTTATCGATGTGCAGAAACTCAAGCCCCAATTGATCGAACAAAACGAAACCATAAACTGGTATCCCGGTCACCTCAAACACGGCCGGTTTCTCAAAGGTATCCAAAATGCCCCCGACTGGAACATCTCTCGCTCCAGATATTGGGGTACGCCTATGCCGGTGTGGCGCGGAACTGATAAAAATGGCCAAACCATCACTCGTATCATCGGTTCTATCGATGAACTGAAAAAATGGGCCGTTGATCCCATACAAGTAGCCCAACTAACTGATATTCACCGCGAGTTTGTTGATGATGTCACAATTTATGTTGATGATGATAAACAAATAACTGGTAAACGCATTCCAGAAGTTTTGGACTGCTGGGTGGAGTCGGGTTCCATGCCTTTTGCATCTTTACACTATCCTTTCACCAACCAAAAAAAGTTTGAAGCCAACTATCCAGCCCAGTTCATCAGTGAGTATATCGCCCAAACCAGGGCTTGGTTTTATACCATGCACGTCATGTCAGTGGGTATTTTTAGCCAAGCCGCAGTCCAAAATACTCTCACCACCGGCACGATTATGGCCCACGACGGCAATAAGATGAGCAAAAGCAAAAAAAACTTTCCTGATCCTATGGTGTTAATTGATAAATATGGGGTTGATAGCTTACGACTTTATCTGATGAGTTCTCCAGTCATGAAGTCAGAAAATATTAACTTTGACGAAAAAGAAGTGGCGGATATCCGCCGAAACATTTTTGTGGTCTGGTGGAATACTTTATCTTTCTACAGACAGTTTGCCGATACAACTGCGGGTGTGACCGCACCAACTCAACCTATCAGTCATGTTATGGATCGGTGGTTAATCAGTCAAGTTAAAGGCATGATCCAACAAGTAACTCTGGCTTATGAAAAATATGATTTGGTCAAAGCCAGCCGGATTTTGATGAGTTTTGTCACCCAACTGTCCACTTGGTATCTACGTTTAAGCCGAGACAGAATTAAATCCGATCACAATAACC
>CAZIBX010000085.1:0-3484 GCA_964537615.1 uncultured Pseudomonadales bacterium
CTGTTTGTTAATATGAAAGTTGGCTTTATTACTAGTAGTTATAACTCGGGCTTTAAATTTGGCAGCAATGTCCCCAGTTTGATCAGTTGACTGGCCGTCTACCACCACAATTTCGTCGGCTATATCACGTATGGACTCTAAACAAGTGGCTAAATTTTGGGCTTCATTATAAGTGGCCAAAACCACCGACAATTTATTCTTTGATAATTTATTGGGCATTGGTTGTTTTATTTTACTCTATCTGCCACTGCTTTGTCGGCAGATCAAACCAGATCAAATTTTTTTCCTGACTCGACCTGTCTGCTGGATTGGCGATGAAGTGAAACCGACCGACTCTTTCGCCATAACGCAGTCCGTACAAACTAGGCAGTCCTCTTTGGTTGTTGTCCAAATAATACTGGGCCGGTAACTTCAGATACCAAGCTAATAAAATATATTGATAACCGTCGGCTACGATGGCGACAGGGTCTGAAACTTCTGGCTCAAGTGATTTAATGACTTGAGCAAATCCCGGTTTTAACTCCCCCACTTGCCTATCATCAAGCTGAAAATAACTCTTGAGATAACTACTAAAATAAAGTATTTGTAATAAAATTAGCCCCCCAACTAGAATCTTGCCCCACTGAGATTTTTTAATTTGATCGATAGGAATAGTTGTGGTAGTCAAAACTACAAGCAAGTAAATAAATAACAAACTTCTGGTGGCGTGAGGCGTGTCAATAGTGATGGTAGATGGCAGGAGGGATAAAACCGCCAGTAAACCCAGCGGTAGCAATGGTTTAACTTGCTGACGATAAACTTTATATACCAAGTAAAGCAATAAAAGATAAGACAGTGGCGAAATGTGTCCCCAACCAGGGAGTTGATGCCAAGGATGATGACCGCCACTTTTGACCAAAAAATCGTAAGAAAAACTAGGAGAAAGATTGAGGAGTATTTTTTTGGCATAAAAAATATACTGATTACCCAAAATCGGGCGCAAAAAAGCTGAAAAGCTTGAGTAGTAATCATTGCGAGCCAAAATAGTACTGCTATCGCTAAATATAGTGATACCGGTTTTGTTTAACAGAACTTGTCTGGTTAAAACAATGGCTACCAACCAAGCCAAGAATAAAACCAGCGTTGGTCGCAACCATAACCTCAACCTACCCAAACCGATACTGATAATCAAAACCACAACTAATATGGGTATCAAAAATATCGGTGTGTTGTAAGTTAGCGCGCCGTAAAGCAGTCCGCCGGCCGCCAATAAATCTTTATACCACTGACTAGTTGATGATTGACGAAAAAACAACAAACAGATAGCCAAAACGGTTAAAGTCAAAGCTACGTTGGCCTCATAAGCCAGTCGAGAATAAAAAAAGAAGATCGGAGTGGTAGCTGTAAACCCTGCCACTAAAAGTGATTTTTTTTGATTCTTGGTCAGGTTATAAGCCAACCAAAAAGTAGCTGGTATGAGTAAAGTTCCGGCCAAAATTGAGGGCAACCTGACAGTCAAATCAGACAGGGATAAAAATTGATACAGACCCATCAACATGAGTGGATAACCGATTAACTTCCAGTCACCAAAAGACTGGAGAGTGGCAGCCATGGGCACACCCCACTCATCAACGCCGGCGGTCTTGAGTAAGTAGGCGTTATAACCCAGAGCGGCTTCGTCTCTGTTGAGAGTAGTGTAAATTTGATCAATTTTATAGATACGTAAAATCAGTGAGAGCAAAGTTAGCCCCACAAGCATCAGTAAAATTTGATATGAAAATCTGGTATTTTTCATTTGTATTTTTGACACCAAACATCAACTGGTGATGACTGATTGGTGATGGGTGTGCAAGACCATAAGTTATGATCTAGTTTTTGAGTAATAAAATCTGCCACCATGTTTTGCCGACCAACTAGAATTTCTATCTGACTTAATTGATCAGGCGATAAAGCTTGATAGTCAAAATATATATTATCAAAGTAGCGAAGCTGATAATTGGTTTGGGGCCAGTTCATAAACTCTGATCCCGAGTATGGGCCATAAGCCATAAACCACAAATATAATAATCCGTCAGGGTGAATCCCCAAAGTTTTTTGGCCAGGTTGTCTCAACTCAAACACTTGACGAGCTAACAACTTATAACTGGTTTGCCACGATTCTTGGCTGATGACTGGATAAGTGGAAAAATAAGTGTAAATAAATATAGAAAAAATCAACAAAAAGCCTGTCAATACTAGGATTTTGGCTAATGCCCAATATTTGCTTGAGCTAGCATAAGTCAAAAAAACGGCTACTCCCCAACCAATAATTAAAGATAAGGGAACCAAGCTGGGTAAAGCTCGCAAAGAATGGGGTACGATCAGCGGGACACTGGCTGGTACCACTCCCACAGTTATCCAGATACCCAGAAAAACTAATATCACTTTGTGCTTATGTAGTAAGTTCAAAAAGCCGATGATCATAAACAATAAGCCCGGCCACAAAAATAGTCCGGTATGAGATACGCTATGACGCAAATTCTGATCAGCCATGAAAAACAAAGTAGTGGGTGATAACTGGATAGACAAATTTTTGGTCAAAGCCAACAAAAATAGAAAATGGCGATGAGACAGGGCTCGATCATAAAAATGATTGCCCGCCCACTGTCTGAACTGATTGGATAACAACGGATAGTTGGTGGTGTTGAGAATAGAATCGGTACTTAATCGAAATTGATTAAAATTTGCATAAAGTGGTTGTTGAGTAAAAAATAAGTAAGAAGTCCAAGCTACCAAAATCACCATGGTGACACTGACCACAACAGATAAAATCTGATGCCATGTTTGAGATTTTTGATATATTTTTTTGAGCAGATAAACCGCTACCACAGCTGAAACTATCACCACCGGCCAAACAAAACCTAGAGCATAGTAAGTTAACATAGACAAAGTAGCCAAAATTAAAGTTGCGGGCCATTTAACCCACGGTTTGATCTGACTGATAGCAAAATAGCTGGCCAAAGCTAGCCAGAGCTGGGCCAAGTGACTCTCAAAACCGGTCCGACTGAAAACAAAAGCCCACGGCGAAGTGGCCACCACCATACCGGCCGACAAACCAAATACATGGGCTGACCTTTTCCAGTCAGTCAGTTGAGCTAGGCGTTTGGCTAGTAAATATGTAGTTACAATAGTCAATAAACCGGCTATTAAACTAGGTAGTCGTACCACCCACAAACTGGGTCCAAAAATTTTGGCCAACATGAAAGTTATAACTGGATAAACTGCTAGTTTGTAGTCTCCGTATGATGGCAAAATCGCTGTCCAAATTGATAATCCGTGATGATCCAGGCCGGTTGTGGTAAATGCTTTAGCGTCAATCAGCATGGCAGTTTCATCCCAGTATGATCCGGCCGGGACTTGGCCAAACTGCCAAAAACGAAAAAACATGGCGACGGCAATGATTAAAATCAGTAAATAAGAAATGTATTTGATCAAAAAGTGGAGTTAAAAATAGACAAATTAAATA
>CAZIBX010000086.1:0-3458 GCA_964537615.1 uncultured Pseudomonadales bacterium
TAACTGGTTGGTCTAACAGCAACTTTTAAGACATCAACGGTATTCTCCAGAGTATTAAATCCACTGATATTAAATCCTATAAACCGAATACTCCAACCATTACAACCATCCGCATTTTGAGTTACGGTCGGAGTGCCAGTTAGTTGAGTATTAACGTTGTTTACAGATACCACAGTGCCACTAAATGATTGAATGCAAAAAAATAGTTGTACACCATAGGTGTTTTCGCCATGAGTATTAACTCTCAAAGTAACTTCATTATCTTGATTAGGAATTAAGTTAGTTCTATTGCCGGCCAAAATAGCTGTTACTTCTACTTTTTGGTCAGTGGCATTGCCGGCGGCTTTTTGGCGGATATCTTGGGATTGTTGTAGAGAGTACCAAACAGTTCCGCCGATCAGTCCCAGTATTAAGAGAAAAGAAACTAAACCAAAAACCAAGTACATGAAGTGGCGGGGCCGGCTGATATGGTGGTGAGCGTTTTTAAAATGTGATTTAAACACAGGCACTTTCAGACTATTAGCATAGATCATCTTCAGGTCAATTGTCCAGTCCTGCTTTAGCCTAGTAAATATATCGTCTAGAAAAATTACTCCAAAGCCAAGATTTGTTGCCACAAACCTTTGAGATTAAATTCCAACTTTTGCCAGACATTTTGTACACTTTGAGTCAAACCAACTACCGGTGTGGGCTTAGGCCAGTCAGGTGGGGGCAAAATAGTTTGGGTGATAACTACAACTGGTGGATTTTGAGTCAGGTAAGCGATTTGAGCCCAGGCAGTAAATTCTGTGTCATTTTCCGTAGTCTGACCCAAGACCGCTCCGCGAGCAAAATTATCAGTCACTTCGGTTCCGACTTGAAAAGGAATGTGGCTTAACATAGCCACATGACCATCGCTGTCTTTGGCTATGATATTTAAATTATAACTGCCCAAATTAAGAACTTTGGGTGGTTGTGTTTGAAATTTCGAGTCTGAATTGGTTTGGGTTTGCCATGACTGGATTAGTTGGTTGCCCCGCCTTATTTCCAATAGGATTTGTGATGAGCTTAAAGTAAAGCCGGTGATAACGGGCTGATCGTCTGAAACAACGATAGTTTGAGCCAAAGCTTGGTGTAAAAGTCCAGGATTGGTGTTGGTATAGTCAGTCAAACCGTCTGTTTGTCCGATTTGAGTCAAAGTCAGCGGAAAAATAAACCCGGTATCGGTTTCAGGCGATTCATGAAACCCGTCAACTAAATCAGTTTGTTGAAGCCGATAAAAAAACAATCCAATTAACAGAGCCAACCCAACAAACAAACGTATTTTCATGTCCCAGACGTACCCAAAGATAAAAGGTAGACTTACCATATATATCCAATACTCAAACTCTCGTCAATGCGTTCCAAATATGTAATCAACGAGTTAGACCCATGACGGGCCAATTTAATTATGCAATTTTGGATAAAATCAGGCCACCTCCTCCGATAATCAAAAGTCCTCCCACTATGATCAAGGTCCAGGTCATATCTACGCTACCTGAATCTGGCAGATCATCGGCGGCCACGGTTTGATTTTGACAGCCACAACTACTGTCAGATGGACAGCGAGTGGCCCGGCAAATACCACCGGCACAACTTAAATTGGTAGCACAATCACGGTTGGTGACACAACTTTGGTTACAGGTTTTTTGACCGTCTGTAGCAGAGGAAGTAAAAGAAGTGCCCGGGGTAGGAGTAGCAGTTAATACACCGGTGGGAGTGATAGTTGGTGTGGGGGTAGCAGTGGGATTGCCAGCAGTCACGGTAGGTGTAGGTGAAGGAGTGGTTGTGGGTGTAGCGGTGGGGGTGGCAGTAGGGTTGGTGCTGACTATAGAAATGCGAGCTGAACCTTGAGGAGTAGCGGCGATATCTTGAGCATTGGACTTCTGGGTGATGACTGTCGCCGCCGGATCAAAACTGATGATGATGGGGCTGGCGGTTTGGTTGGGGCCAGCGGTGATAGTAAAAGTGGCCAGACTGGTACTTGCTCCAGCTATAAAACCGGCGGTGTTTTGGTAGAGACAACCCAGATCAAGAGTGGTAGTTGGGCCGTTAGTAGTAATGGATTTCACCGGACAACTCCAAGCCGAGTCAGTTTGGGTAATTATCGGTGTCAGATTACTGGCTACTAACATAGGTGTTGTGCCAGAGAGCGGAGCCGTATACTGTAGCCGGACAGCCAGCCCGGAAATGCTTTTACCACCACCATCAAAACTGATAGCCACACTACTACTTTCACCAGCATTGAGTGTTTTGGTAGCAGGGGAGATGTTGACACTCACTGTTCCGGTATCGGTTGAAGCATCGGAACGGTTTTCGGTCGGGTAGTTGATGAAAACTCGAGCTATCAAAACACCAAAAACGATCAGTCCGATACCGGCAAGGCCCGTCACAATATAAGTCAGAAGCGATCTTTGGTGAACTTTTAATTCTGGTGATTGAGCAACCTGTTTGTTCATAAATCTTGCGTTCTAAGGTTGGGTCGACACTAACTGGTAGGTCATGTTTTGATTATCAACCAAACGGGAAAGTGATGAGTCCAACCTAACCTGGCTGGCCTTAACCGGCAGAGTGGCCAGGACTTGTCTGGGTGTCAGCACAGCCCCACCAGGTTGTAGGACAGTGATAGCCAGGTCAAAAAATGATTGTTGGTTTTCCAGAGTCAAGGTGTTGACCGGGCTGACCCAGCCCGCCGCAGTTAATTTGGGATCGAGGGTATAAGGAGCTGACGGCCCGGGTAGCTGACGATCGGCTACCAGTCGCAGTGATAGACCGGTGGCCTTGATGGTTTGGTCAGTAGTCAGAACTATGCGAGCTGATCCAGAAGCCCCGGCAACAACTTCAACTTCCAATTCTGGCAAAGTCACTGTCGGGGTGATACTTGATTGTGCTAGGGTAGGGGTAGTTGCTACCGTGTTTTTGGGCAAAGTTTCTGGCGCACTGATCTGCAGTTGTTTGAAAGAAACCAGTCCTACCGCCAGACAAATGAAGCCAAAAAGCAGCAATCCAACGGACAGAATGGGACGAAATGGCAGGGTCATGGCGTATCTCCCACAACTTGCAGAGTCGTGAAGTTGGATAAAACCAAAGCCACATCTGCGATATCAATCCTACCATCAAAATTAACATCATACAGCGCGGTTTGTGCCGTGACGGGTGTTTGCAACTGGGTATAGACACTCAACATTTTGGCAATATCAGCGATGGAGATGATATTGGCGGCTGATCCAGCATTATCCAGATCGCCTACCAGCAGGCGAGTTTGAGACCAGCTGGTGGGAGCTTGATTGGTACCTGACCTGATAGTAATCTCACCCAGCTTTTTCATTAAAGTAGTAGGTGTTTTGACAAAAACTTGATACGTTTTGCCCAAGTCACTACTAGATAGATCAAGCGGTGTTTCCAGAGTCAGTAGTCCTTCGGTTCCTGACTTTGATCTG
>CAZIBX010000087.1:0-3405 GCA_964537615.1 uncultured Pseudomonadales bacterium
AACCAACTCATGGTTGCCCCTGTTTTATAGCGGGCGAATAGTGGCATACGGTTTAGTTTTATGGCACATTTATCAGTTTTGGTCATCACGATCAGAACATAAAACCAAATTGATCATGTTTTTATCCGTTTTCACTTTAATCTTTGGCTTTTATCAATACTTTTTTTGGCCGGATATGCGGTTTTTGGCCGCCTTGTCTTTTGATGATCACTTATACCGTTTGATCGGCAGTTGGTTTGATCCGGCTGTGACGGGCACCATCATGGTACTTTTGGCCCTCCATTGGTTTCATCAATCGGTTAGATGGGCAAAATCAAACTCATCATTTTTCATAACTGCTTTGATTCTTGGTTTACTGATGACAATAGCTGTTGGTTTAACTTTTTCGCGGGCTAGTTATTTGGCTTTGATATTAGGTCTGACTACTTCAACTCTGATGTTGTGGCGTATTCGTCAATCATGGCGGTCAGTTTTGGTCAGCTTGATGATAGTTTTGTCTCTGGGATTAAGTGTTACCCTAGCCCGCAAACCCACTGGCGAAGGAGTGAAGCTTCAACGTACCTCCAGTATCACTGCCCGCATCAGTAACGATCGAGCTTTAATTCAAAATTTGAGTTATAAAGAGTGGTTGTTCGGACAAGGTTTGTTTTATCAAACCGGTCAATCTCCGGCCAGCAATCAAGCCCGACTACCCAATAACCTGATGGTTTTGCTGATTACCAACTTGGGACTTTTGGGCAGTTTGATTTTACTGAACTCGGTAGGGCCCAAGTTATATCAGTTGGCTAAAGATCAACCGCTGGCGGTAGGCATCACTATCAGTTTATCGACAGCGGCCATGTTTAATAACGTATTGTTACATCCAGCTATTTGGATCACCGCTGTTTTGGTTTGGCCAAGAAAATTTAAGGAGTAAAAGTCACGGTCAGCGATAACTCACTGGTGTTGCCGGCTTTATCCACCGCTCGCAGTTTCAGGATATTGGCTCCTTCAGTCATGCTCAAAGTATGAATGAAACCGCCATCGGCTTTGGCAAAAACAAATCTATCGTTGAGAAAGACTTTGGCCCCCGGCTCGGTTTTACCCTCTATGGTCAGATTTTGTTTGGTTTTGCCCACTATCGTTTGACCGTCAGTAGGAGTCGTCAACTCAATTTTTGGCACCTGGGTGTCCAAAAAAATAGTCTGACTCTTGCTGACAACTGAAACGTTGCCGGCTGGATCGCTGGCTTGCATGGTGATGATATTTTCACCTTCCTGCAATTTAAGTTCTATCTCACCAACTCCTTCAGATCCCACTACCACCTGGCCTACTTCTTGCAAGTTGGCGTAAGCAGTCACCTGACTGTCAACTTCTGCCTGGATCTGCAACTTAATAGTGGCGCTAGACGTGGCGCTACTTGACGCAAAAAAGACTGGAGCTGGAGGAGGCAACGTGTCGGCTACAGTACCATCACCAGAGCCGGGAAAAAAGATGCCAAAAATTCTTGAAGCGTTGGGTAAAATTAAAAATAAAAACAATAAAAGAAGAACTACTGCCCCCAAGCCGGCGTAAACTGTTTGTTTAATCAGTCTTTTGTGCTCGGTTTTGAGACGTCTAGATCTAGACAAATTGCGCTCTGGCATAAATTGAGTCTTGTTACGGCTAGTTTAGCCGAGATTTGATCAAATTGTCTAGCGGGAAAAATGGAGTCGGAGCCAATGGTCGGATTCGAACCGACGACCCGCGGTTTACGATACCGCTGCTCTACCAACTGAGCTACATTGGCCAAATCTTGACTCAATTATACCCGAATTGTTTCAATTATTGAGTTGTTGACAAGCTACCACATAAACGGCACAAACATCTTGGTTTTCTTCATATAGTCGATGTATTTTTGACCAAATTTTTGTATCAGTAGAGCTTCTTCTCTTCGGGCTTGAATATATGCAATTACGGGCAAAGCAATTGAAAACACCACCACCAAGTAACTACCCACCACCAGCTCTGTTCCGACAACCGATAAAATCAGGGTAGTATAAATCGGGTGACGGATATATCGATAAATACCGGTTTTAACCAATTGATGGTCTTTTTTGATTTGATACTCGGCTGCGTGTGACCAGTTGTGACCGATTTCCCGCCTAGCATAAATACTAGCTACCACTGAAACCAAAACCAACATCAACCCCCAAACTTGCCCCAAGTCAGAGTTGTCATAAGCCCAGTAACTTACACCCATCAGTTGTAACAAAGTAAATCCACCTACTGCTGCCACCACCAAGCGTTTGATCAGCTCAAGTTGCGTTGTGGTATGAATTTTGGGTTTAAGTTTATGAGCTTGGATTTCAGTAATTGACCAATAGATAATCCTGACAACGATCAGCAATAAAACAAAAAGTTTAATGATCACTTAATTTGTTTTTTTTGAGTTGGTTGGTACTTGATATTCAAGTTGTCACAAAATTATAGAACTGTGACTTTGACATTATCTACATAAAAGATCGAGTTACTACTATTACTCATTAAACGTAACAGCGATTTTGTAAATAGTGCACCATCATCTACGTTAATAGTAGCCTTCTGCCATTGAGTTTGGACGGATAAAGGTGTAGAAAGTTTATTTTGTCCTGAAACAGAGTCGTTTAACCTCATAATAGCCTGACCTTTTGTAACATAAATATCAGCTTCAATTTTGTATCTCTTACCACTTGTTAATGAAAGCGCTTGATAAATTCCCACTGATTTGCCGTCAGTGATTACTTGATGCGATTTATTGGCGTTGGGCTCGACAATGATATCGTAGCGAGTGGCAGAATCATTACTGCCAGTTCTGCCCCAACCCGTAGCCATTAAACCTATAGTACATTGTGATGATGTAATGATTTTGGTCAACAAATTGTTTGAAGATTGCTGCCACCCACTTGGCAAAGTTGGATAAACCGATGGAACATTACAAATTGGCGGTAAAGAAGCGTTGTTACTAAAGTTCACCATTGCAGTAAATTGTGATCCTTGAAAGCTGCCATTAACTATCTTTCCTAGCTCGGATGTTGGCGAAGGAGTAGGGGTAAGTGATGTTCTAATAGTAGGTGATGGTGTTGCTGTCGGAGTTAGTGTTGGCATAGGTGAAGTAGGAGTAACTGATGGAGAACCTTGACTGATAGCTTCTGCCAATGCGTATCTTGTAGATAATAGAAGCGCTGGATTGTAGTTCCAGACGGTAGTTCGTCTTATCATGTCATCGTTTTGTAGTTTGGCCAAATTCAAAACGGCTTGTCTACCTTGCTTCTCCTCCAAAATCTTCATGTACTCATAGTCCAAAATTGATTCACGCATCAATGGTAAGCGCAGTGAATTAATCACATAATAAGTCGGACTGGGACATTTAATTTCGCCACAAGGTGGATACCACAACACATTGCT
>CAZIBX010000088.1:0-3265 GCA_964537615.1 uncultured Pseudomonadales bacterium
CCGGCCGTCCGCGACATCTTCGAGCGGTTCGAGTTCCAGACGCATATCGAGCGGACTATCAGATTGAAAACTTAAACCCTTATCAGCAGATGTTAATTGATCGATGTTAGTCCCCAGATCAAACAAGATGCCGTCAAAATGACGGGGCAAATCAGCTAGATTATCGAGTTGATTAAAATTAGCTCTGATTAGTTTCAGTTGACCAGACTGGAGTTGAGCGGCGAATTGATTCTGGGCCCGATCAATAACTGACTGGTCATAGTCAAGTCCGATCACCTTGGCTCCAGATGCCAAAATAGCTTGACTGTGACCACCGTGACCAAAAGTAGCATCCAGGTATAGTCCGTCACTTTTAACCGCTAGTAGATTGACTGCTTCAGTCAATAGAACTGGTTGGTGTAGCATATGTACTTTGGGCTTGGGCAATTTGTTCGGCTTGAGGCAGTAATTGAGCCAGGTACTGGTGATAAAGATTGAGGTCCCACAACTCGATCCGGTTAATAGCTCCTACCACCACTAGATTTTTTTTAAGCTGACCGGCGGTGATTAAGTGGTCTGGTAAATTAATCCGACCCAAGTTGTCGATACTGACTTCTACCGCTTCACCAACCATCAGACGCAGGAAATCTCGGTTATTTTTTTGAGTAAAGGAAACGTTGGCGTGCGGTTGTAGCTGACTCTGGAACTGATGTTTGGTAAAAACAAATAAACAGCCATCAAGTCCTCGAGTTACCACCCAGTCTTTTTCATTTTGGCGTAAGGGCTTGGGTAGTAGCACTCGACCCTTGGTCTCTAAACTGTGATAGTATTTACCCACAAACATAGTTATTTGGACTAATTACCACTTTTTACCACCAAATCAAAGTATGACGAAGTTTAACTGTCATGTAAAGACAGAAAAGACCCGAAACTTCTTGACTAAAAACTGAATTAAGTTAGTTGGAACGATCCGTTAAGTAAAAACGATCAAACTCGGAGTAAACCCGATCATTCATGTTGATGATAGTTAAAACATTGGCTGTCAGAATTAAGACTAATAATAACAATCCACACCACTGGGCTAGTTTGTCACTTTTGGTTAATTTGGCGACCAGATATGGCGATAAACCAATCAAGATTAATCCTCGCAGTAACATGGCGGGCACTTCCGCCAATGGCTGATAAAAACTGATCGCCCAGCGCAAACTGGGTAGTAGTAACAACCAGATTAACCACCAAATCAGATGCAGTTTATTTTGCCAGGCAGTTTGTATCAAAATTATCGCCCACCAGATGATGATAGGTAAAATTGTGAAGTCGTACCAACCATGAAAGGTCCTCTCCCCCACGCTCAACATCATAAATAAAGTGTGCCAAACCAAAAAAGCCAGACTTAAAGTCAAAAGTTGGTTCAGTGGTGACAGGCGATTTTTAACCAACGTCACAACTTGAGTCAACAAGCCCACCCAGCCCAAGTACCACCAACCGTCAAAGTAGAAGTTACGCACCAAAGTAGGGTGAAGAAACCAACGATTGATCAGAGTGGTGAGCCCGATATTACGACTACCTTGTGAGGTTTGTATGGCCCAGAATAAAGAAGCATCGATAGCCAGGCCGTAAATTAACCAGATAAGTAGTCCTAGACAAAATCCACCAGCCAAGTATGCAGCCGGCTTAAATTGACGTTGCCAAACATACCAGGACAAGACAGCTAGAGGCAAAACCAAACCAGCCGTTTTGGTTAAAACAGCCAGCCCGGCCAGCCAGGTTAATATCCATGGTAGTTTTTTGATCCAAGTTGATCCAATTATCAATAAAAAACTCAACAACCAGGTTTGGAGTAAGTTTTCTGCCAAAACCAACCGGCTACTGAAAACAACCAGAGGAGACAAAGCATAAACCAAACCGGCCAGGTGTGACCAGGAAGAAGTCAGGTAACGCCGACTGACCAAGCAAAAAAGTAACAAGTTGAGCGTTGCCAACAAGGTCATAGGAAAACGGATGGCGATGATGGAAGGCATCTGCCACCAGTCAGTGGTGATGGAGTGCAATAGACCAGGCAGTAGAGCAAAAAACGGTGGATGATCAAGGGCGGGTATGACGACTGGCCAACCTTGGTAAAAATAGCCGGATTGGTTTTGTGAACAGTAAGCATCAAAAGCCGACCAGGAGGCCGGTTGACGTTGCTCAATTAAGCTGGCTCCTAGGGTTGACCAGGCATATTCGTCTAGTGTTTCACCTGCGATAGGAAATTGTCCGTAATGGTAATATCGTAAACCAAAACCCAGAATCAAAATCAGACCCAGAATTAGCCAATCTTTATAAAATGATAGTTTGGACATCTACTGTGCCACAGCGGTATAAAATTGGCTAGCTGGTGCGGTGGCGGTTAAGACTTTATCTGCCACACTGCCAGTGCTGTAGTTCCAGGTTTGGCCATCAAAGTAGGCCAGTTTGGCCGGCAGATCGGTAGTCAGGCGCAGTGTGATAGTCAGATCTCCTTTGACAACTGATGTGGGACTGAAGCTGTAAATATCAGCCACCGGTTCCCCTGATAGACCATCGGGATAGCCAGGGGCATTGAAAATAATAGCAGTTGAGATGCTGGACAGGCCCTGACCAGATATTTGAAACTTGGCATCTTGTGATACCAATTGGGTAGACTTGTCTGTATTCTCGATATATCGCCAGTCAGACTTGAGAGTGTAGTTGTTGACACCCTGATATCTGGTCAGTAACTTACCGCCCTTGACTTCTTTATGGTAAGTACAAGCTCCACCGGCGCTACATGATCCTAGTAAAATTTTGGTTTGAGCTGGCAAGGGTGATAAATTCAGTTGACCAAAAGCGCCTTGTAGCAGGGTGCCGGCTTGGTACTCTAGCTCGTACTCGGCGGTGCTGGCCTCTTTTTTAAGTTGAGTAATAGTTAAAACTACTGACCGACCATCACTGGTGGGTTCAAGTCTGACTACTGGTCGATCAGAAACGGGTAGTACATTAATCTCTTCTCTGACTCTATTTTTGGCGGCGGGGGTGGTAGCAGTTGATGTTTTTTGTTTATTTTTCAAAAACCAACCACCACCGGCCAGCAAAATTACCAAAACAACTGCACCGACAACCAAGTACATTTTGTTTTTTTTCATAAGCTTAATCTATCATAGCTTGCAGATAAGACTCAAGCTTTGATATAGGTAAACGTTTCTGTTGGGCGCTGTCTCGGTCTCTGACGGTAACGGTTTGATCATTTAAGCTATCAAAGTCCACCGTGATACAGCAAGGAGTTCCG
>CAZIBX010000089.1:0-3201 GCA_964537615.1 uncultured Pseudomonadales bacterium
ATCGCAGTATGATTCGTCTTATCAAAACAGAAGAACGCAGTAGTTATGACCAGGTCGTTCGTCACCCACTGCAATCTTATGCTTGGGGTGAGTTTCGTCAAAAGACTGGACTAAAAGTTGAGCGGTTGGGCTTTTTTGATGCCGGCAAACTGAAGCGGGGTATTCAGGTCTCTTTTCATCCCATACCGATTTTTGGCAAAACCGTCGGTTATGTGCCCAAGGGTTTTATGCCGGACGGCGACCAACTAGCTGGCATTAAACAACTGGCTACTCAACACAATGCTTTATTTGTCAAACTCGAGCCGGACGTTGCCCAACCAGTCGGCGCTCCCTCTGCCCACCAGAGTATTATCAAGTTTTTAATTGATCACGACTGCACTCCCGGCCGACCCTTGTTTACCAAGTATACTTTTCACATCGACTTGAGTAAAAGTGAGAACGAGTTATTTGCCGGTCTGGAAAGCAAAACCCGCTACAATGTCCGGTTGGCTATCAAAAAAGGAGTTGTCATCAGAGAAAACTCTACACCAGATGGCTTGGCCACCCACCTGGACATCCTGCGGGAAACTACCAAGCGTCAGGGATTTTACGCTCATAGTCCAGATTATTTTCAAACCATGTGGCAAGTTTTGTCACCCACCGGCATGATGAAAATTTTTGAAGCAGTTTATAACAATCAAGTCTTGGTTTCCTGGATTATTTTTATTCATGGCCAAACCTTGTACTATCCTTACGGCGCTTCTCGCTCGATCAACAGAGAAGTCATGGCCAGCAACCTGATGCTGTGGGAGATGATTAAGTACGGTCAAACTCAAAAACTGCAAGTTTTTGATCTGTGGGGTTGTCTAGGGCCCAACCCCAACCCCAAAGACGCTTGGTTTGGTTTTCATAAGTTTAAGCAGGGGTATGGCGGTCAGATGATGGAGTATATCGGCTCATTTGATCTGGTTATGAATCCTGTTGTGTATAAGATTTTCCGCGTAGTAGAATCACTGCGCTGGTTTTGGCTGCGTACCAAAACCAAACTGGGTGTATAAATTAAACAAGAGTTAAAAATAGTCATGAAAGGTCTAGTATGAACTCACTACGTTTCAAGCGCATTTTGCTCAAAGTCGGTGGGGAAGCTTTGCTGGGCAAAAGAGAGTACGGCATCGATCCAGAAGCGGCTGGAGTAGTGGCGCAACAAATTAAGCAAGTTTATACCCAACATGTCCAGATAGCCATCGTCATCGGCGGGGGCAATATTTTTCGCGGCTTAGCCGGCGAAAAAAATGGTATCGACCGAGCCACGGCCGACTACATGGGTATGCTGGCCACAGTCATGAATGGGTTGGCCTTGCAGGATGCACTGGAAAAAGTAGGAGTGCCTACCAGAATGCAGTCGGCTCTATTAATGCCGGCTGTAGCTGAAAGTTATGTCCGCCGGCGAGCTATCCGGCACATGGAAAAAGGCCGGGTAGTGATTTTGGCTGCCGGCACCGGTGTGCCGTACGTCACCACTGACACCGGAGCTTCACTGCACGGCTTAGAACTACACTGTGATGTGTTGATGAAAGCCACCAAAGTTGACGGTATTTATGAGCGCGACCCCATCAAAGACCCAGGTGCTAAACGCTACGCTACCCTAAACTTCAAAGACGCTATCGCTCTGCCTGGTGTAGAAGTGATGGACACCGCAGCCATGGCTATGTGCCAAGAAAATCACATGCCCATCATGGTGTTTGAGTTATTCAAGCCAGGTAATTTGCAAAAAGCCATCATGGGTGAAGATATCGGCACTTATGTCAGTGGTGAGGTAGAAACTAAGCTGGAATAGAAACAAAGCTAGAGAAAGATTGGTTCAAAAAAAAATTGGCAATACTACGCCAATTTGTGTAACATAAAGAGTGTAGTATTAAATTAAGTATGTCTGCCCCATATTTTGCCATCAATGGTTTTGGTCGGATCGGCCGGAGTGCCTTTCGAGTTTGGTGGCAGTACTACCGATCAGAATTGACTCTGCGCGCCATCAATACTTCTGGCTCGATGGATCTGGCTGATTGGGCTCACCTGATTAAGTACGATTCCAACTATGGGGTTTTTGGCGAAGACATAGAAGTTATAGAACATCAAAAAGCCAAAACCGTGACTGACCTTGATCCTTTTTTGGGCATCTTGATAGTCGGGCAATACCACATTCAGGTTTTGGCCCAGCGTGATCCGGCCAAATTACCCTGGGACGCCTTGCACGTCCAAACAGTGGTAGAGTCAACCGGAGCTTTTACCTCGTCAGAAAAAGCCGGTCTACACCTCAAGGGCGGAGCCAACTGCGTCATCATCAGCGCCCCACCCAAAGGGGAGGGGATCGGCACCTATGTGATAGGAGTTAATCATCATCAGCTCCAGCATCGACCCCAAGCTATCATCTCCAACGCTTCCTGCACCACCAACTGTGTAGCGCCGGTAGCGGCGGTTATTCATCAGGCACTGGGGATCAAAAAAGCCACCATGACTACAGTTCATGCCTACACTGATGATCAAAATCTGCAAGATAACTCCCACCGAGATTTAAGGCGGGCCAGAACGGCGGGCAAAAATATCATCCCCACTTCCACCGGAGCCGCTGTGGCGGTGACTGAAACCATAACTGATCTGAAAAATAAGTTTGATGGTCTGTCACTACGGGTACCGGTAGCCACTGGGTCGATTTCTGACATGGTTTTTGTGACTGATCACAAAACCAGTGTGGAAGAAGTTAATCATTTACTCAAACAGGCGGCCCATTCTTCACGCTGGAAAAACATTTTGGCAGTAACTGATGATCCTATCGTATCGAGTGATATCATCGGCCGACGCGAGTCATCTATCGTTGATCTGGCTTTGACTCAAGTGATTGACGGCGATTTGGTCAAAGTCGTCAGTTGGTATGACAATGAGTGGGGTTATTGCAACCGCTTGATTGAACAAGTTATTTTGTCTTGTAGTGGCCGGTAAAGTTACAGTTGGTGTCAGGTTATGACTTTATGCTGGCAGTCATGCTAGCGCGGACTTTCAGTGCAGTGACTCAAGGTTTGACTCCGATTAAAATTGAAGTCGAGGTAGATGGCACTCAAGGCACACCCAACTTAATTATCATCGGTCTACCATCTCAACCCGAGGAAGAAGCCAGAGAACGAAATACATCTGCTTTTACCAACGGAGGAGACAGAATCAGGGCTAAAC
>CAZIBX010000090.1:0-3126 GCA_964537615.1 uncultured Pseudomonadales bacterium
ACTCCTGAATTTCAGGGTTTAAGCTTTAATAGCAGCATTCCTCCATACGTTCATGGATTACAAGGTGAAGTTGAAAAAACAGCACTAATTAATGATTTGGATGGTGATGCAGCAAATCCACCATCTAGAGCCGCATCGCTATATTCTTTTTTTGATATACATAATTTATCTTTCTTTCTAAGAAGTTTAAATGAACTTGAAGGTGGTTACCTAAATTCTGGTGATGGAGTCATTGCAGATCCAAGAAATGATGTAGATGTATCTCTGCAAAAATCAGTTCTAAGAACTTTAAGTGTAAGCACAACCACTGTGCCAAGATTTTTAGCTTTTTATCTACAAGTGACTGATCACAAATCGATGTCTACTGAACATAAAGTGAGTGACCTGGCTTTACTTCACTTATTATGTGATACGGTCACCGATATGTTTATTGACTTTTTTAAAGTTACTAGAACTGGTTATCCACCGATCCATGCATCCAAAAACTACAATCCTGAAACACAAGCATGGAATGCTTGGGATATAATTTGCCAATTAGTAAAAACTATCAATAGTCAATATCCAGGATTTTGGGACTTACTTTTGGGTAAGTTTATTTCTGCAGACAGGGAAAATGCTACAGGTCGTGAGAAGGGCATGATTTTGCCTATGCAATTGGACAAATTAGCTAGATTAATTATCACTAATGCTCCAAAACCAACAAAAGCTGTTGATTGGTATTATGATACATACTTATCATCTCTTATTGAAAAGGTTATCGGTTATGAGGTTGGTGGCTTAGGCAGTAAGAATGATAAGTTATTTGAAACAGCTGATCATCTAGTAAAGAGAGTCAAGAAGAGAGATAAATCCTTTGGTAACTTAGACAATCCTTCTCCCAGAACTCTAACAGAGAATACTAATTGGTTTTATGAGACGCATAGATTAATTGATTTATACATTGAATTGGTTAAAATTTTTATGAGAAAAATTGAAAACTTGCCCATGCTAACAGCGGGATTTAGTGGCGGTTTTGAGTCATTATCACCAAGTATTCAGCAAGCTCTACTACTTAAGGCAACAATACTTGAAGTTGAAAGCACGACACGATTCTCGGAAATAAAAGAAATTAACAAAAAATACGCGGAATGTGGACCTACTTTTTTAGTTTCGCAATTGAATTTGGCAGTAAACAAAATACTATCTACTCAATCAGAATTTGTTCAAGCTTGTAGCGTGTTGGATTATAAGTTGTCTGTATCGGTGACAACCACTTATGTTAATAAGTTAAGACATGAGCTTACTGTCGACGTCGGATCTTGAAAAAAACGATTTTTCCCTTCCCTCCATGCTACAATAGCTGCCGCCATGCAGATCCGTGGTGTCCACATCAAGCTACCCAGCCGTCCACCGGCTGATAATAAAAAACCCGCCCAGAAGCCGGGTAGCTCTTCTAGATCTGGAGAAAACACCAGCTCCAAAAGCTCTGAACCCAGTCGTGCCCAGAATATAGATAAAAACCAGTCGTCCCAACCTTCCACCCGTCAAATCAAGATCTCGATTAACCTGAATGATCTCTGGAACAAGTACGCGGTATATATTTTGATTGGTCTCCTGCTACTGTTTTCTTTCAGCTCATCTTGGGGCGGAGGTCAAAAAGAATCCATTCCCATCAGTCAATTTATATCTGATGTCAAAAATGACCAGATTAAAACCGTAGAAGTGGCTGGCGATGAACTGCGTATCACCTATAAAGAAGGTGACACAGTCAAAACCTCACGCAAAGAAAGTATTCAGCCGGTAGTCACTATGTTGACCAGTGCTGGTGTAGATGTGACCAAATCCGGTCTGACGATTACCAACATGTCGTTTTGGCGCATGGTAGGTGAGCTTTTGCCCAATTTACTTCTGGTTGGCCTGATGGTTTTTGCCTTTTTGTTTGTTATGCGCCAGGCCAGAGGAGCACAAGACGGCATCATGGGTTTTGGCCGGAGCAAGGCCAGAATTTTCGTGCGTGGCAAGCAAACCACCAAGTTTGCTGATGTAGGTGGGATGGAAGAAGCCAAAAAAGAACTGGAAGAGATCGTCGACTTTTTGAAAAATCCCAAAAAATATAAAAAACTCGGTGCTCGCACTCCCAAGGGAGTGTTGCTAGTCGGTCCGGCCGGTACCGGTAAGACGTTATTGGCCAGAGCCGTAGCCGGCGAGGCCAATGTCCAATTCTTATCTATCGCCGGTAGCGAGTTTATGGAGATGCTGGTGGGAGTGGGAGCTTCTAGGGCTCGCGATTTATTTTTAACCGCCAAAAAACTGGCTCCATCAATCATTTTTATCGATGAAATTGACGCTATCGGTCGAGTGCGGGGCATGGGCAGTATGGGTGGCCACGATGAAAGAGAACAGACGCTGAACCAAATTTTGGTCGAGATGGACGGCTTTACCCAAAACGATAACGTTATCGTCATGGCTGCTACCAACCGGGCCGACATGCTTGATCCGGCTCTAGTTCGGCCTGGCCGGTTTGACCGGCGCGTGACTTTAAATTTGCCCGATCTAGCCGAGAGAACCAATATTTTGTCCATTCACGCCAAA
This sequence comes from uncultured Pseudomonadales bacterium, assembly GCA_964537615.1. Lineage (GTDB taxonomy): Bacteria > Patescibacteriota > Microgenomatia > UBA1400 > PJMF01 > CAZIBX01. Next base: position 2,572 of record CAZIBX010000090.1, read on the forward strand.
GGTAAGCCCTTTGCTTCAAGTGTGAACTGGGAAAAAGTGGCCCGCTCTACTGTAGGATTTTCCGGTGCTGATCTGGAAAACATGCTGAATGAGTCAGCCATTTCCGCTGCCAGAGAAAATAGAGGAGAGATCATCAGCCATGATATCGATGAAGCCGCGCTTAAAGTTAAACTAGGTCCCAGCAAGAAACGTTTGCAGGATAAAAACGAGAGATTGATGACTGCCTATCATGAAGCTGGTCACGCTCTGGTGGCTCACTTCAGTCCGCACGCTGATCCGGTGTCACGTATTTCTATCGTTTCTCGTGGTCGGGCTTTGGGCTTTACTTTGACTCCGCCGGAGCAGGATAAGTTTCAGACCACCAAATCGGAGCTACTTGATACTTTGGCCTTGCTTTTTGGTGGCCGGGCGGCAGAAAAGTTGGTTTTTGATGAGCTGACGGCTGGAGCTAGCTCGGATATCGAGCGGGCCACCCGCATCGCCAGATCTATGGTGATCGAGTACGGCATGAGCGATTTGGGGCCGATGAACTTTTCGCCTCTGTATGAAGTCAGT
>CAZIBX010000091.1:0-3124 GCA_964537615.1 uncultured Pseudomonadales bacterium
TATTTACCAAGTCATCAAAATCTTGGTGAGTTAAAAGTTGCGCCACCATAGTTTGGCTTATCAGTAAAGCATGTAGAGGCAAACCCAACAAATCAGAGGCACCAACTATAGCGATTTTTTCCTGGGTCAGTGGTCGGTTCAATATTTGACTGGCTTGATTCATAATTAACCAAACTGCCCAAGCGGTGGCCGGCCAAATCTTTAACCTGGAATAATCAGCGACCAGTCCATCTACATCCTTGGCTGGGTTGATGGATGTGACCAGATCACGCCACCAACTACCAAATTCAGCTGGTTGACGACCAGTCAAGTTGACCCACTCTCGCCGTCGGGGTTTTTGGATCAAAATGGCAGTACATTCAGGATCGAAGTTCAGTTTTTTTATGTGATCAATAATTAATTTTTTGTCGTCTGTATAGTTATATTTATGTTGTGTATATTTCATCCCCACTCGGGCAGCGGCTTCGGCTTTGAGTCGAGCATAGAGCAGTCCCCCATTGTCCTGATTAAAAACAATGGAGTGAATACTGGGAATCAATTTTTTTGATTGTTTGAGTGTGGTCAAATCACGCCCCAACTGCATTTCCAGTTGGTGAGCAAACTCTTTGCCATCAAATAAATACATGACTGGATTATAGCCCAAAATCAGTGACTAACTTTTTGGGATTTGTCGTGATAGGATCGTGACTAATATGAAAAAAAATCTGATAGCCCTGCTTGGTGTTGTCGTAGTCACTGTCGGTATCGTGGCTTATGCCGGCCCTTTGATGTCCCAGTTAAAACCGGCTGGTCAACCTACTAGCCAAGACACAACTGTTGACTTGGCTCCAACTGAACTTGACGTGATTCCTTTTGCCAAAGAGTTTGAATATATCGCCACGCAGTCTGGTCAGACTGCCTTGGATTTATTAAAACAAAACAATATTATCGAGGTCAAAGAATACGGCTTTGGTACCCTGATCACCGGCATCGATGGTCTGATGGCGGACGAAAAGAATTACTGGGCGTTTTATGTCAATGGCGAGTATGCCAAACAAGCCGCCGACCAAACAAACTTGAACGCTGGTGATACAGTCCGTTTTGTCTATGAACCGGTGAGTGGCTCTGAAGCGATGGACGCAAAATAATCATGAAAAATAAAATTCTGGCTGGACTGGCGATTTTTGCCAGCCGGCTCAACTTACTACCGACCAATATATCTCCCCTGGGCAGTTTTGGTTTTTTTGGTCATGGCCTGATTTATTTCACTACTATCGTAGCGTTTGATTTTTGGGTCGGTGGTTTATATAAAGGTTTCTGGTTCACCTGGGCTGGTTTCGCTTGTTACCCATTACTGGGAGCGGTAGCCAAAAAGTTGCGGTTGCGCTACTCGCTGGCCTTGTTGCCACTGGCGTCTTTGGGGTTTTTCCTACTCTCTAACTTCGGATCTTTCTGGTACTGGTATCCTCATAACCTGTCAGGTCTGGTCTGGTGTTATACCCTAGCCCTGCCATTTTATGGTTATACTTTGGTGGGCGATTTGGGGTTTGGCTATGGGTATTTGGTGGTTAAATCCTGGCGCCGACACCACTTTAAGCTCTTAAATTTTGCATCGCGTCCGCTATAACTCTTCTGATTTTGAATACATTGATCATCGGAGCTGTCAGGTGAGACCTTGATTTCAGACCTTTGATTTCCAGTGTCTTATCAGTTCCTGCCCAACAAGATGTCTGACCCAAAGCCACATCGTCTTGGGGATTAATCACTGCAGTGACGTGAGTCCCTGGGTGAATTGGTAACGTAGGCGCTTGATCAGGAAAAACAGAACCATTAGCTATTGCTGGATGATTTACAATGCCTGGATCGACCATGTGGCGCAAATAGGCGGGGCCAGTGAAAGTTTGATCAAATCTACCTCCCTCAATCGCGACATATGCTTCGGCCAAGTCAAAAGGCACTGACGAACCAACCATATTTAGCATAGCGTTAATGGCTTTGGCTCCAAATGATTGCCCCAAAACTAATACTGGAGAACTCTGGCTATGAGCCATTCGCACCGCGTAGTCACAAGCTACCATGGCGCTCGCGAAAGCCATTTGCAGATTTTGTACACTGGAACCAACTTTAACTCGATCAACTTCACTAAGACCATGAAAAACTTCTATGCCTAAGACCCTACAGTCATCTAACCCTTCTAAAGCGGTTAAATACGGCGTCGTTACAAGCTGGGAAACACTACCATAGCCAGGAATTACAATAATTGTTGGTCCACCCGCAACACCTTTTTTCAGAGTTCTGATCCGCGTTTTTAAATATGATAGACCACCAAAATCAATCTGGTTGATAAAGTAGTAATCTCCTTGACTATCTAATTCTGGTTTGACTTGGTACGCTTTTGATAAAACGGTAGTAAATGAGGGCAACTGTTCATCAAGATTATTTTCGCAAAACCAATATTTGCCTCTTGTCCTGTCCATTATTTTTCGGAAAACCCAAAGATCAGATAGTGATCGATTTGGATGTTCAGCCAGATTTCTTCTGGGACGCTCTTTGGTCATATCAGGAAAAAGTTATGCTTGTTTTACTGTTCACTCCAGCATCTCCCGCAAAATCTCTACATTTTCTGCATCCGGCCCCTCGCCAGCAAACCCAGGTACTTCCAGAATAAAAGGTATTTTGGCCAAAATCGGTGAGTTGAGAATACTTTTTAATTCTTCAGGATTAAGATATCCAGTTCCCAAGTTGGCATGCCGGTCTCGATTGCTAGAAAAAGGATCGCGACTATCGTTGACATGAATGCACCCCAGCCAATCAATTAAACCCAGTTGATCCATGACTGACAAAACCTGGGGCAACTGATACCCGGCCGCGAAACCATGACAGGTGTCATAGCACCAGCCCAAACGTTTCTTGGCCATCGCGCCCAGTTGAGCGTCAACTGTCTGAATTAAGAAGGCAATTTCTGCTAGATCACCACCGATTTTGCCATTTCTACTAGCCGCATTCTCGATCAACAATCGACTATTGTCCGGTGTAGTTTGCAGTAACTTAACCAACTCTGCTGCGACCTGATCTTTCACGCTGTCAAAACCCCGACCTTGGTGACTACCCAAATGAACAATCACTCCTGCCCCGTTGATGTGAG
>CAZIBX010000092.1:0-3091 GCA_964537615.1 uncultured Pseudomonadales bacterium
CTTAGCTGGCGCGGCCGGAGCAGTTTTGGCTATTCCTAGTTACTTGGTGCTACGGGTGACTTATCAGCACTTTTTCCGCAGACGAGTAATTTCGTTTTTCGCATCGCGCTAAATTTGATTTTTTATTATCTTTGGAGTAAAGTAGTCGGTCAGACCGTCTGGGTCAGATCATGGCCCAAATTTTTTTATTAAAATTTGGGAGGAAAGTCCGGACAGCAGAGTGCAGGGTGCCAGCCGAAAGGTTGGGGATCAAGCCGCAAGGTTTGATGACAGTCAGAGCAACAGAGACGAGCCCCGATTTATCGGGGGTGAAACGGGCAATCCTCCCCGCTGCAACCGACGAACTTCACCACAATGTCAGCACTGGCTTTTTTGGTGATAATGACGCGGGCATAGATAGATCATGATCTTCAAACACAGAATCCGGCTTATGGCCCAGGCGGTCTGATTTTTTCTTCTTCTTTGTCAAGCCTGTCTGCGCCTGCTATACTTACGGCTAGTTATTAGAGTTAAGGGTCGATATGTTTAACTCATCTTTTTTATCCACCGATTATGGTTCACTGGCAGTTTCTTTTTTTCTGACTTCTTTGCCTAAGTTTTTACTGGCCATCGGTGTACTTTTGGCCGGTGCTTTTTTGGCTAAACACTTGCGCCAAGCGGTGATTAAATTTTTGCAAGCCATCAAGATGAGAGGAGTAATCGATAAAACCCCCATGTCTGACTTTATGGACCAGACCGGTTTGGATCAGAGGATAGAAAGCGTGATCGGAACCCTAGTGTACTGGGCTTTTTTGATTCTGGTAATTTATATCGCGGTGTCTGTGGCTGGCCTGTCTCCTCTGGTTTTTCTGATGGAGAGGGTTTTTAATTTGATGCCGGCTGTATTAAGTGCCGGGGCGGTATTGGTGGCTGGCTTGATCGGGGCTGGACTGGTAGAAAGTTTTGTCAAAACATCACTCAAACACATCACTGGTCGCAGTACTTTGTTGGTCAGCAAGACAGCCAGTTATGGCGTACTGGTCTTAACAGTCATGATGGTCTTATCTGAACTTGGTATCGCCCGCGACTTTATTTTGATCATATTTATGGGTTTTGTGGCCACTTTTGCTCTGGCAGTAGGACTGGCTATCGGTTTGGGCAGTCAGCACATGATTAAAGACATGTTGTCCGATTGGTACAAAAGAACTAAACAGGATTAAGTGGCCCGATGTCAATCTGGGAAGCTATTATCTTAGGCCTGGTTCAAGGTTTAACCGAGTTTTTGCCTATTTCTAGCTCTGCTCACTTGATATTTTTTGATAAATTTATCGGTGGAGTTGATCAGCCACTGGCTTTTATCGTTTCCATACATGTGGCAACTTTGATTGCAGTGATCATCTTTTTTTGGCGGGAAATTGTTAAATTGCGACTGCGGGATTTATGGTTGCTGGCAGTGGGTACTCTGCCGGCGGTAGTGGTAGCTCTACTTTTTAATGATCAAATTGAGGCCATGTTTGCCTCATTATTTTTTGCAGCTTTAACCCTAGTTATGACGGGTTTGATTAATATCTGGGTAGATGGGCGACTACGTCAGTCAGTCACTTCCAAGTCCATCAAGAACAGATCGGTTTTGCCAGTTTCTCTCAAACAAGTATTTTGGGTGGGTGTAGCTCAAGCCGTGGCAATTATTCCCGGCATTTCTAGGTCTGGGTCAACAGTAGCTACTGGGGTAGGACTGGGTTTGGATCGGCAGTTGGCCTTCCGGCTGTCTTTTTTACTGTCAGTGCCGGCCATCATGGGGGCTATGGTGTTTGAGCTGATTAGTCACGGGGCGGGTAATTTATCTGACTTCATCAGCCCGCCTTACTTGCTAGGCATGTTTATGGCTCTGATAGGCGGAGTTGCCAGCTTGAAAATTTTTTCCTTGGTTTTGCACAAAGCTACCCTGCGCTGGTTTGGCTATTACGCTGTGGCGGTGGGTAGTCTCATCATGCTGTATCAGATTTTGAGTTAAAAACTATTTTTCTTTGGCTAAGTGTAAAACTACTACACAGCCCAGTGATGATGGGGGTTGGTCGGTCCTGTCTAGGCAAGACAGAGCTGCTCCCATATCCAGATAGTCTGGTTTCAGGAGTTGAGCGCTGTGTGACGCACTGGTCTGCCAAGCCGAGAAAACTTGCCAGGCGCTTTGACCGCTGAAAGCCAGATTTTCTCCTGCCGACTGATAGTCGTAGTTGGCTTGAGTCAAAAATGACCAGTTGGGTTGGTTGTTTTGATCATAATGATCAAATTTGGCTTCAGACAACATCAGTTTTAACTTGGTAGCGGCGCTCTGTTCCAGTCGCCGGTCGATTTTCAGAGGTGGTAGTTGGTTGTCTGCCCGCAGAGCATTAATCAATCGGTAAAGCTCTGACAAAGACACTTTTTCTTCTGGTGGGTGGTTTGATACGATTGGTGCTTGATTGGCGGGCGTGGATGGTGACCAGCCCCACTTCATACCAACTAACCAAATCAGGCCGCAAATACCTGCCAGAACTATGCCACCCAAAATTAACTCTTGCCACCGTTTCATACTTTTATTGTGCCCTGAACTGGAATTTAGACAAGAGAGAGTTGTTTGTAGGCCAAACTTTCCGCCATGTGCGCCACATCAATTTGGCTAGTTCCGGCCAGATCGGCGATAGTTTGAGCCACCTTGATAATTTTGAAATAACCTCGAGCCGACACACCGTAACGTTGGCAGGCCTGATGTAGCAGATCATAAGCTTGAGGAGTGGGAGTGATCAAGTCAGTCATATCGCTGGGTTGTAGCCGGCTGTTGAGTGAAGTAGTCCACAAGTGATAACGACTGTGTTGTTTGTCTCTAGCCACTATCACTCGGTTGCGGACGGAGTCAGAGGTCTCTGCTTGGCCGGGTTTGGTTTGAAGCTGATTTAGGGGGACTTCAGCTACCCGGACCACCAAGTCGACTCGATCCATGATGGGGCCGGATAGCCGAGCCAAGTATCTGTAGCGATCAGCCGGTGAACAACGACAGTCTTTTTGACTAGAGCCGTAGTAACCACAAGGACAGGGATTGGCGGCGGCTACCAGAGTAAACTGGGCCGGATAT
>CAZIBX010000093.1:0-3016 GCA_964537615.1 uncultured Pseudomonadales bacterium
ATACCAAAACCATTTTGAGTGAGTTCTCATTTTGACTAATCCAGTTGAAGATGTCCAGTATTGTGTCTTGAGAGTTTTTCCGACACCGCCAGCCACTCATGCGTTGAAACTTCGTACTATCAGTAATATAAATTCTGATGTCGTTTGGTCTGTTATTTTTAATACCTTGGATTTTGACTTTACTGTCAGTTATGATCTGACAATGATTGGTCAGTTCAGCCAAAGATAATGAGTTTTGATGCCCACCGCCCAAATTATATGTTTGGTTTTTATATTTGTTCATATTATTGATTTGAATATCAATCGCCTCAAACAAATCATCTATGTGCATGAAGTCTCTGACTTGTTTGCCCGTTCCACCATAACCGATATACTTGAGCTCTTTCCGGAAGTAATGACTAGCCAACCAATAAACAAACACACCCTGATCGACTTTGCCAAACTGCCAAGGCCCAGTGATGACGCCACACCGATTAACCACTCCATTGATACCAAAAGCAGTCATGTATTCCTGCAAAAAGTACTCGGCAGCCAGTTTGGTGGTACCATAAAGTGATCTGAACTTATCGATAGGAAAGTTTTCAGCTATACCATGCTTGGATGCTCCCAGGATACTTTGTTTATCACTCAACTCAAACCTGGTTTCGGTTTCTGTATAAGACAAGCTCTCAAGATACTCGATAGGATAGACCCGGCTGGTGGATAAAAATATAAAATCAGATTTATTGAGACGAGCCAGTTCCAAACAATTAATAGCCCCCACTAGATTGGTATTAATTAAATAGTCCGGACTTCCTACTGTACCGGCCAAAACAGATGGTTCGGCTGAACACTCGATAATCAAATCGATATTGGTCAAAAAAAGCAGATCTTCTTTGTTCCTGACTCACCGTGGACAAACTCAATTTGTTTTTCAGCCAATCTGGGTAAGTTGAGTTCGCTACCTCGTCTCTTCAGGTTATCTAGCACCACCACTTGACAAGCCGGATAACGGGTTTTCAACTTAAGGGCCAGGTTGGATCCGACAAAACCCGCTCCACCAGTGATAAGTATTCTTTTGTATTGCATCAGACCTTGAAGTGACCACTGTTACAAATTTCTTTTAAGATCATATCGATATCATACTTGTATTGCCACTGGGGAAAGTCGCGTCGGAATTTAGCAATGTTACTAACATACCAAATATGATCACCTATTTTGTTGTCTTTGTCATACTTAAACATGCCTTTTTTACCAATTAGACGCTCTATTTTTTCAATAGCTTCCAAAATAGAAACGTTGGAGTGACGACCGCCACCCACATTGTAAACTTGGCCCAATCGAGGATTTTGATAAAAATGCCAAAACATATTGACTAGATCGTAACTGTGGATATTATCTCTCACCTGCTTGCCTTTATAGCCCATGATAGTGTAGGGGATACCCTCGGCGATACATTTGACTAAATAAGCCAAAAAACCATGCAGTTTGGTGCCACTGTGAGCTGGTCCGGTCAGACATCCTCCACGAAAAACACCAGTTTTTAGACCAAAGTACTTGCCGTATTCCTGCACCATCAGATCAGCTGCTGTTTTGGAAACGCCAAAAATAGTCCGTTTGGTATTGTCTATGCTCATGCTTTCATCAATGCCCTGATAGTACTTGTGCTTCCTGGGTAACTCAAAACGGGTCTTTTTCTCGATCAGTGGTAGTTTATTGGGTCGTTCACCGTAAACTTTATTGGTAGAAGTGAAGATAAACACGCTCTCTGGAGAGTAGAGACGACAGTTCTCCAGCATATTAAGTGTGCCCATAGCATTGACAGTGAAATCAGTACTTGGCTCTTTAACTGCCCAGTCATGAGAGGGTTGAGCTGCGGTATGTAGAATCAGATCAAAACTTTTTTGATTTTTGAAAATTCTTCTGATTTTCACTTCGTCTCGGATATCAACTTGATAGTGACGGTACTGTTCACCCAGCATTTTTTGCAAGCGCTTTTTATTCCAAGCGGTTGAGGCTTCTTTGCCAAAAAAATACTCCCTCATGTTGTTATCGATCCCGATAATCTGCCACTTTTTTTGGCGAAATATCTGACTGCTTCAGAGCCGATCAGTCCAGCCGAGCCAGTAATAAGAATTTTTTTCATACTATTTATCACTAATTACAAAGATTGAGATTTGTGGGTGCATATAAGAAGGCTCAAGTTTTATTTTGTAGGGAATAGGGCTAGAAGACAGCCATTGTTTTCTTCCGAAGAACTTGTATATATCTGTTTGATTGATTCTGCGTAGTATTTTTAAATACTTGTAGTCAATGGTATATATAATATTTAAAATTAATTTGTAAAATATTCTTATCGTCCATCTATTAAAATTTGATTGATTACTTTTTATTCCACTTTTAATTTGACCATATGTGTGAATTTTTTTATTTGGGAAGGCAATTTTTAATATCTGGTAGATATCTTCTATATGGTATTCCTTAACGTGAAATTTATTATTCGGTGGATGTATTCTCTTATAATTATTTGGTGTTGACAGTACAATGGTTGATTTGTTTTTGACATAGAACTTTATATTCTCTATGTATTTGTCTATGTATTTAATATGTTCTATAGTTTCAAATGCTAAAACCAGATTTATTCTATTTTTTAACTTTTGCACTTTTTCATAACCATCGATTAAAATAAATTCGTTATTTTGATTACTATATTTTTGGACAGCTCCAGCAATTGCTTGATGACTAATATCGATACCAAAATAACGACTTTTATTAATTGGATTTTGAATTATTTGAGCTCCATAACCATTGCCGCAGGCATAATCCAATATTTTAAAGTTGGGTTTAACGTATTTTTTGGCAAATTCATATCTGGCACAACTGATTTTATATAAATCAGTATTTTCTTCTACCGCTCTCTCTCCAGAAAAACTAGGTTTAGAAACTTTCATAGAGTTTGCTCGCTAGTAATATAACCATGAAATGAAAATATAAAACTTGTCGGCAGTATCAGTAAATTTATAATTGTGAGAAGTAT
>CAZIBX010000094.1:0-2928 GCA_964537615.1 uncultured Pseudomonadales bacterium
AAAGCTGCTTTCACCGCCAATTTACCCAAAACCTGACCTCGACAATCCAGTAGGTGCCAAGTGCGCTTCACGTCCAGGGGTTTTTGCATGAAAGTTTTTTGCATATTTTTTAACCCTTAGCTTGTGGTCTTTTGACGGCGGCGGCCATAGGTCGAGCTGTCAAACTCCCCTTAGCTACTTGGCTACCGACGACTTTGGGTACGACTTGACGCACAGTGGACTCCGACTCCGGTTTAACCGATTCCTTTTTGGTTTCCAGAACTGGTTTGGATTTGGTCTTTTTGTCAGTTGATAACTCTGGTTTATCGGTCTTAACATCTGTGGTCATGGCTACAGCCAAACTCAACTTGACCATCAAAGTATTATCTCCCCGCCGACGACCCACCAAGTCCAGTTTGGTATAACCACTATGACGATCCTTAAACAGCGGCACCCACTTATCCACGATCGCGTTGGCACTCTGACGTTGCCCAAAAAATTGAGCATTTAAGCGACGAGATGACAACCCAGTTTTTTTGCCATTGGTGATCAACTTATCAGCCAAACGTTTCACCACAGCGGCTTTATCTGCTGTCGTCACGATGAAACCATGTTCAAACAAGGACTCTGCCAGACCACGAAACAATCCTTTGCGAGCATTGGTGTGACGGCTAAATTTGGGATTATAAGAGCGGTGTCTCATGTGATGGTCTTGTGTTATTCAGATAAATAAACACCCTTTTTGGCCAAAGCATCGGCGATCAGCTCGACGCTTTTGTCGCCTAGGTTTTTCACCTTGGCTACTACGCCTTTTTTGGCTCCCTGCAGGGTCCCAACTGTGTCGTAACCGCCCTTGCGCAAAGCGTTGGCGATTCTGGTGGGCAGATCAAGTTCTTCTACTGTCAGGCGCAGAACTTCTTGTTCACCGGCCGGAATGGCTGGGGTTGCATCTTGAGCTGTCACCTGAACCACAGGGTTAACAATTTGGGAAAATTGAGCGGTTAAAATCGAGGCCGCATTCTGGGCAGCTTGCAGTGGTGTGACACTACCGTCAGTGGTAACTTTCAACATTAACTTGTCAAAATCAGTCCGTCGACCCACCCGTGTGGCTTCCACACTGTAGGAAACCTGCACTACCGGTGAAAATAAAGCGTCCAGCATAATTTCACCCACAGTGGTAGTTTGTTGGTCTTTGGCTTGACGATAACCGATGCCGACTTCAACACTCATCTCGATCTTGAGTTGAGCTCCCTTGCTCAAAGTAGCGATGTGCTGGTCGGGGTTAACTACACTAAAACCAGCTTCTGACTCGATGTCGGCTCCAGTCACCACCTTGGGTCCCTTAACCTCCAGGCGCAGAGTACCGGCAGTCTGGGTGTCAGCTTTGATTCTGATCAGTTTCAGGTTCAAACACAGTTCCAATACGTCCTCTGTCACACCAGTAATAGTGCTAAATTGGTGATCAACACCATCAAACTTAACACTGGTGATAGCCGCACCTGGTAAAGAGCTCAACATGACTCGGCGCAAAGCATTACCTAAAGTATGACCGTATCCTTGCTCAAGTGGTTCGACCACCACTACGCCCTGGTTGCCGGAAGACTCTATCTCTTCTATCCGAAAAGATGACTGGGCCACCAACATGTCTTGTGTTACTTGCATATCTCTCCTTTCCCGTTTCTCCTCTCTTCACTGCGGACTGTGTCTTGGTGAAGAAATCTGTGTCAGGAATATTTTTAATAATTTTTTGGTTTGTCTTTCTATTAACGACTATAAAACTCAACTACTAGTTGTTCTGCTATCGGTTCTTGCAAATCGGAGCGCAAGGGAAATCTGACGACTTTGGCCACGCCTTGTTTGCGCTCAAACCAGGCAGGGGCCGTAGATAGATCGGCCAGCATTTCTTTGACCACCGGAATCTTAGTCGCGGTAGGAGCCAGAGTAATCAGGTCATCGCGTTTAACTCGATACGAGGGGATAGACACGGTTTTCTGATTGACCATGACGTGACCATGGCCTACCATCTGACGAGCCGCGGCTCGGGTGGGAGCAAAGCCCAATCGAAACACTACATTATCCAATCGACGTTCCAACAAAGTCAGCATAGTACTACCAGTGGCGGTTAAACTTTTACTGGCTTCTTGATAAATAGCCCGCAGTTGACGCTCGCCAATACCATACATAAATCTGACTTTTTGTTTTTCCCGCTGTTGGGTGCCAAAATCAGACACTTTGCGACGACCTTTGACGCCGTGTTGACCCGGCCGAACTGATAGTCGGCGTGCCAACTTCAAACCACTCCGCTTCAGGCCTAGGTCTTCGCCTACAGCGCGGGATAATTTGTTTTTGGGTCCGATGTATCTTGACATATATTTTATTTGTTGTGTTTGGCTTTCCTAGGCCGAGTACCGTTATGAGGTAGGGGCGTCATATCAGCGATCTGATTAATTTTAATACCTTGAGCTTTAAGCACCCGCAGGGCTACATCTCTACCCGGACCTGGACCTTTGATATAAACCGCCATCTCGTTCATGCCAACAGATCTGGCTTTGGCGATAGCGTTTTCCAAAGTAATAGTAGCGGCGTAAGGCGTGGATTTGCGGGAACCAGAAAAACCTGATTCACCGGCTGTCGACCAACATACCACGTTACCCTGATCGTCAGTAATACTAGCCAAAGTACTGTTAAAGGTAGCGGTAACGTAAAGTCGGCCACGCGGAATACTGCGGGTGGTCTTTTTGGCTTTGGTGGAAGAAGAAACGGCTTTAGGCATAGTTTATTCGGTTTTGGCTGATTTGGCATCAGCTGGTGTTTCCAGCTTGGCGGCCTGTTCTTTGCTCAACGAGCCCACAGTTCTGCGGCGACCACCACCTCTGGCTGTCCGGCCATTGGTTCTGGTACGCTGACCTCTGGCTGGCAACTTGGCGATGTGACGCAGTCCTCGGTAAC
>CAZIBX010000095.1:0-2904 GCA_964537615.1 uncultured Pseudomonadales bacterium
GACATCAAGCTCCTCATACCCGAGCCACCACTACCCTCAAGGGTATCGCTCGCGACCAATCTAATTTGGAAATATACGGCAAAATCGTGATCGCCAAAAATTGTCCCGATACCCAGTCGTTTTTGAAAGAAAGAATTTTACTGTTGTCTGATCAAGCCAGCGCTATCGCTTTGCCGGAACTAGAAATCGACAGTGACGCCGTATCCTGTTCTCACGCTGCCAGCATCGCACCCCTGCCGGAAAATGAAATTTTTTATTTGATGAGTCGGGGCTTGGATCGAATAAAGGCGGAAGAACTATTAGTAGAGGGGTTTTTAGTGTCGGGGCATTGATGGGTTGAAATTGTCTTGAAGCACTCAATTCTTTGCTATTGACTAATTAATAGTAAAAACTATAATCAGAAACCAGATAAATAGATACACCTACAATATGAAAAAAACAAGAGAAAACGCTGAAGATCAATTGACCGATGAAGAAAGGAAAGGCTTATTACTAGAAGAAGTAAAAGAAAAAAGAAAACAGTTGGCGTTGCTGATAGATTATAGTTGCGACCTATGTTTACCCAAAAAGCAAATTAGTGGTACGACTCAATCTGAAGGTACGAGTCAGGGTGTATTGAGACTTGCTGATGAATTTCTTGCAAGTTTAGTAAGTGGCGAATCAACCGATTGTTCTGAACTGGAATGGCAAATCCACAGTTTAAGCGTTGCTATTGCAACTCACGTTAAGTTTAATGGCACAAGAGATCTGCTTGAACGTTTGAAAATGGCAGTGTTACCCGTGGAAGTTGCGTTTAGAGCAGTTTTGCCTCCATCAATTAGTATTAAATATGATGAATTGAAATTACTAATGAATACAGTTTTTGATTTCATAGAACAGGTTCAGTCAGGTGGAAATATTGATCTTGAAACAGCTCAATTACTATTTACAAGCATTCCACCCGCACACGCTATAGCAGCGGCAATTGTTCTTGGTGCGATCAGATTGTTGTCGTCTTTTAGAGAGGTAAACAACTTTGACTTTTATGCACAATTAGCAGGTGATCTAGATGTCACAGACGATGAATGGAGAGTTGATTTACACGAAAGTGAGTTAAAGGAATTGGTGTTAATCGCACATACTTTTCGAAATAACTATTGTTAATAAATTGCATTGGAGATAGATATCCCAATGACGCATGTGGTCGTTTGTAGTTATACCAATTTAAGTACCCAGATAGTTTAACTTGAAAAGCTTCTGAATCAAAGTAGATCTCATCATTTCTGTTGATAAATTCTTCTTGGACAGTTCTGTTGAATCTCTCAACAACACCGTTAATCTTGGGTGATTTGGGGTAGATAAATTGATGTTTAATCCCTTGCTCATCTAAGTATTGGTGAAAGATTTTAAAAAACTCGGAGCCATTGTCTGTTTGGACTGTGTGAACTTGGTGGGGTAAAAGCTGTTGGAATTCTTGAAAGGTTAATCGTGCCTGTTTGCTTGAAAGAGTTTTAACTTTCCTGACATGAGCAAACTTGGTGTAGATATCAATGCAACACATAAAGTTGTGTCGAATATTGTCAATATAAACCACCACACTATCCATCTCTACATATCCTGGTTTGGTGACTTTGGGTGATTTTCTGCTTCTATCTTGAGAGAACTTGTGTTTTCTTTTAGGTTTCTTGAGTGAATTAAAGTATAGATTTTTGCGCTTGATAACTTTGGATATGGTTCGACTACTGATTAAGGGTAAATCTAGTTCTTCGGCATATTCATCAAGAAATATTTTAAGTTTTCTTTCTCCAATATTGCCATGTTGTTTTCTAAATTCACTAATAAACTGAACAATTCTCCAATCAGTGGTCATTTGCCTGACTTGTTTAGGGCGTGTCTTTTTAGGCACTAATGATAACAACGCCTTTCCAGACTCCTCATATTGTCTCTTCCAATCATATAGAGTGGATTTACCCACCCTGAACGCTTCAATGGTTGGTTTCCACCCATACTTGTAGTAGTGCTCCAAAACATGGAGTCTAAATTTAGCAGGGTCTGATTTGTCAAATTGCAGTGAATTCTCAAGTGTTTTCATCAGCCAATCATACTGGCTATTTTGAGAAAACATCTCAATATTTCGTCTAATTCTTGTGGATTGACCTACTTTCACGATTACCTTTCTATTCCGGAAAGTATCGTGCGATATTCATTGGTTCAAGCTGTAAATTAAGTTTGACAGTCAAAGTCACCCATTTGACGCTTTGTATTGCGGTACAATACCCATAATGTTTGACCCGCTTCAAGTCGGCAACGCTTTTCCTCTGATCGCCAAAAACCGTAAGAATTTGGTCTACTTAGACAGTGCGGCTACCAGCCAAAAGCCCCAGGTAGTCTTGGACGCTATCACCAACTATTATCAAACCGCCAACGCCAACGTTCACCGTGGCGTGCATCAGTTGTCTGAAAAAAGCACTCAAACTTTAGTTGAAGCCAGGGAGAGTATTGCCGGATTTTTTGGGGCTCAAGACAGCGAGTTGATTTTGACCAGAAACACCACCGAAGCCATCAACGGAGTGGCCTACGGCTGGGCCGATCATCATTTAAAGTCTGGTGATGTCATCATCGCTACCCTGATGGAGCATCACTCCAACTTGGTGGTGTGGCAGGAAGTCTGTAAGCGGACCGGAGCAGAGTTGAAGTTGGTGCCGGTTTTATCCGATGGCCGGCTGGATTATGATTGGTTAGACAAAAGCTTAAACCAGCAAGTCAAACTAGTTGCGGTTTGTCATGTCTCCAACGCCTTGGGCACAGTCAACGATTTAACCAGAATTGTTAAATCAGCTCATCAAGTAGATGCCAAAGTTTTGGTTGACGGGGCTCAATCCGCTCCTCACCTGCCCGTTAAGTTTAACCAGTTTGGTGTAGATT
>CAZIBX010000096.1:0-520 GCA_964537615.1 uncultured Pseudomonadales bacterium
CAACGTCAGCAGTCAAACCCCCAATCTGTCTTTGCCGATTTTTCAAACTGTGATGAGTGCCATGCCTCATATCAAAAGAATGCCAGAAGACAGTTTGTCTCAACACGTTAATAGACTGGAAGCGGGTATGAGTCGAGATAGAAGTTTTTTTGGTTGGTTGACCCCACAGTCAATGGCAGGCCCCGCTTTTGAAACAATAGATGAAGAATATGGCGTGTACTTACCACTTCATTTACTGGCAGACTGGTCTTCGAGCAGAGACAGAATAATAACCGAGTTCAAAAAACAACTGATTTTGGTGATCAATCCCTTTTGCATGAAGTTGGTGGTAGCCAGATGTATCGGTTGGTGGCCACCCTCACCATCTCACCCCACATCGGGCGGTACGCCAGAACTGATTGCTAGCGCTCAAGTTTGGCAGATCACTACTCTAGGTAGGGTCGTGTTGTTTTTGATCAACAGTGATGACAACAACCCAAATTTACAGCCCGGCTCAATCAAATTGACAATCTAAAAAATT
>CAZIBX010000096.1:532-2904 GCA_964537615.1 uncultured Pseudomonadales bacterium
CTCAACCACAGACGAGTAGACTTGCTGACAGCAGAATGAGTATATGATCCAGGTTAATCTTTTTGTTGGCTCACACTATCCTGTTAACAGACGTTTGATCAGAGACACGGTTAATCAAGTACTGGCTCAACACCGCATCAATCAAGCCCAAGTCGATGTTTCTATCGTCGGAACCAGAAAAATGCGTCAACTTAACCAATCCAGCTTAAAACATGAAGGTGATACCGATGTTCTGTCTTTCCCCCAGCATGAACGCCATCAACTTGATGACGTACCCCTCCCCCCCAACATCGCTCCTCACCTGGGTGATATCGTGATTTCTTTTCCGGCGGCTGTAGCTGCAGCCAGAAGATATGGTAAGCTGGTGGACACACAAATTATTTTTTATCTCGAACACAGTTTGTTGCACTTACTGGGTTTTCATCACGACTAGTATGTCTTGGCCCACTATCTACCGACCCCAACAGTTTAGTCAGTTGCACCTGACTCGAGTCAAAAATAATTTTCTCAACTTTATTAAACAAGGATACTTTCCTCAAGTTATGCTGTTTACCGGCCCCAAAGGGACGGGTAAAACAAGTACGGCTCGACTTTTGGCAGCGACACTCAATTCGGCTCATAACGCTCAAGCCGTCACAAATACATATTTAAAAAAAGGCCAAATCAAAACCAAATCACTCAGTTCTTTTCATGAACCAGATGCAAAAGAACCCATGGTAGCCAGTATTTTGCGGGGTCAAAGTTACTGCGTGCAGGAAATGGACGCTGCCAGCAATCGAGGGATTGATGATATCCGCCTGCTGAAAGAAAGAGCTCAACTCCCACCTACGGATGGAGTGATGGCAGTTTACATTCTGGATGAAGCTCACATGTTGACTACCCAGGCATTTAATGCTCTACTCAAACTACTGGAAGAACCACCGGCTCATACTGTCTTCATTTTGGCCACGACTGAACCGGACAAAATTCCAGACACTATCAAATCACGCTGTCAAATTATCGAGTTTCATAAAGCCACACCGGCCGAAATTGCCACTGCTATCAAGCGAGTAGTGGAGCTGGAAAAAGTCACCATCGAGCCAGAAGCGCTGGACTTAATCTGTCGTTATGCCGACGGTAGTTTCCGGGACGGACTCAAGTATTTGGAGCTGTGTGCCCAAAGTGGCCAGACCATTACTCAAAAATTGGTGGAAGAGGTGGTCAGTCCTTTATTTGAAACTCAAGCCAAACAGTTGTTGGAGTTTTTGGTGCAAAAAAAATCAACTCAATTGTTAGATTTAATTCAAACTCTGCGTCAACAAGCGGTTGATGACAAAAAATTTATCGGTCAATTGATCAGGTTACTACACACCACACTGGTAGAAATCAGAAACGATTTGCCCCAATCTCTACCCTTAACTGCCAAAGTTTGTCAATTTTTACTTAATGCTTTTTTACAACCAGATTTAATACTACCCTCACCTATCCCCTTGCTTCGACTGGAACTGCTTTGTTTGGACTTAATAGACCGGTCAGGTCAGAAATCCGGCAGTTCGCCACGACAAGTTGCACCCACTCCCACCAGTTTACCGGAAACTTCTGATCAAGTCACACAAAAAACTACTGACTTGCCAGCCATCGATGCATCAGCCACCAAGTTACTGGAACGGTGGGAAGATTTTTTACAACAAGTGTCCAGCCGCAACTCCAGTTTGGCTGCTTTCATGCGCTCGGCCAAACCTATTTTGCAAAATGACCGCGTGCTTCAACTGCACGTCTACTACAAATTTCATCAGCAACAACTTAACTTACCCAAGTTCAAACAGCTGGCTCTGGAAGCAGCAGCCGCCCTTGATTTATCCTTGCCAGAGCTGACTGTGATGCTGACCACACCAGCTGTCCCATCTCAATCCGACTCAACTCCTGACACATTGACGGATAGACCACTAACAGAGATTGCTTCCGAGTTACTTTCCTAGTACAATTTCCGTCAACAAGTATTTAAGGACCAATATGAACAATCCATTCAAGGCCTTGGGTGATCTGAATAAACTACGCCAACAAGCCAAGCAAATGCAAGACGATCTGGCCAAAGAAGAAGTCAGAGTAGAAAAAAGTGATATTGTGGTGGTGATTTCTGGTGATCAAAAAATTAAACAGTTCAGTGTCCAGGGCATTTCCAGTCCGGCTGCCATCGATGCTTTAAATGAAGCTATCAAAAAATCTCAAGAAATGGCGGCCAAAAAACTGCAAAGCATGACCGGCGGTCTGTCCGGTTTGATGGGCGGTGGTAGTTGATGATTAAGTTGATTTTTGCTACTTCCAATCCAGATAAATTATCAGAATCACGTCGGATCATGACCGGGCTGGTTGGGGATATGGTACAAATTTTG
>CAZIBX010000097.1:0-2865 GCA_964537615.1 uncultured Pseudomonadales bacterium
AAAGTCAACCAAGACCGGTTTATCGCCGGCGTTTTGCATGGTCTGATCAAAGTCAGCCGTGGTTAAGTGAAGGGGTTGAGACATACTTGCCTTTCTTTTACGTTTTCAGAAGCGTGTTTTTTTGTCAGCTCTGATTTAATCCTACTACTTTAACGAAATAACTCGGCCAAAATACCTTGCAAATCATCCAGACGCTTCTCGCGACTACAATGCACGGCCTCGGTGGACAAGATGTCACGAGCCACCCGACCCAAACTACTGCGAGCGGCGGCTACCTGCTGGACAATCTCCACGCACTCACGCCGGTCTTGGTACATTTTGGCAATACCATCGATCTGGCCCCGGATGCGGTTGAGTTGAGTTACGATCTGATCGGTTTCAACTGGTAAAGTGGGTTTACGATTCATACTTCACATACCATACCCCCGTGGGGTATGTGGTGTCAAGAGGCAGTTTGATCTGCGATTAAGTATTTTTGTTTATCTTCTGCTCCACTGATAACTGGGCCAATTTGGCTAACAAACTCTGTTCTTTTTGTTCATCTGCATCAGTTTTGTCGACTATAGTAGCCAAAGTTTTTAACTCCTGTGCGATCTGTTGTTTCTCGGCCTTGACCAACTCGGTTTTCAACTGGGTCAACAAAGTGACAAACACATCCATCCGATCTACCTGCGCATAACTTTCGGCCAAATTCTGGTCGAAGTAAATATCACTGATGGTCTGCTGATCCTGGACTGATAACTTGGACAGAGCCAGTTTTTGGTCAAAATGATATTTGATCATGGCCTGCCAGTAAGCAACCAACAACTTGGCTGACTTGAATTGGGTGGCATCAAACTTGAATTGAGCCAAGTCATCACTTGAAGCGGTAACCAGTATATATAGTAGGGAGCGTTCCAACTGAACTAAGCGATTGACTTTTTTGGCCTGACTTTCTGCCAGTTCAGTTGATTGAGGAGTTGACCCTGATACACCAACGCCTTTTTGGTAAAGATTGAGGTCGCGAGCCACCAACTCCGGTCTAGCGTTCAGGGCCTGGGCTAGTCGCTCCAGATAAAATTGACGCTCCACACTACTTTCTATACTGGCAAAAATTGGCGCCAACTCGCGCAGTACCCGTGTCCGGCCAGCTGATTCCTTGATGTTGTGAGTGGCTAAAGCTGTTTTGATCAAAAATTCATAAGCACTGATACTATTATCGATCGACTGACGCCAACCGGCCGGATCGGTTTGACATAACTCGTCTGGGTCTTTGCCTTGGGGCAAAACAATCACCCGTAACTCCGTGGCATAACCAGTCAGAGCTTTAATAGCTTTTTTGGTGGCTTCGACTCCGGCACTATCCGAGTCCAAAGCCAATAACACCTGGTTGACCAAGCGAGCTAATAACCGAGCATGATCGCTGGTCAAAGCACTACCTTTGATCGCTACTACCTGATTGATGCCGGCTTGCACACTAGAGATGACATCCAGTTCACCCTCAACTACCACTACCTGATTTTTTTGCCGGATCAATTGGCGCAACTGGCTAAGACCAAACAAAAGTTGGCTCTTGTGATAGAGCGCTGTTTCTGGCGAGTTGATGTACTTGGCTTCTTTGACGTCTTTTAACAAAGTCCGGCCAGAAAAACCCACCACTTGACCTCTGGCGTTGGTCAAAGGAAACATAACTCTGTCACGAAAACGATCATAAATTTGACCGCCCCGACCCTTGATGGCCAACCCAGCTTGGATCAGTAAGTCAGGTGAGTAACCTTTTTTCTTAGTCAAATAAACAGTCAAACCATCCCAAGCCGGCAGAGAACAACCTAGTCGGAACAACTTGATACTAGACGGCTTAACTCCTCGATTTTTCAGATACTTTTGAGCTGTTTGGCCGGCTTTGTGCTTAGTCAGTAAATAATGGTAGTAGGCGGCCGCCAGTTCCAACACGACCAACAATTGGTTGCGCAGTTTGTCCTGCTGGTTATCTTCATATTCTTTCAAAACTATGCCACTTTTGTCTGCCAAAAACCGCAAACTTTCGCCAAAACTCATACCCTCATATTTTTGCAAAAACTCAAACACGTCTCCGCTCTCACCGCAACCAAAACACTTGTAGCGCTGCATACTTTCACTGACAAAAAAACTGGGACTGCGTTCCGAGTGAAAAGGACAAAGGGCTCGATATTGACTACCAGCTCGGGTCAAGCCGATGCGCTCGCCGATGATAGCCACGATGTCGCTGGCATCTTTAACTTGCTGGACTTGAGACATGTTATGGTCGCCCTTCAGGGCCTATTCTACTCTAAGCCAGCGCGGAGGTGAGTGGGATTTTTGGGGTCTGATTTTTTCATGTTGTCAAAAACGATAGCAAGCTGGTATAGTTCAGTTTCGCATATTTAAGAAAGGAAACTATGAAATCTCATTTATTACTTCTGTCTTTGGTAGCAGTATCTGGCCTATTTTTGGCTGGCTGCTCTTTAACCAAATCTGACCAATCCCAGATGGAAACTACTTCGCCGGCGGTTGAAGACGGCCAAGTAGTGCCTGAAAACACTGCTTCTCCAGACGAAAACGCCAGTCCCGGGACAGAGATGAATCAGGGCGCGGGCGAGACCATGACTTATACACTGGAAGATGTGGCCGTTCACAACACCAAATCAGACTGCTGGACAGTGATCTCCGGCGACGTCTATGATCTCTCACCGCTGCTGGCTTCCGGCAAACACCCGGGTGGCGATGCGGCTGTGCAGGCCTGTGGCAAAGACGGTACAACCTTGTTTGAAACCAGACCTATGGGTTCAGGCACACCCCACTCGACCAAAGCCAGAGAAGGTTTGGCCAACTTCCTGATCGGAGTTCTGACTCAATAGCCAAGTTTGA
>CAZIBX010000098.1:0-2824 GCA_964537615.1 uncultured Pseudomonadales bacterium
AATTGATCGCTCAAACCGGTGGCGCAGAGGGACCGATTGGCCTGCAGTTTGTAGCTAGACCGCGACTTGAGCACAAACACTTCAACCGCCAAAAAATGGATCCTTTGTCAGAAGATCATCACGAAGTTGCTCCTGGATTGGTCTATAAATACAAGGGCAGAAAAAATAAAAAAGGCGAAGTTCTTTATTATGGCCGAGCCTTGTGGACTATCACTCGCTTTTGTGCCAGTTACTGCCGATTTTGTACCAGAGGTAGAGAAGTGGGGTACATGGGGGCTTCCCAGCTGAACAAAAATGCGGCTCTCGCCCAGCGAGCTTATTTAAGTGATGATGATTTAAGTCAAGTTATTCAGTTTTTAGATCAGCACCCAGAAATCAATGAGATTATTTTATCTGGTGGTGATCCTTTGACTACGCCGCAAGTTTATTTGACCAAAATTATTCAACTTTTGGCCAAACGCCAACTACAAAATAAACTGGATATCGTCAGAATCGGTACCCGCTTACCTATTCATAATCCAGATGGGATCCGGGATTGGCATTTTTCTTTACTTGCCCAACTCAAAAATCCTTACTTGATGGTCCACATCAATCATCCGGCAGAACTAACGCCGGAGGTTTTACAGATCGTAGAGAAGTTTCGACGTCAGTCGCTAGTGACGGTCATGTCCCAGACGGTTTTACTGCGCGGAGTTAATGATAAACTTAAAACCCTAATCACTTTATTTAATACTTTGGCCAAAAACGGTATCAGACCTTATTACATGTTTCAAAATGACGATGTGTGTTGGGCGCCGCACTTCACTGTACCGATCAAGCAAGCCATTAAACTTTGGTCGCAAGTCCGGCCACGACTTTCTGGTGTGGCCGCCACTGTCCGGTTTGTGATCGATGTGCCGGGTGGGCATGGCAAAGTACCACTGCCGGAGGGTGGGGCGTGGTGTGTGGAGTTTGATCAAGGATATGTGGATTTCAAGGGCAAGAGATTTGGGGTTTAAGTGAAAGGTTTTTATTTTAATTAGTTTTTATTTCTTTTAAATAGTCGCCCGCCTTTTTTATATAACCATCTAAGCGTTCGTTGTTTGCATCTTTTCTTTGCTCGCCGGTGATTGCAAACAACATCTGTTTTTTTGATTCGCCAGGAACCATAACTAAAATTATTATGAGTTTATAGAGATAAAGATCTTGTGAACAAAATCTTGTCTAGAGATAACAACTTTTGACTGACTGGTTTTAAAATATTGTTGATTTTGGTAGCAACTCGTTTTGCTTGAGCCTGATCTGAAATTTTCTGTAAATGTAGTGTTGACTCAATAACCAATGTATTAAAGCGCTCTATAAATGGTCTCAATCTTATGTCGATTAAAAAAATTAATTCTCAATGATTCAATAGATATATCTTCCTTTATCAATAATTTTGAATTGTTATAGCTCCTATTTTTCTGGTCCATTCTTCTATTTGACATAACTCCATATTGTATGATCTTCAACATGAAACCAAAAGACCAAAAAACTACCAGTCGCACTGTCGTTGTCTCTGACTTGATGCAGGCACACTATGTTTATACTCTGACCGCCCCCATGGGTCGCGGCTTCAGTCCGGAGTTTCAGCCGGAACTGACTCCGGCCCAAATGTTGGAGCTAGGGGTTTTTGGTGGTAAGTACATGACCGATTGTCAGGCAGAGTTTCCTGCCCAGTGGTTTAGTTTGGCCAAACTTTGTCACACCAAACATGATCCGTCTCTTAATTTTTTCCGCGTTAATGCTAGCCAACCACTGGTGGTCTGGCGGAAAAAAGGATGGATTTATCCAGATGATCCTCGTGGTTGGTTCCAGTGGTATTGTCGCTACTACATGGGTCGACGTTTACCTGAAGAAGATGAGCGTCAGATCAAAAGATGGCAAGCTATGCGTAGACACATGGCTCAAATCAAGAAAAATTGTCCGGCTGGCGACTGGAGTTGTCGGCCGGTGCAAAGACAGGCCCTACTGCACTGGGCGTATGATAGTAGAAAAATTTAATTGAGCTCTATTTGATAATAAACTTCTGTACCGTCTTTCTGATTAGTTAGTTTTAAATTATTAAGCCGGGCAATTTTATAAATCAAAGCAATGACCTCACTATTGGTGGCTTTGATTACGGCTTGAATTTTGCGGGCCGACTTGGTTTTTAAAATTTCTATGGCTGTCCTCGCTATAGCGGTGGCTACTCCTTTTTTGCGATAATCAGGATTAACTTGGATCAACATTTCATAAACACCAGGTTGATCAGTCACTTCTATAGCCGCCCAGTAACTTACCATCTGTGTATGGTCAGCATCAGACCAGACTATGCCAGCACAAGAGTGGGGAGGAAACTGGATACTTTGGATTTTCAACTCGGGATCGTCTTCTATGTTTAGTGCTTGAAAAAATTGGTCAAATGTTGTTTCCAACCCAGCTGCATCAACGCTGGACAGTGTGGAGTATGTCACATGGTATAGCGGGCGTCCGACTTTTTCTAGTTGCCAGACATCTTCTCGGATCAGACTCTGATCTGCCCACCGACCGTCAACTGGCCGATTCACTGGTGGCGCGCCGATATGCACAACTGATCCATCAGTTTGACCAGGTGGTTCATGAGTAGGTGGTAGTTCTTGAAATGGGAATTGTTCTAGGCGTAATAGTTCTAAAATTCTGCTCGTAATTCCCATAAACAGTCATTCTACTCCTTTTGCCAAACTACTCGCATAGTTTGAAACAGTCCTATTGTGGTTACGTCATAGACCAGTTAAACTCTCCGGCATATGTCCGCTGTGTTTGGTATCAAACGAGCTCAACTGAC
>CAZIBX010000099.1:0-2720 GCA_964537615.1 uncultured Pseudomonadales bacterium
CAATAACTAGAAATTTTGGCCCCAAAACTGCCAAAATCACCGCGTCCGGCAAGGTTAAATAAGCCACTACCAAACAAATGCCGGCAAAAATTATAAGGAGTATGTTATATACTAAAATTAAATGACTTGATTTGCGACTTTCCCGACTGGTAAAAAACGAAAAGGCCACTGTGGCCAGTGGAGCCGTCACAAATAAAACAATTTTGCCAAGCAAAGATAACCCGCCATACAAACCCACATCATCTGCAGAGAAAAAGTTTTTGACCATCATCACGTCCACACTTAACATGCCCACAACGCCCAAAGTTGACAATAAAGCCAGCCAACGCTCGCGGGTGAAAAATTTTTTGATCACAAAACTGGATTGAGGAAAGGCAAATTTTTGATCCGATTGACTCTTAATCACCACACGTCTTGATAAGAAAACAGCCACTGTAGCGGAAATAAAAATCGCTAAATATAAATTCAAAACTGACAAACTGAATTGAATAAAAAGGACGATTAATATAATTTTAACCAGAGTTGACAGTACATTAATTACGCCAGATTGCCAAAACAGTTTATGAGCTTGAAGAGCGGCGACATAAAAAACAGAAATCAGAGCCATCACGCTCATCGCTACCACCCAGAAACTACTCCACAAATTCAAATGCGACTCAAACTTCAACCAACTCACCAATCCCACAGCGATTATCAACCACAACCACAACTTGCCAGTAACTAGTTTAAGTAGTTTTTTTTCCAAACCGGCAGTCAATGCTGATCTTTGAGAAATCCGGACTGCCCCCAGTTTTTTGACCAACAAAATATTGACAACACCCAAAGGCACGGTTAAAACAGCCATGTAGGCTAGGGCGGTCACATACTCGCCATATGAAGATAAAGGAAACAACCGAGCCGCCAAAAAGTTAAAAACATAGTTAAGTAAGCTGACCACAAAAGAAATTGTGGTAAACACCACCCCTCCCCGGACATAATGACTCTGCCAAATAACTTTCATCCACTGTTTGACATTCATATTGCCAATCTAGCTAAATTTTAATCAAACCCGATAAGTTTCTGCCTCTTTCCAACAAAATTTGGGGCCAAAATTTCAGCCAAACTGGCTTGTCATACTTACCCACAATTCGCCACCAGTTGATCAAATCTCGTTTTTGTTTGAACTTGCCCATTTGACGGGCAGTGGCATGTTTCACATGGTGGGCTCGGGCGCGGCTAGCCCAACTGCAAGTCAAGCCCATTTTTCTAGCCCGCAGGGCCAAGTCTACATCTTCTAGATAAGCAAAAAATCGATTATCAAATAAACCGACTTGATCAAACAATTGCTTGGTATAAAGAGCCGCCGCCGCATCTGGGCCAAACGGTTGTCTGAAGTTATGGTCTGGTAAATGGGTCAAAAACTCCGGCGATTTGAGCCAATTATCTGGTAGGTTCAACAAGGGGGAAACCCATTTTTTCTCCTGCCACAGCAGTGGCCAAGCTTTGCCTCGCCAGGCGAAGTCGATACCGCAAGAATCTGTTTGGTCAGAATCACCTTGATAAATTAAACTGGCCACCATATCTGATTGGGTTTGCTGTTGGGTTTTGATCAGTTCTGACAAAAATTCCGGCTCCAACCAAACATCGTCATTAAGCGTCACCAAATACTGCAACAGTTTTTGTTTCATGGCCATAACAATGCCGGTGTTGGTGGCACCCGTGAAACCAAAATTATGGTCAGATCCCAAAATCGTGTACTTAAATTTAAGTCCAGTCATTTGAGTCATAAAAGTTTTTAATTTCAAAATCCCCACATTACTCACCAAAAATACTTCAAACTGATCCTGGGACAAAGATTGAGCCGACAATGAGTTGAGACACTTAATCAATAACTGGGGTGAGGTTAATAAAGTAGGAATGATAACTGCCAATTTCATATTGATCAATTATTGATGGTCTTTTGATACTCCGTGGGAATTTTAAATCCCACATCTTGAAACGCCTGCCACTGGCTGAAAAAGCGATTATTGATTTCTGTTTTAAGCATATAAAGCTCATACATCTCTATGTCACTGGTAGAGATTTGTCTTTTAAGTCTGACGTACTTAGTTTTGAGTTGGGGCAAAATAGCTTGATAGTGAGGATCGCCACCAGGCTTAAAAAAAACAAAAGTCGGGGGATGATTGGTAAATTGATCAAAAAAATAATCGTGTAAATAGGGCACATAGAATGACCAAGACAAATGAAAGTTTTGTTTGCCAAACAGGGGTATATCTGCCATCTGATTGATGTAACCATAGCCATCAGGACCAGTCATTAAACTGTCACCTTCATTTTTTAGTCGTCTCAAGGCCTCACCCGTACTGGCATACTCGCCATACTGGATGTAGTACTCATCCAGATGACTGATTTTTTCCGACATAAACCGGCCAGTAAAACTGACCAAAAATAAAACAAAAGCAGAAATGGCAATTTTCTGGGCAGTACTCAAACTAGGTTTGACGGCTACAAATAATCCGCCCAATAAAGCAGTCAATCCGGCCAAATACGGCATGGCATGAATACCTCGATAAAAAACATAGATGCTGTGAGGTACTCTGGTATTGAGTAAAATTAAAGCTACCAAACTGGATAAAACGATCAGCAATTTACGCTGATTGGAGATTACGCAGTGCCTCCACCACTCACAAACTAACCAAACCACAACTACAAACAGACCAAAAATTAAAACCGATTGATGG
>CAZIBX010000100.1:0-2605 GCA_964537615.1 uncultured Pseudomonadales bacterium
TCAAACTATGGGCAAAGACAATCAACACCTCAAACTACTTTTATCCGGCATCAATGCTGTTACCGGCCGGCCGATTCAGTTTGAAGCCGTGAGGTGGGGTAGGAGTCAGCCAGATCAGCCAGTTACGTCTGTCAAAAAAGACCAAAATCTGAACGTGTTGGCCAAATTACAGGTCAACCGCTGGCAGGGGCGGGAGAAGGTGCAGGTGGTGGTGGAGCTAGTAGTTAGTTAAAAACCAAATTCATCTAATATTTGACTAACAGTTGCCAAAGATTGTGGATCTTGAGTGTTTGCAGATCTTAAAATATCAGCAATATCACTTGGTAATTGTCCAGAATCAAGTGCTAATTGTATAGCAGCATCAATATTGTCTTGAGTAGATCGTCCATCTCGAAGTGCTTCTACGGCATCTTTCTCCCAATCTGGGGTTGGCTGGCCTGATGTTGGCGTTAAGCTGGCATCTGGTGAATGACCAGGTGCTTCTACCATCCTCATAGTAACTGGCATAAACTTCCTTTCTACTACCAAAAAACCCGCCTTCTTTGAAGCGGGTGGTTTTTATACGATGTGTTTTTTTGGTATACCACCCACTTAGGCCTCAATAAAGAGGTGACCAAGAATGGCAGTGATGACCAAATTACTTAACACAAGGGGTATTATAACATACATCAAACTTGTCGTCGCCACCTACCTTTTAATGTGTTCTCACTCAAATGAACCCTTGCTGTCCATGCATTCATGGCTTGCTTTGACCCATGACCTTTTAATGATCCGCCCTTCAGGATATTAATCATCATTGTAACCAATTCGGGAGCACAATTATCGGATTCCAATATGCTGCGAACTGCTTCTTCATCACAACGATAAATTGCTTGACGTAATTGTTCGTTCCACATATACTACCTTTTTGAAAACGAATAAAGATAATAAATATTGAACAAAATATCAACCCCCGCTTGTTGACACCAAGCGATCCGACAGGATAAAAGGGGAAGCGGTTTGGCCCGTTATAGCCAAAAAACAATAAGTGGGGGAGTGATCCCCAAGAGAGGTGGCACCGTTTTGGTCCTCCAGAACCCTCTCATCAGAACTTAATTTAAGTTGCTGGTGGGAGGAATTTTTGTATATAAATAGGAGAACTATGAAAAAAACCACTATCAGTCAAACATCAGAACTAGTTGGTCAAAAAGTTACTCTGCATGGCTGGGTAGCCACCAAGCGCGACCACGGCAAGCTGACTTTTATCGATCTGCGTGATCGGACCGGCGTAGTCCAGTGTGTGGGTTTTGGCAAAATGGGTGAGTTGACCACAGAAAGTGTGGTTGAAATTGTTGGTGCGGTCAAAACTAGACCCACCAACATGGATAATGCAGAAATCCCTACCGGTAGCGTAGAAGTTGATGTGGAGGAGTATCAAGTTTTAAACCTAGCTCAAGAACTACCCATTCCAGTCGAAGGTGACGGCAAAGACATCAATGAAGAAGTCCGGCTCAAGTACCGTTATCTGGATTTGCGTCGACCTCGCATGACCAAAATCCTTAAACTGCGTTCCGATTATGCGCGGGCCATCCGTCAGGCTTTATACGCCAGAGATTTTACCGAGGTGGAAACACCTATGCTGACCAAGGCCACCAAAGAAGGGGCTCGTGACTTCATCGTACCGTCGCGCTTTTATCCGGGTAAGTTTTTCGCTTTACCCCAGAGTCCCCAACAGTACAAGCAACTGCTGATGACCGCCGGTGTGGAAAAATACTTTCAGTTTGCCCGCTGTATCAGAGATGAGGATCTGCGAGCTGACAGAGGTTATGAGCATACCCAAGTCGACTTGGAGATGAGTTTTGTCAATCGAGAAGACGTGATGGATCAAGTGGAAAGTATCGTCAAAGAAGCTGTTAAAGCCGTCGGTGGCAAAATCAAAAATGACCAGTTTCCAGTTTTTGATTATCAAGAAGCGATAACTAAATACGGGGCAGACAAGTTTGATCTGCGGACAGAGGCAGAAAAAAAAGCTGGTGTTCTGGCTTTCGCTTGGGTGATTAACTTTCCTTTTTTCAAAAAAGTGGATAAAGGTGATGTGGCGGAAGTGCGTGATGGTAAAAGCGGTTGGACTTTTACTCACAACCCGTTTAGCACTCCGATTGACGACCATTTAGCTTGGCATCTGGCTGGTGAGCAGATTGATCAGATTACTACCACTCAATATGACTTGGTTTGTAATGGTTTTGAAGTCGGTGGGGGGAGTATCCGGACTCATCGACCAGACGTTCTTCAGGCCACATTTAAAATCATGGGTTACACCGATGAGCAAATTGAAGCCAGCGTGGGGCACATGCTGACGGCTTTCAGGTTGGGTACACCGCCTCATGGCGGTATCGCTCTGGGTCTTGATCGGCACGTCATGTTACTAGCCGGCGAGTCGTCACTTAAAGAAGTAGTGCCTTTTCCCATGACCGCCTCTGGACGGACAGCCATTATGAACGCTCCCACTTCAGTGGATCCGGAACAACTCAAAGAGTTGTCCCTGGCAGTTTTGGCCAAAAAGTAAGTTCTCAACCAAGATACAGCTTTCTATACTACAATGTATTTATGTTGTTTTCGGCCAGAA
>CAZIBX010000101.1:0-2494 GCA_964537615.1 uncultured Pseudomonadales bacterium
ATCTTTCCACTCATTTACTGCCAATGTAATCTTATTACCCTCACTTTCCCCAAAAGATCTTAAGTCAAGTAGTGCGGTGGAGTAACCGGCATCATGTAGATACTCTGCATAACCAAGCATTTGAGCTTTGCCGCCAGGATTACTATATCCATGAACCAAAATCACTACGGCTTTTGAGTTTTCTACTGGAAAATACCAGTAGGCAATTTTTTGATTATCTTGATTAGTCACAAATTGGGTTTCAGTTTTCCAATTGGCAGGAATTTTTTCACCGGAACTATCAGCGTGAAGATTTAGTTTGACATGAAATCTGTACCAAACATAGACGAAGATAGCTAGAGGCAGAAGCAAGAGTAAAAAAATCACTATAGTCAAAAATTTCATAACATTAGTGTAACAAGAGTTGGAAGTAGTTGAATTTACACAAGGTTGACAAGACCAGACTTTTCATAGATAGTTATTTTTGTGAGATTTTGGCTTAAAAAGTATCGCACTTTGTTGCTTTTGTCGATTTTGTTGATGACCGCCGGTTTGCTGTTCTATGCCACCAGGACAGATGATTATCCTCTGGCCGAAGGTCAAGTTTTGGCGTATACCCAACCGTATGAACGCTTGCTTTTGGGTGATGGAGCCATCACAGCCGCCGATGGTCAAATGGGACGGAGTATCGCCCAGTTAAACACCGGTGATTATAAGGTTTGGTGGGCTCCGTGTGTAATCAAAGTTTTGCCATCATATCAAGTACCTACTCTTAACTTTAATCCAGATCAAGACAAGGCCTTGCGTCTGGCCCGCAATGAAACCCGCTGTTTTCAGTTGGCTTTGACAGCCAATGCTGGTGGCCGAGTGCCTGCTGTCAGTATAAATGCCAGCGATCCCAGCATCACAGCCGAAGCTTCACTGGAAGCTTTGATCAATATCAGTGAATCTTCTTACACTTTTGACAAAGATCAAAACGATGTTAATAAACGCTATGAGTACAGCCAATATACGGGTTTATTGCCGGACCCCCTGATTCCTTGGTCATTTCAACCATACACGGGCGACGATCCGGACGGAGATGGGCGTAGCCCCAGTTTGGATAATCTGAATACTTTAAGAAACAGTAAGGGACAAATGGTCAGTGGGCAAACCAGGACTTTGTTAATAGATGTAACTACGACCAAAAATACTACTGCCGGACCACATATTTTAAACGTAACTATCGGTGACCAGAGTGTCAGCTTGCCGATCGAAGTTTTTAACTTCACTCTGCCCGACCGGCCTACGCTCAAAACGGCTATCGGTACCGGGTCTTTTAATATCAACTTAGATGTCGTCGGTAGACCACTGGTGATGCATGGAGTGACTACTACTACCCAAATGAAGAAGTTGATGGATGATTATTATCACGAAGCTTTGGCTAGTTTCAGAATGGCTCCCTACACACCCACCTGGCCAGTCAAATTGGTGGAATCCAGCTATGACTTTATCACTAGTAAAAGTGAGTATAACTGTACCACCGACACTTTCAAATTAAGACCAGCAGTTGAAGCTTTGTTAAATAAATTTTTAATGCCAGGACAAATTGGGATTGGCTATCTGAAAGGTAAACCCATTCCACCCATGAGTAATTGGCAGATTCAACACCTAACCAAATCAATTTATAATCCTAATCAAGATGGAACAACACCGGTTGCCGTGCTACCTATTTGTGGCATCAGCGTTACAGATGAAAATCAAACAAAACAACCGGGATTAGCCAATTGGGAATGGGCATTGAGCCGATTCTATACGGCCATGCAAGTCTATTTAGCAGCCGGTGGTGCTAACTGGCGGGGGTACACTCAAGTTAATATCGATGAACCGGACATAAGTCCTGTCAATCGTGCCAAAATACCAGACCCTACCGGCCAGTATCGTGACTTAAATCGACCCTTGCCTTTGGCAGAGCAAAATGTAGGTTTTAAGAACGTCTGGAAAATATCCAAGGTGGCTATAGAAAAATCTGGCTTGCCGGTGGGTGCGGCCATGGCTCGTGTGTCAGATTTTTATGACATGACCGATGATAGACTGGCCAAAACTGATGCAACCGGCGCTCAAGTTCCTGGTCAGTACCCATTTAATAACCCTGTTTTTATCAATGATTTTAATCAAGAAGAAGCTGGACGTAACTGGTTTAACCAAGCAGGTTTTGCGCCGGCTCCCCAAACCAATTGTGATCCTTTGGCCCCTGATTATCAAACCAGATGTCTGCGACAAACAGACAAACCTTGGTACTATCATGTTTTTGACCCGACTTTTCAGGGTGACTCACCGGCTATTGATCAAATCATGCCTGGTTGGATGATTTATAAATATGGTTTTGGTGGCTTTTTGTATTGGTCAATTAACTGGTGGGCGGGTGAGGTAGGTGAGGGAGTTAATGCTAAAACCAAAACATTTGTTAATCCTTGGACCAGCCCCAAGACATTTGCTTACCCAGGTATGGCTTCTCAAAACTTAAGCAATGTGT
>CAZIBX010000102.1:0-2354 GCA_964537615.1 uncultured Pseudomonadales bacterium
GGTGGTGAGTTTTGGTATCGACCCTTTGTTTCTGATCAGGAAAGGCAAGAGTTTATGACCTTCATCAGTCAAAATGGCAACTATCGTGACCGGCGCGGAGACCACAGTTGTGAGACCGATCCTAGTTTCCTCCAGATTATTCCTTACGGCTTTTTTATCGATTTATCTGGGCAAGTTTTAATTTATACTCGAGGAGGAACCAAGTATAAGGAAAATCGCTTGACGGGCAAAGTTTCTGTCGGCCTGGGCGGTCATATCGACGAGACTGACCCGGATGCTTTATCAGCTTTGGAGCGGGAAATCAGTGAGGAGGCCGACATTGTATCGGCCGGAAAAATTGTTGAACCGGAAAACCTTACCAACTTTCATCAGTGGCTCAAACAGTACTTAATCATCAAACCCCTGGGCTTATTGATGGATGACAGAAATGATGGTATGGGCAGTGTCGGTCAAGTTCATATCGGTTTAATCTGTCAACTGATGCCCCAACAACCCACGGTTTCGCTCCAAGTTAAGCTGGGTGCAGAAGGTGTCAGTCAGCAAAATATGACTCTTGCGGAGTTGAAACAAATGGTGGCCGCAGGTAGTCTTGTCCCAGAAACCTGGACCCAACTTCTGATTGATCTGGTTTTTCCTCAACTTATTGGTTGAAATTGACCCTTTTATTTTCGGGTCTTGGTGGGGTATATTTCATTTTGTGCGCACATCAGATAGTCGAACCACCAGAATCAATCAGCGTCTGCAACGTTTAGCCAGAGATCAACGCCGGACGGTCAGTGCTTTGGCGGGCAGTAACGATAAAAATCAGGATTTTTTGCAACTACGATCCAACCGCTTAAGCCGGTCGATTGGAGTCCTACAAAGTATGCTGGATAAAGAAAACCATGAGTAACTCCCAGATCATAGCTTGTCCATCTTGTGGTCAACCGGTACCCATTGGTGATGTTTTGCGCTCTCAAGTTGAGCAACAGTTGAGAACCGAGTTGGATCGCAGTTTTCAAACTAAATTGGCCACTGAACGTAAACAAGCCTACGCTGTAGCGATGGCCCAAGTTGAGGCCAAAAATAAAACTCAACTGGCTGATTTAACCAGCCAACTGCAAGACAAACAGACTCAACTAGATAAAGCCCAGGACATGGAGTTATCACTGCGCAAACGTGAAAGAGAAATTGAAGATAAAAATCGTCAGTTGGAGTTGACGATCGAGCGTCGATTGGCTCAAGAGAGGGAAAGTGAGCGCCAGAAAGTCAAAAAAGAAGTGGAAGACAGCATCGGTTTAACTTTGGCCCAAAAAGACAAACAGATCGAGCAGATGAATAAAACTATCTCCGATTTAAAACGTCAGTCCGAGCAGGGCTCGATGCAAGTTCAGGGTGACGCGGCCGAATCGAGTTTGAAAGATTTATTAACCACAGAGTTTCCAGAAGATGAAGTATCTGATGTGGCCACTGGTGTGCGGGGAGCTGATCTGGTGCAAAAAGTAGGTAAGAAATTAAATCAGTTGGCCGGCCTGATTCTGTGGGAAAGCAAGCAGACCAAAGAGTTTAGCAAGGCCTGGCTGACTAAGCTCAAGTCTGACCAACAAGCCACCAAGGCCAGTTTGGCGGTTCTGGTCAGTGCAGTTGTGCCAGACGGCATCAAGGGCTTTGGCTTAATCAAGGGGGTTTGGGTGTGTGAGCGCAGTTTTGCTCTGGCTTTGGCCAGAGTCTTGCGGACCAACCTGATCGAGCTACGCCGGCTAGAGAACTCGATGGAAAATCGGCAGGAAAAAACTTTGGCTCTGCATCAGTATTTAACTAGTATTGAGTTTAAAAATCACATCGAGAATCAGGTTTTAACATATCTTGAGTTGAAAGACGGTTTGGATAAAGAGCGCTCGGCTATGACTACCATCTGGAATAAGCGAGAAAAACAACTGCAGAAGTTTATGACTACCACCGCCGGTTTGTACGGTGATTTGCAAGGTATTATCGGCGGAGCGTTGCCTAGCATCAGCCAACTGGAACTAGCCAGCCCAACTCAAGCGACACTAACCAGTGGTAAACCAGAATCATTATTTGAGTCCACCCAAACTTGAAAAAAAACTCATCTACCAAGTACAACACAGCGGCCTTTAATCGGGCCATGACACAACTCAACCCCCGCCAAAAACAAGTGGTGGAGCAGATTGATGGCCCGATGATGGTTTTGGCTGGTCCGGGTACGGGCAAGACCCAGGTTTTGACTCTGCGTATCGCCCAAATTTTACAAAAAACCGACATTAAACCTGGCAACATTTTGGGTTTAACTTATACCGATACCGCCGCCATGACCATGCGGGAGAGACTAGCTGGGTTGATCGGCAGTGATGCCT
>CAZIBX010000103.1:0-2322 GCA_964537615.1 uncultured Pseudomonadales bacterium
GGCAGCCAAACTGTCAGAGTCAAACCGGTTTTTTATGACTTCAAAAGCGATGGTCAGACTGGCTTGCCTCAACTCCAAAACCAATTTAGTTTTCCTTATCTAGATATTCCACCCAGCGGATTTCCCCAGGTCACTATTCCTGCCAGAGGCAAGGGGCAACTGACTCTGATGTTTACTCCCCCTATGGATGCTCAAGAGGGTGAGTACCCTTTTACCGTAGTGTTTGAATCAGAACCCGGTCAAGTATCCGGTCTGACTACCATTGGTCAGGGCATAGGTAGTAACTTAATCGTGCTTGTCACCAACCAAGACCAAACAGCTCCATCTTTAAGTATTGATCAGCTCAAAACCAGTCGCATCGTTGATAGTTTCCGCCCACTAGGTTTGGAGGTTTTGATTAAAAATAACGGTCTATCATCCCAAGTCGCTTCTGGTTCAGCCACACTGAAAAATTGGCGGGGAGAATTGATCACAAGTTTTACTCTTTATCCGGATATTGTTTTGGGAAACTCCACGCGACTAGGACGATCACTTCATGTTAACCCCCAGTCCACA
The DNA here is from genome assembly GCA_964537615.1 of uncultured Pseudomonadales bacterium. Classification (GTDB taxonomy): domain Bacteria; phylum Patescibacteriota; class Microgenomatia; order UBA1400; family PJMF01; genus CAZIBX01. The sequence continues at coordinate 556 of CAZIBX010000103.1, forward strand.
GCAGACGACAATCCTTACTCGGCGGGTGAGTTTGTGGCTCCGGCCGGTTTCCGCCTGGGTTTATACACTTGGGAGGTAAAATTAGGAACTGATACAAGTAACTACAAGATTAAAACCGTTCAAGTTGTAGCAGTGCCGGTCTTGCTGATCGTGCTGACTCTCGTCGGTGGAGGGCTATTAATCTGGTGGACTAGATTAAATCGACAAAAAACCAAACTAAAGCCATAATTTTACTACTTGCATGAGGGTCATAAATGTCACTAGAATGTCCAGCGGCGTGGTTGTTTGCCCACATGAGGAGTGGTGAAAGTTATGTATAAAAAGCTTTTAACTCTGCTGGTCATGATCTTCAGTTTGGTGGTAGCCAGCGTTTACTTTTCGGTCGGAGCCGATGACTTGTCTACTGTCTCCGTCACTACTTCTGACCCCAGACCATCTTTCCGAGGTATATTGGGTGCTGGTAACACCGCCGGTACTTCAGCTGTCGTAATTAACACCACCAATGGCGCCTATCCCTCTACTTCATCAGCCCAACTGTATATAAACGATCAAGTAAGAATTGGCGAAGGCGGGAGCATGGCCTCATATAGTGTGACTGATATCGTCAGTGCTTCAACCTTTAATGTTTCTCCTGCCCTGGCCGTTGGTGATGCTGATACTGGTGATGATGTTATCGCTACCAGATCCGGTTCTTTGACTGTTAAGTTCAAAACCAAAAATGCAGTCAATAACGGTAAGTTCAGAGTTTTGGTACCAGCCCTGACAGACAACACCAGCGCCGGTGATGGTCTGCCAGACGCCGGTGCTTTTGACCAACCGTCAGCCGGTGTCGGGGTGACTTGTCCTGGCAACATCAGCAACTATACCTTCGGGGCCGGTACAGCGGCCGTCTCTTCAGTAACCGTGGGTAGTTCTGATTATCATGCTTTTGTTTGTCCATACACCGGTACTGGATCAGTCAATGCCGACTTTACCACTGGCACCACTCTTACTATCAATGGCCTGATTAACCCAGCCCCCAAAACCGCTACCCATGTCTTAGGAACGGCTGATACATATTCTGTACTAGTTCAGCAACTAGATAACAGCAGTAATGTGGTGGATACCACAACAGTCAACATCGGCGTTGTCGAAGCTGTTCATGTCACGGCTACGGTTGATCCCCAGCTGTCTTTCCGAATTTTGGGGATTAGTTCCGGTACTAGTGCTTGTGGCTATACCACCGGTGTCACAACCACACCAACCTCTGTGCCTTTTGGCTCACTGGCCATCAGTGCTTTTACCGATGCCGCTCAAGCTCTAGCAGTTTCTACCAATGCTCAAAATGGCTACGTTGTGACTGCCAAAGAAAATGATCAATTGGCCAAAGGCGGTGTAACTTGTACTAGTGACGGCTCTGGCGTCAGCACTTGTATCATCGACTCCAACGCTACCAACATCAGTCATACCAACCCCGCCACCTGGTCTTCCACTTCGTTTAAGGGTTTGGGCTACTCACTCCACGACGTTAACACCAGCGGTTTGACCGCTGCTTTCTCACATGACACCAACAGTGGCAACTGTGCCGGTAGCTCTTGTTACAAACAGTTTGCTGATGCCCAAGCCGGTGAAGCCGCTCAAACTATCTTCAGCTCGACTTCTGTGGCTGACAATCACAATCTCTATGTTTGTTACAGAGCTATCGTCGGTTCGACTCAAGTGGCCGGAGACTATGAAAACTACGTCACCTACACCGCCACAGCAACATTTTGATACCTGATTTATATG
>CAZIBX010000104.1:0-2211 GCA_964537615.1 uncultured Pseudomonadales bacterium
TATCGGCATGAATGATGGGTTGAAAGGGTAAGTAAGTAGCGTGAGGTTCGTTAAATACAGCTATGGTATGTTGAACCATGACGGCATTGACAGGATACTTGCCGATCGTAGTCTCTTCAGACAGCATGACAGCATCAGTGCCGTCATATATAGCGTGAGCTACATCTGACACTTCTGCTCTGGTAGGTCGAGGATTATCCACCATGGATTTGAGCATTTGGGTGGCAGTGATGACCGGTTTGCCGTAATTGCGACACTTAGCAATAATGGTTTTTTGCCAAAAAGTCAGTTCCTGATAAGCTACCTCAACCCCCAGATCGCCACGGGCCACCATAACAGCGTCAGAGTTATCGATAATTTCATCGATATTGTCCAGAGCAGATTGATTTTCTATTTTGGCGACAATTTGGGCATGAATCTGTCTTTTGGCAAGCTCTTGTCGCAAAACTTCAATGTCGGCTTTATTTCTGACAAAAGAAAGACCCACATAATCTATCATGTTATCTTGCATTTGATCTAAGACGGCCATGTCTCGATCTATCAAAGATGGCATGTCCATGACTATTCCTGGAGTATTTAAAGTTTTGCGGTCTTTCACCACAAACTCACTTTGAGCTCGAGCCAACAAGTAATCCGGTCCAATTTCTTCTACTACAAACTCTCCGGTTCCGTCATCTATCAGGATTGAGCAGTCCTTGTGTAAAGAGGTAATGACCATTTGGGGAACAACGGGTTCGATGGGATTGGCACTGTCTGATGAGGAAACAAACTTGACAACTTGACCGCTGTGGACGGTAAAAGGTTGTCCTCCTGGCAAATTTAATCTCACCTCTGGTCCCTGCAGATCAAGGAAAACCGCTACGCCCTCATTCAGTTTTTCTGCCACTTGGCGCAGGCGCAGAATCGTGGTTTTGTGCCAAATCGGGTCAGAGTGTTTGGTATTAAAGCGAGCGACGTTCATGCCAGCCCTGATCAGAGCGTTCATGGCTTCTTCACTCTCGGTAGCTGGGCCAATAGTAGCGATGATTTTGGTAGCTTTGGGCATACAATTTTTGGTCTTGAGTAAACAAACAAAATGCGCTACAGTGGGCGCCTGTAAGTATTATCATACCGAAGTATAAAACTCGCAAGAGTAAAAAAAGGAGAAATATGGCCAAACCACAATCCGCCACTGATCTAGCAACCGAGATGTTGGGACAAACAAGTGAGCCCAACACATCAGAACTGGATGAAGTAGCTGCCTCTGACAAACTAGCTGATACTTTATCTGCTTTGCAAGCCGTGATCGAACGCAATGCCATGGAGTTAGAGCGCATCGGTAAGGCCATGCGGGAAAAGAGAGAAAGTTTGGAATCGGTGCTACAGAATGATACTACCCTAGCTAGCGCCGAAGAGGAATTAAAAAAACAAACTATGGAGGTCAAACAACGCAAGTCCAGTGTTATGTCCAGTCCGCAGGTAGTCTCTATCAAGAATGATATTTTGGAAATTACCCAGCAACGCAAAGAAGTAGAAGAAGCTCTTAATACTCACTTGCTGAACTACTACTCACTGACTCACTCGACCAGTTTTGATACAAGTGATGGTGATCAGTGGGATTTTTTGGTGACGGCCAAGCTCAAACGCAAACATTAACGCTGGTTTGTTTCGTAAATAATCTGGTTTGTTTGGACGTGATAAGTAGATATTAAATCTTGAGTTGTTCCGTAAATAACCTCGTTTGTTTGACTATGACAAGAGTTAACTAAACTCATGATAGTTTATTGCGGTGTAAACACCTACTGTATTGGTTATATATGTCTTTTCAAATTTAGTCTGCACAAACAAGGTTATTTACTCCACAACCAACTATTTACACTTATTATCAGAGTTGTTTCGTAAATAATCTAGTTTGTTTGGACATTAAACAGCACTCAACTATCCAATCCTTCATCGCTATGTAAAAGCTTTATATTCTCTTTTAAGTTAAGTTTTCAAGTATGTCCTACACAAACCAGATTATTTACTCCACAACCAACTATTTACACTTATTATCAGAGTTGTTGCGTAAATAATCTAGTTTGTTTGGACATTAAACAGAACTCAACAATCCAATCCTTCATCGCTATGTAAAAGGTTCATACTCTCTTTTAAGTTAAGTTTTTAAGTATGTCCTACACAAACCAGATTATTTACTCCACAACTTTAATTCCTGAAGCAAATGTGTGTGTC
>CAZIBX010000105.1:0-2175 GCA_964537615.1 uncultured Pseudomonadales bacterium
TTTTGCCAAAATCAAAGTCATTGGTGTCGGTGGCGGTGGCGGTAACGCCGTCAACACCATGATCGATTCCGGCCAGATTAAAGGCGTAGAGTTTATCACTGTTAACACTGATGCCCAAGCCCTCTTAACTAGTAAAGCCGACACCAAACTCCAAATCGGTTCCAACGTCACCAAAGGTCTGGGGTCTGGAGCTGACCCAGAAGTGGGGCGCACGGCCGCTGAAGAAAGTTACGACAAGATCAAAGATCTGTTATTTGATACCGACATGGTGTTTATCACTGCTGGCATGGGTGGTGGCACCGGCACAGGCGCCTCTCCCATCATCGCCCAAATCGCCAGAGAGGTGGGCGCCCTGACGGTAGCAGTAGTCACCAAACCCTTTGCTTTTGAAGGGGTCAGGCGGATGAGTGCAGCAGAAGAAGGTATAGAGGGTTTGCGCGATAGCGTGGATACCTTGATCGTCATTCCCAACCAACGTTTGATGGAGGTGGTGGATAAAAAGATGACCCTGCTTGATGCGTTCAAACTGGCCGACAATGTGCTAGGACAAGGTGTCCAGGGCATTTCAGATTTGATAACAGTGCCGGGTCTGATTAATGTCGACTTCGCTGATGTCAAAGCTATTATGACTGATTCTGGTTCAGCTTTGATGGGCATTGGTGAAGCCAGTGGCGAAAACCGAGCTGCGACTGCAGCCAGGATGGCCGTGGCCTCACCACTTTTGGAGGTTTCTATCCAGGGAGCCAAAGGCATTCTTTACAACATTATCGGTAGCTCTGATATGACTATGACTGAAGTAGCTGATGCCTCCAACATCATTGCTTCGGCGGCCGATCCAGATGCCAATATTATTTTTGGTGCCACTATCAACGAAGATATGGGTAATAGCGTCAAGATCAGTGTCATCGCCACCGGTTTTGCCAACCAGAGTCCTTTTGGTGGTAACCGACCATACTTTGGGGCTTACTCGCGTGAGGCCGCCCGCAAACAGCACGCCACAGAGCCGGGAGGAGATACTACCAAAATTGACCGCACACCCCAGGGTTTCACCCAACCGATCGTTAGTTCAGATAGTGCCAACACTACTCTTTATAATGACGTAGCAACGGGAACTGATACGGTTGAGGATACTGCGTCCGATCAACCCTTGACGGCTGATTCATTTGAAGATGAGTTTGAAATTCCGGCATTTTTGAGGCAAAAGAAGTAAAGTTAATCTGGTTCATTTTAAACTTAAATCCGTTTCAAATTATTGGTATGCTCGTGCGTCTACTTTGGTAATTTTCTGGATTATGTTATCTTAATAACGATGTCAAACAGCGCTTTTACTGAATTTTGGTTAGCCAGGGAAGGGGCTTTAAAAAAAACAAAAAGGGAGCAGGATTGGCATTCATATGACGAAAAACCGTGGCCAATTTATGGCAGTGATGCCCAAAGTTATGCTGAAACATTTTTACCAGTATTACCAGAAGGATCTTTTGATCAATTAGTTGCGAATTGGGAAAAACCTGGCTTGATCATGGAGCCATTTGGTGAGGGCAGTTTCATCCGTAGTCTCTTGCCTCAACCAGATGATGTACATATCACCACACATCGTATTGTTGGTGGTTTGGCCATGACTCTAGTTGATGTACGCAATCAGTCAGATAAAGGTTTTGATGAACAAAATAGAATAAAAATGATAGCTGGAGATTTTTATCATGGTAAAAATCACAGAGAAATTAGGGTCTTTTTAGAACAAAATCAGTCAATTGGATTTAAACTAATTGTTTGTCGACCAATTTTGGGCTGGGAGTTATCTAGTTACGAATCACCTAGTTTATCATTAATCTGGATAACTATAAAAAAATTATTTAACTATCTAGACGTTAATGGAGAGTTATTTATCAGTTTGCCGGCCAACATTTATGTGATCTATAGCGTAGATTGTGTACTAGATACAGTTTGGCGAGTGTGGTCAGAAAATTGCAAAAAAAACAATGTTGTTGTCTCATACGATCAGGATAATGGGTTGTTGAGAATAAAAAAATTATCGACAGATTCTGTTTTGCCTAGAATTGGAATATAATGTTTAAGAAAAATCAGTCATAAATAGCAACCTGAAAAAGAGGGTTTTTGAAATAACTTATAACCAAAATGCAACTTCCTGATTTATTTCATAGACTTATAGATAGA
>CAZIBX010000106.1:0-2141 GCA_964537615.1 uncultured Pseudomonadales bacterium
AGTACTATCTGAAAAAAGCCGACAAGTATCCCGGCGACTTTCACCAGCAAGAGAATCCAATTTTGGAGTCGGTGCTGGAGTTTTTGGATGACATTAATACTCAACAAGTTAAGATCGGTGGCAATACAGAAACAGTCATTCCTCTGGAAGATTTGATCAAGTGGTGTCGCAATCATCGGACGCGGGCTTATGCTTTTTTTCAAGAGTTTCAGGATATAGTTTTTGAGGCCAACTTAGCCGAAGGTTACTTGGATCAAACTGCCCATCAGCAGAAGAGCCGATACGGTTGGGGATTTATTTTTATGCCTATCGGACTGTTGTATTTATTGGTTTTGACCAGAATCAGTTTGCTGATGATACTACCTGGAGTGGTGTCTATCATTTACTTTGCTTTGTCTATGTTTATGGTGGCGGCGGGCGAAAAAAGAACAGCCCGGGGCAGAGAGGAAGCCGCTAAATGGCAGGCCTTTGCCAAGCACTTGAAAGATTATGGTGTGACCAAAAAGTATCCTATCGACTCATTAATTTTATGGGAAAAGTATCTGGTTTATGGGGTAGCTTTGGGTCTCTCGGCTCGGGCCATCGCTGATTTTCCCATCCAGTTTCCGCTTAAAGATCAACAGATGGTGGCAGCTTATTGGGGGATCAACAATTCCGGTAGTTCTGCGGCGATGAATATGGGCGACTTCAGCTCCGGCATTTCTGATATCGGTAAAAGTATCAGTAGTATGGTCAGTTCGATTAACTCGGCTGCCAGTTCCAGCTATGGTGCTTCTGGCGTCGGTTCATCTGGTGGTTCTTCTGGTGGTTCATCTGGTGGCGGAGGTGGGGGTGGCGGAGGCGGAGGTGGGGCGGGATAGTTTATATAAAACTAAATTTAATATCACCTGTGGCCACATCAAAAGTGATCCAATCCAAACCAAATTTGATATCTGCAAAGTTATAGCTGATCGAGTGTAAAAAATAGCCAAAACTCCGTAAGAGATAACGGGGATAATAAAAATTGTGGGGTTAAATTTTGGTTTATGGGAACTGAAAAAGTACTCGCTGACACGAAAAACTCCGGTCACAATAATGGTGACAATAAACCAACCCACAAAATTTCCCCATGGTACACCAAAGTAAGCTCCGCCTGTTAACCACTGCCAATTACCCAATTTAACTGCGATGGGATCCATAAAAAAATCTATCGCCACCACGAAATAACCATCCATCATCATTAAAACAGGCCATAGCCAAAAATAGTCAAAAAATTACAGAACAAGCCAGACTTAATTGGAGCAGGTATGCGGAGCTGGCTGTTTATCCCAAGTAATTACAACAGAGCTGATTTGTTGATTTTTATTTGTAAAACTGGGCGGAAGGTGTGGGATTCGAACCCACGCAACCCGTAAGGGTTCTGGTTTTCGAAACCAGTGCAATTGGCCGCTCTGCCAACCTTCCACTTTGTTTTTTATAGAAAATGTGCACCCACCAGGAATCGAACCTGGATCAAAAGTTCCGCAAACTTCTATTCTATCCATTAAACTATGGGTGCATGTTAATTTGCTTCTGCAAGTGATATTGTACCAGAGTAAATCTATTTTTTATGTTTTTTTGACATCAAACCACACACATTAACCGCAACAATCAAGCATCGATGTCCAACGGGATATTTTTCTCCAGCCACGCCGCACCCTTTTCGTACAGAGTCGGTTCCGGCTTTTGATTAAGCAAAACTTCAGATAGTAAGTTTTGTAACTCCTCTTGATCTTCTGGCGCCACTATTAAACTTAAGCGATTGGGAAATCTGGCGATCTCGATATGGACAATCGACTGGCCATATTTTTTGTCTAGCCAAAACCGACCCATTTCTTCCCAGTAGTAAATGGTTTTATCTTGACGGATACCATAAGTAGTTACTTGATTGACAACTTGAGTCGGGGGAATGGTAGATAAAACATAAGTCAAAAAAGCTGCCGCCAAGATTACCGCGATCGGCAAAACTTGTCCGGCAAAAAATAAAATCAAAGATAAGAGCAAAACTATGGTGATCATGGTGGAGTAAAATTTACGCGTTCTAGTTTTAAACAGTCGGCTCGGCGCAGTCCAGGAAAAAATTACTTTTTCTGGGATGGGCTTAACCATGCCGGGGAATTTTT
>CAZIBX010000107.1:0-2119 GCA_964537615.1 uncultured Pseudomonadales bacterium
AGAGCTCGCCGGATTCAAAAATTCCTATCCCAACCCTTCTTCGTGGCCGAGCAGTTTACTAGCATACCTGGTGCGTACGTTCCAATCAAAGAAACCATCCGGGGTTTTAGCGAAATCTTGGCTGGCAAACATGACTCTTTACCAGAACAGGCCTTTTATCTGGTGGGTGGTATTGATGACGTGATCAAAAAAGCCAAAACACTTAAATAATATGTCCAGCTTAACTCTACGTCTGGTGTCGCAGGAAAAAGAACTGATGCGTGATCAGGTAGATCAACTAACTATCACTACATCAGAAGGTGAAGTCACCATTTTGCCCGGCCACATCCCTTTATTTACCAGAATTGTGCCGTGCGAGTTAACCTACCAAAAAGATTCGGCCCAAGAGTCGCTGCTAGTTTCCCGCGGTTTTATGTCGGTGGATCAAGACGGAGAGATTACACTGCTGGTTGACAGCGCCAGAGATGCCCGCAGTGTCAGTTTGATTCAAGCCCAGGAAGCCATCAAAAAAGCCCAGGCCAGTATGGAAACCAGTGCTTCGGAGCGGGAGCTATTGCTGGCAGAAGCTGAACTCAAATGGGCCCTCCTACAAGAAAAAGTAGCCCAGAAAACCAGTAAAGCCAAAATTTAAAACACACACCTGATTTAACTGTCAGCTCTTGGTTGCGCGCCAGCTAGTTTGCTGTATACTTAGACCCTCGTATGACACAAGATAACACCATCGTACTGACCAAAGAAGGTCTGGAAGAATTACAGGCCGAGCTGAAACTACTTCAGGAAGTTAAGTTGCCTGAAGCTATCGAGCGAGTGGCCAGGGCCAGAGATCACGGTGATTTATCTGAAAACGCCGAGTATCACTCGGCTCGGGACGATAAACAACTGCTGGAAACCAGAATCGAGCAGATTTTGGAAATTTTGGAAAAAGCTCAAGTTGTGGCTTCTACCCACTCACATCAGGTCGTAGGTATGGGTTCCAAAGTACAGATTGTCAAAAAAGGCAGCAAAAAAAATCAAGTCGTGACTCTGGTGGGGGAGTTTGAAGCCGACCCTACCAACGGTAAAATTTCTGTCGCCTCACCGATGGGTAAGTCTTTGATGGGAAAAAAGCGAAATGATGTGGTGGCGGTGGAAGCCCCGGCGGGCCGGCTAGAATACACCATCACTGATATCAAATAATCATAAAAAAATAGTATAATCACCCCCGCCACAACCGGGGGTTTTTGGTTATGAAAAAATCAAGCACCGATCAGCAATCTCCCCACTGGGTCGATCAAGTGGTTGATAATATTTTGAGTTGGCAAAAAGACCAACGTATAGAAAAACTCCACGTCGATGATATGAAAACACCGTCTGGCCGAGTTCATGTCGGGGCTCTGCGAGGTGTGGTATTACACGATTTGGTAGCACGAGTTCTACGTCACAAATCACAACATGACGTCACCTACACCTATGTATTCAATGATATGGATAGTATGGACGGTCTGCCTACTTACTTGCCGGAACAAAAGTTTGCACCACTGATGGGAACTTCTTTGCACAAGATTCCTGCTCCAGAATTAACCGAGTCAGGTATCGGACAAGTTGATAATCAAAAAGAGCAAAAAGCGCTGATTGAAGCCCAAACCATGGCGCAGTTATATGCCATAGATTTTATCTTCGCCTTCAACTACCTGGGTTGTCGACCAGAAATCGTTTGGAGTCATCAATTGTATGAATCCGGCCAGATGGACGATGCCATCCGGCAAGCCCTTGACCATGTAGCTGATCTGAAAAAGATCTATAAAGAAGTAGCCGAATATCAATTGCCTGATCAATGGTATCCTTTTCAGCCCATCTGTCAAAACTGTGGCAAAACCGGCACCACTTTGACCACTGGCTGGGATGGAAAGCTAGTCACTTACCGTTGTTTACCAGACAAAGTCGGTTGGGCAGTCGGTTGCGGGCATCAAGGTCAAGTTTCGCCTTTTGGTGGCACTGGCAAATTGCTATGGAAAGTCGACTGGCCGGCGCACTGGGCCGTGATGGGAGTCAATATTGAAGGCGCCGGCAAAGACCACACCTCCTCTGGTGGTTCGCGCGACATGGCCAATGCTATCTGTCAAAAAGTTTTTGGCATTCC
>CAZIBX010000108.1:0-2041 GCA_964537615.1 uncultured Pseudomonadales bacterium
GATCTAAACCTACAGACTGCAAGTACTTAAACCAGAACAAACCCCCGATCAACAAGCTACTGATAGAAATCAAACCACCCACAACTAAATAATCCAGGTTGGTCAAGTAACCAAAACCACGAATTAAAAGAGGAAAAATTGGAAAAAAAGCTTGAGTTAAACCAAATTGATATCCATAACGGGCGATATTGCGGTAATGCACGCCGTCAAACACCGCCAACTGCTTGACGTGAACCGGCAAATCAGAGCCGAAAATCTCACCGGCGCTGACGAAGCTCTCTTGGGCTGGCAACAGTTGAGGAGAAATCTCAACAACCACCCCGATCATCACTCGCCAGATTAAAATGCCGCCCAGAATCATCAACCACCAATAACTTTTTTGCCACGCCATAGATTTTGTGTTATGCATCTTAATCAAACTCACCATTGATTGCTTTTTGATAAATTAAAGCCGTGGCTCGGGCGGTTTTGTGCCAACTGAAACCCTTGGCCCAAACCAAACCTTCCCGTTTTTTTTCTTTAATTTTTGCCGGACTTAAGCGCATGATTTTTTTAATGTTTGAAGCGATACTGTCTGCATCTGTGGAGGTATAAAATGCTACACTTGACCCTACTTCTTTCAGAGCTGGGGTTTGACTGACCAAGGTCAGCGTCCCACAAGCCATGGCTTCCAAAACTGGTAAACCAAAACCCTCAACCAAAGAAACTTGGACATAACATAGGGCTTGACTATACAAAGCCCGCAGTGAATCAATTTGACTCTGGTCCAAATTGTTGATCATCACCACTCTATTGGTTAGATCATGGCGTTGGATAGCTTGATCGATGGCCTGCCATTCTGGGATAGTTTGCGGTTTGAAGTTATGACCCACTAAAACCAACTGAAAAGCGTCTGGCAGTTGAGAAAAAGCCGCAATTAACTCCGGCAAATTTTTGTTATAGTTGATATCACCCACATATAGAATGTATGGTTGGTTGATTTTATATTGAGCCAAAATCGGCTGACTAGCTTTTTTGGTTAACGGGTTAAAGACTTCTGATACACCCAGTGGCACTACAAACACCCGACCGGGATCAACTTTCAGCAAGCGGTAAATATCTGATCGGCTCTCATGCGAGTCAGTTAAGATGACTTTGACTTTTTTCAAAGCTAGTTTTTGCCACATCAAAGCCAACCGGCCTTTGATTCCCGCCGGATAGTGATCGGGGAAACGCAGGGGAATCACATCATGAATGGTGACTGCCACCGGACAACTATGTAGGGGCCAAAGCGTGGGTTGAAATAAGTCAAAGCTGGGATAATGGATCAGTTGGGGTTTTTGGTCATGCTCACGGTCGACCAGAATCAAATCGGGTTGTGATTTTAAAGCCCGCAGTAATTCTCGAGTATAACGACCGATTCCTCTGGTTTTATGCCCACTCTCTAGTGGTGAAGTGTCAAGTAGAATGCGCATGATGATTAAGTAACTCTACGGCTTTAAGATAAGTAATGGGAAAGTGAAAAGCACTCATCAGAGCAAAAATCAAACCAGCCACTCCGTCCAAAATGCCCTTGTGTCTGAAAGCCAGCGACAAAAAACAAACAGTGGGCTTGAGTACCAAGTAACTGATGCCAGACGAAAATCCAGGATTAAACTTGGTTTTAACTAATTTTTGGGCCGCAAAACTAGTGTAAGTATTAAACTTTTTTAAGTAAGTTTGAAAATCTGGATAAGAGTAATGTAGTAAGTGGCCTCGGGCTATAGCCACTTCTCCCACTACGCTCATCTGTTCGTGCACATCAATTTGGGGTAATCTAGCCGCGCCTTTTTGAAGTAAACGGATAACCGGATCTGGATATTGACCGCCTTTGGTCAAAAACTTAGTCAAAAAAAAGTTTTTTCTTTTGATCCACCAGGCAGATGGTAAATCAGACAACTGCTGATTTTTAATTTTGACGATAAAATCCGATAGTTGCGGATCAACTACTTCATCGGCATCAAGTTGTACAATCAAAGGATAACGAGCCGCATCGATGGCCATCTGTTTGTTAATATGAAAG
>CAZIBX010000109.1:0-1950 GCA_964537615.1 uncultured Pseudomonadales bacterium
CAAGAATTCTAATACGATCGTCATCTATATAGTTTTGGGTTTGGTCATATTGAGCCGACAATTGGTTTTTAAATTTAATATAGATTGCTTTTTGAGTATTGGGGTCAGATTTAACTATAGCAAGAAAAATTAGGCGCAGAATTATCTGTCTGGATCTTTCTGATAAAGGGCCTGATCCAATTGACTCTAAATATGTTAGTAGTAGCTTATCTACCAAGCTTTCTGGTGATTCAAAGCGTAACACTTGCTCATAAAAATACGCATCTAACTGACAAAGAGCTGCATTCGTAACGTTGCCACCAGCAGTTATAACTAATTCAGATAATTTTCTCCTGATCGAATGGTCAGAAGTATGAATTGGCGCCGGTCTAACGACACCTCTACCAACAATACCTATGAAATGTCGCCTAAAAACATTTTGAGCTTTCTGAACTAGTTTAATTCGGGTGGTGGGTAAAATATCTATCAAAAGATCAAATACTTGTTGGTAATGGGCCAACTGACCATCCAGCATAGCTTCATGTTTGCTAATTCTCTCACCTGGTGCTCTTGCACGATCTTTCATATCGTAAAATAAATAACCTAGGCTACATTCTATTACATTTGATAGAAGATGTTCAACCCAACCCCATCCCCTCTCTGACTTGATCCAAAACCCCACCCGCTATCTCCCTGGCCCTGATCGCCCCCTCTGCAATCACCCCATCTACATACTGGCGATCGGCCACCAACTGCAATCTCTTATCTTGAAACGGCTTTAATTCTTGATAAATCGCCTGGGCCAGCTGATCTTTGACTTGACTATAGCGCAGACCATCACTTTGGTACTGATTGTCGTAAATTTCCCGCTGATTTTGACCTTCTATCAGTTCAACCAAACTCAACAAACTAGCTACGCCAGGTGAAACTTGACCTGACTGGTCTGTATAAATCTTTCTACCTTTTTGATGATCACTCTGGCTGATCTGTCCCTTGCCGCTATCAGTAGGAACTTTGTAAAGCTTTTTGGTAATCATCTCCAGATCATCTGTCATGGCGATATAGCTACCGGCCACTGACTTGCTCATTTTGCCATCACCAGTCAGTGAAGGGACATAAGAGCCCGGTGTGTCAAAACGCTGGGGTTCTGGAAAGTTTAAGCCATACTGATCATTCATTTTTTTGGCAATTTCTCTAGCCACCTCGATATGTGGCTCCTGATCTAAACCTACCGGCACCAAACTAGCTTGATATACCAAAATATCTGCCGCCATCAAAATCGGGTAGTTAAGCAGTGCCATCGTCACGTGGTCAGGATACTGTTTGACTTTATCTTTAAAAGTCGGCAAGTGTTGCATCCTGGCCACGCTCATAACGGTAGAAAAGTAAAAAGCCAACTCGATGTGTTCTGGCACCATGGACTGCATGAAAATAACCGACTTGTTGGGATCCAGACCGGCTGCAAGGTGATCGATAATCACTTCACGGCGACTAATAACTAGTTTTTCTGGGTCAAAAGGCGTGGTCAAACCATGTAAGTCGGCCACCATGTATAAAGTCTCATATTGACCACTGTCCTGCAGTGTCAACTCGCCTTTCAAAGCACCAAAGTAATTGCCCAAATGCAGTGAGCCGGTGGGCCGGATACCAGATAGAACTCTGGGTTTGTGTGATGTCTTTGTCATATGACTTTCTGTAAGTTTAGATTTTTATAATATTGGTCGGTTATGCCTCGTGCCAATATCCTGACACAATTATAGCTTGGAATGCCCAATTCTTCATAACCGAGTGCCAAGGGTAGTTCGGTACAACCCAGAATAATCGCCTGTGCACCTGAATTTAAAAGTTTAGCCAATGTTTTTTGATACTTTCTTTGTAAATTCCGATTTAACTGACCGGCCAATACCGCTCGGATGACTTGATCAACAATCAATTGTTGATCAGGACTTGGAAGAATCACCTTCATTCCAG
>CAZIBX010000110.1:0-1801 GCA_964537615.1 uncultured Pseudomonadales bacterium
TTATTTTTGGACGAACCAACTATCGGTCTAGACGTAGTCATGCAAAAAACTTTGCGTGACTTTATCAAGGCCTACAATCAAGAGTTTGGAGCTACGATTATTTTAACTAGCCACTACATGGGTGATGTGAAAGAACTATGTAAACGCATTATTATTATTGATCACGGTCATAAAGTCTTTGATGGCCCACTGCAGGATATTATTGATAAATATGCGCTCAATAAAATTTTATCCTTAACTTTTACCGAATCTGTGACTGAAGCTGACTTAAAGAAGTTTGGCACAGTCAAAGAATACTTAAATGATGGTTCGGCTTATACTGCCACTTTGTTAGTTAAACGATCTGATGCTACTAAGCGGGCCAGTGAGATTTTGCAACAACTACCAGTTCAGGATTTGAATATAGAAGAACCGCCGATTGAAGCCATCATTCGTCAGGTTTTCCAAGCCCAAAACAAATCATGACCCTCCAAGCGTATTGGCAAATTTTTTCCATCAACTGGTCAAATGGCCTGGTTTATCGCACCAGTTTATTTTTGTGGCGCTTGCGTCAAGTCATTTCAACTCTGATGGCTTTAACTATTTGGACTACGGCTTATACCAGTGCCAGCGTACAACTATCATATGACCAAAGCCAAATGATCACTTATATTTTTTTAACCGGTATTTTACAAAGTATCGTTTTGGCCACTGCTCTACAAGGATTAACCACATTTATCTATAGTGGTCAACTAAGTTTTTTGCTTACCAAACCAATCAATGTTTATAGTTATCTGGCCACTCAAGATTTGGCCGATAAACTGAAAAATATATTCTTTATTGTTATAGAAAGTATTTTGCTTTATCTGATTTTTAAACCCAGTGTCGCACTGCCTGATTTAAGTATTCTGCTAATTTTTGGTTTGGTAGTCATGGCCGGTGTTATCATCAATTTTTTTATCTCGCTTATTTTTGGAGCTTTTGGTTTCTGGAGCCCAGAAAGTTGGGGACCACGTTTCTTATTTTATACTTTGATTATGTTTACTTCAGGCACTTTGTTTCCGCTGGACATTTTGCCCAAAATTATTCAAAACATCATGTACTTGACACCACTGCCCTATCTGTCTTTTGTACAAACTCAAATTTTTTTGGGTCGCATCAGTAGAGCTGATTGGCCACTAATTTTATCGGGCTTAATTTTTTGGATGTTGAGTCTGGGACTGATCGCTATTTATCTGTGGCGCAAGGGCTTGCGTAACTACTCGGCTATGGGTAATTAATATGATCAGAGTTAAAACATACTTCCGGGTTTGGTGGCTGATGGCCGGCAATGCTCTGCAGGAAACTTTTGTTAATCGTGGGGCCAATATTTTATTTTTCTTAGGCAAAAGCGTGCGTTTATTTCTGGCTGTTGTTTTTCTTCTGATGATTCAGAGAACTATCAAACAGTTTGCTGGTTACAGCGTCGATCAAGTGGTAATTTTTTTCTTAACTTATAACTTAATCGACACTATCACTCAAACCATGTTTCGTGGTGTCTATATGTTTGCCAATCAAGTCAGGCGAGGCGAGTTTGACTTCACTCTGACCAAACCGATTAACGCTTTGTTTATTTCTCTGTTTGGCACACCGGACATCAACGATACTATTTTCTTGCTACCAACTTTGGCTGTCACCACTTGGTTGGTGGCCGGACTGGATCTGGTTTTCGAGCCGATTCATATCTTCTGGTACTTAATTCTATTTGCCAACGGCCTTGTTATCGGCGCGGCCTTTCATATCTTAGCTCTGGTAGTAGGACTGATTACATCTGAAGTAGATG
>CAZIBX010000111.1:0-1768 GCA_964537615.1 uncultured Pseudomonadales bacterium
TTCCAGAGGAAATCTCTCCAGCAAACGCTGAATTCTAGTCAACTCGGCTGTACTCAAGTCACGGGCTCGCTTGTGCTGATCAACATTGGCTTCGGCCAAAACCTGTTTGGCTCTAGTCAGTCCTACGCCATACAAACTCCGTAAAGAGTAAAGGATTTTCTTATTTTCTGGTAAATCAACACCCATGATACGTGGCATATTAACCTTGACGTTGTTTGTGTTTTTTATTCTTACAAATCACCCGGATTACACCCTTGCGCCGGATAATTTTACAGTGAAGACACATGGTTTTAACTGATGATCTGACTTTCATACTTCCTAATTTTTGGTGTCTTCTCTGGAGACAGGTGTGAAATTATATGCGGTTTTTGGTCTTTTGCCAAGAACCAGTTTTACTGCGTATTAGTTTTGCTTGCTCTATAGGTAATTTTACACTTATCTATATCATATTTTGATACATATCCTTTGACTTGATCGCCAGGTAGAACTCGAATTCTAAATAAACGCATTTTACCGACTAGAGTACCAAGCAGTTTGCGACCGACCAAGGGTTGGGCCTGACTTTCCTCGATGTTGACCCAAAACATGGTATTGGGCAAACATTCGGCCACGGTACCGGAGATCTCGATCCGATCTTCACGGTTACTTTTTTCACTGGTGGTATCTTGTTGGCGTCTGGCCTTGGCCGCGCGCTTGTGTTCCTGAACTTTGCCCATAGTTTTACTCGAGTAACAAGACTGGAATTGTATCACAAAATTAGTGCCTTAACAATCATCATCATCTGACAAAGTGTTAAAACGTGTTTATGCGGTTAAGCGACTCTTGAGATATAATGTTTTATCAGACTTGGGTTCTTATATAGATCCAAATCTTGATTTTATGCCCATTAGTTATACCGGGGGAATTGAAAAAAGCGCATTGAAACCTAATAAAAATGTTGTTGAATCGGATTTTTGGCTTGATTATGATTACCTAGACAAATTAGCCAGACATAGTCCGTGGATTAGGGATTTAGTGGAAGAGTATCAACTAGACTATGACACAATATATCATTGGCAGTTTGATAGAGGGCAGAATCAAGAAATAAAATTATTATTTTGTTTGCTGAAATTAATCACAAAACTAGAAATGGCGGCTGTCAGGATCGAAGTTTTCAGTTCCAAATTAAGTAGGAAACTGGCTTTGGGCACACTTTGGCAATGGAGTGATGACGATCAACGCAAATTAACTCTGGCTATAAAAGAAGTTAATAAAATTATAACTACAGCCCAATATGAAGTAGAAAGAATTGTCAAACATCACGTCAGATGGAGAGGACAACCATTATTGTTAAGTCCTGGACTGGAGGAGTTGATGTCTGAAATTGAAGCCAATACTGAACATAAAATTACAGTTGCCCAAGTTATTTCGGCTCTAGGGGGCATACCAGACTTATTAAATATTAGCTTTCCCACTAGATCACAAGAGTTGTGCAACTTTTTGGTCAATAATACCCTGGATTATTTCAAGCTATGGTTGAGGTTTTTTGTGGAACCATGGCTGGACTTACATGAAGCGTGGCATGCAAGTGAGGGTCATTCGGTAGGTGATGGTGATCCATTTAAACGTATGGGTTTTTTTGAAAGGGAACAGTATGAAAAAGCTATGCGAGCATATGCAAAAAATATAACCTTAGGCGGGTTTGGAAAATGGGTGAAAGCGCAAAAATCACCAAAGCCAGCAAAAACGTTTAGGGTACCAAGGGGTTTTAATTTCAATCCAGATATTA
>CAZIBX010000112.1:0-1692 GCA_964537615.1 uncultured Pseudomonadales bacterium
CAAAAAGAAATGGTCGTGAACTTGACCGATAGCTTTGAGTAAGTACAACGGCAGAGTGCCGTAAGCATAAAAATCAGGATCTAATTTGTCAAAGAGATGAACTCTATCTGACACCATCATTAACCACCTCTCGTCTGGGTGCAGGTGCAGACCACGATCGAAGTTATTACCAATTGTTCTGGTCAACCAACCGATGACGAGTAAACACAAGCAACTGATGATGAGAATTTTCTTACCTGACACTAGCTGATCAGTCTAAATGGCCGATATTCACCAGTCAACCCAAGATTTTTTTGTTAAACTGTAAGCTATGTGGTTTAAGTTAAAAAATCAAGTTAAAACCGATCGAAGTTTGAAGTGGATTTTGCTGATTCTTTTAGTAATCTTCAGTTTGCTGATACGCATAGCGTGGATTGATCAGATACCGGTTAATCTCAACCCAGATGAAGCGGATACTTTACGCACATTTATCACCATGTCTTTTCAGCCGCTGTGGCCAAGTATTATCTCGACTAACTGGAATGGCGCACCGGCCATTAACACTTATTTACTGGGTTGGGGCTGGTTAATCACTGGTCAGGGATTTGCAGGGATTAAGTCCAGCGTTATTGTTTTGAGCACTTTCGGTGTCGGGATATTTTTCTTGGCAGCACGGCGATTCACCCGTTCTTCATGGTTGGCTTTGGCCGTGTCTTTGTGTTTGGCCAGTGATCCGGTATTTTTACACTTTTCCCGCAGTGGTTGGGAGAACATTTTGGTGGCTATACCGGTGAGTTTAACCCTGTTTTTACTAGCCAGTTCACCCCGCAACTTGACTCAAAGATGGCAACGAGGTTTGGCTTTATGTCTGACCGGAGTCATGGCTCTGTATCTTTATCATCCGGGCAAAATTGTTTTTGTAGTTAATATGTTTTTGGGTGGTATCGAGTTGGTCAGGTTTTGGCGAGCCAGTCGATTTAACAGTCGGTCTTTCAAGATCATAGCCGTGTCAGTTTTGTTAGTGGGCTTAACCAGTTGGCCATTTTTTTACTCATTCTTAGGGCCTTACAAAACTGAGTCTCTGGGCCGGATTAAAAATGTATCGGTGGTTTCCTACGACCGCGCACCCCAAGTTTTGACTACCAACGCCAAAAAAGTCTTGATGGGATTTATTTTTTTCCGTGGCCAAGATTTTGCTGTGGGTTTGAATGATCGTTATGTTGATACGTCCCGCAGTATTTTGCTACCAGTTACTATGCTTTTATTTTGGCTGGGTTTTTTGATATCCATCAAAAAAAGACCTCTGATAGTTTGGTGGTTTTTGGTTTTACTTTTACCAATTCAAATTTTCAGTACTGGCTCGCCCGACATTTCCAGATCGGTCCATTTATGGCCGGTGATATATGGGTTTGGGTTGATAGGACTCTGGTCAATTACTGGACTGATGACCAATCATCTCTGGCTAAAAAGAGGTTGGGCCGTTTTGGTTGCCGTTTGTGTTCTGATCACAGTTTACCTGCACTTATCTCATTATTTTGACTGGATTACCAGCCCATCTGCTATCAACTCGCGTCAACCGGCCATCTGGCGATCAGAGTACCAGGATTGGCTTGAAGCCATGAAAACTAGTGTTGTTGAGACGGGTTACACTTATGGTGTTTATCAGTGGCGGGAAAAAACCGACCAACAACAGCCACTTCAGCTCTAGCATGA
>CAZIBX010000113.1:0-1577 GCA_964537615.1 uncultured Pseudomonadales bacterium
GTAATGATCGAAGAATACATCTTGGTTCCTAAGATTCGTGATCTGGGTGCGCTACTTATATAGCTAATAACAACCCCATCGCATCAACTACGTCATCCTGCCACTTAATTTCCACTGATGGAATCACCTGCATCTTGATCATTTTGGCCATGGCTAGTTTATCGGCATTGCCATAACCTGTGACTGCCAGTTTAATTTCTTGAGGCGAGAACTCTTTGATGGCAACTTGGTGTCTGATCAAAAGTTCCAGTATCACGCCCCTAGCCTCACTCACCTGCATGGCGGTTTTTTGATTTTTGGAAAAAAATATTTTTTCGATATGACAAACTGCTGGTTGCCACTCTACCACTACTTTTTCCAACTGGGTCATAATTTGTTGGTAGCGGGAAAAAATAGTTTGAGTCCGGTCAGTTTGGATTAAGCCACAACTTAAAATTTTTAATCGACTCCCCTCTTTTTCTCCTACCGCGTATCCGATGCGGTCAAAACCTGGATCGATGCCAATAATTTTGGACATAATTATTTGTGACATGTTAAAATAGCCGTGACTTGAGCCAGCAGAGTTTTGGCCGAACGATCATAAGTGAATTTTTTTAGTTGCAGATCAGCCAATTTGGTCAAACGCAGTTTTTCAACATCAGTCATTTTTATGGCGCTTGTTAGAGCTTGAGTAATTTCTGGTACTGAAAACGGGTTAAACAGCAATCCGGCCTGGCCCACCACTTCTGGTAAGCTACCCGATTTAGCTGCGATAACCAAAGTATGATGATGGAAGGCCTCCAGAACGGGGATGCCGAAACCTTCATAGTAACCAGGCAAGACCATAGCTTGAGCGAAGTGGATCAAGACCTGCTTCTGTTCATCAGTCACGAAGCCAAAACGTTTGATGTAAGGTCTGGCGCTGGAATTGGTCATGGCTTGTAGCGAGTCTTTGGCCAACCAGCCGGTTTTACCCACTACTAACAGACGAGGGATATGATTTTTTGCTAACTTTTTTTTGACCAAAAATTGAGCTAAAAATTTTTCATACCCCTCGATCAAACGGACTAGGTTTTTACGGGGCTGGAGTGTGCCCAGAAATAAAAAGTAAGGATAATTCAGTTTGAGTTGACGTTTGATGCGGTCTTTTTGATGAGTTTTGAGAGGCAAATGAGAGTTGGGTCCGGGCGGAGCAATGACAATTTTGTCTGACGACAGATGGTATTTTTTGATCAGTTCATTTTTGGTAAACTCGGAAATAGCCATGATTTTAATGGCCGACTTGACACTGTGAGCGGTCCAGGCAGAAAGCTGAATCCGGTCCCGGGGTGTGAAGTGATCAGGAAACTCCAAGTAGCCCAGATCCATCACAGAGCAGATAAAAGGGATGGGACAAAAACGCGGTGCGTAATGACCTGGAGTATAGAGTAAAGCCGGCATTTGACTATACTTTCTTAAGTACAGAGGCAGAGCCCATTGACTGAACAACAAAGATGGTTTTAAAACCCGGTACTGCCAGCGCGCTCTGGCTTTGGGTAGATCTGGCATGGCTGGTGATGACAACAAGACCTGACAAGTTAAGTTTTTGTCGTTTTTAG
>CAZIBX010000114.1:0-1569 GCA_964537615.1 uncultured Pseudomonadales bacterium
TTGATCTCGTTCGAGAGCATTGATTTTGTGATGTTGCATAACCCCTCTATTTTAAAGGGGGGTTGCGATTCGTTTTAGAACTGACGAAATAGCTTACTTAATAACTTCAATCTCACCAATAGTCCCCCCGCAAAACTTTTTAATATATTCGGCTCCTTTTTTCAGAGCGCTAGTCACTTCTGCTTCAGACAGTCCTGGTGCACCATCAGCAAAAAGTAAAATATTTTTGGTTTGCGTGGTAATTTTGGTTGCATCGATATCACGGTAGTTTAGATCGATAGTAATAGGCCTTTTCTGATCCGCATAAATCAGTTGGTTGAGTCGTGTTAAAGTCGCTTCTTTGTCTCCCAGCAGCAACATACTTTCACCTTCCTTAGAAAATCTTAAGATGACCGGGGGCTGAATTAAGTCGGCATCAAATCCACCGAGCCCAATCCCAGTTTCAATTACGGCGATATTATATGCATCAACGGCTGTATTGATCTGATATAAACCTTTTTTCATAATAACCCGGCGTAGCAACGCTTCTGGTGATGGCCTGTTTTTATGAAAGTCTGTTTTGGTAGCCCGCAGGAGCTCTCTATAAGCCAAAATTGATGGGTAATTTTTCAGATCATCTGGAGTTAAACCTTCCAGTTTTTTGAGTGTAGCTTGAGTCAAGGTTTCTAACTGTGGATCTTGAGCTTTAATGGTCACATTATCAATTCTAACCTGGGCAAAAAATATCCCGGGAAATTTTTGTTTGACCTCTGTTTGGATCTGAAGATGGGACTTTTGATCATCTGGTTGGATATTAGTTTTGCCACCAGCGTTTTGAACTTGGGTTAACTGAACCAATCTGTTTTTAACAAACTCCTCCCCCACTGATTGGAGTAACCAACCAGCTCTTGGGCCGGCAGTTTTGCCCAGCAACAACAAGTAAATTGCCTGAAAACCAGCCTTTGGTCCTAGGGCGGTCTTGGCCAAGTCAAATAGTTTTTGCTGTAAATCTGCTGGTTTTTGACCAGATGTTTCAGTTAAAAGTTGTACAACCTGGTTGAGATAAATGATCTGGTCTGGGGTTAAGTCTTGAGCATTTTGGGGCAACTTGGGTTGAGGTGTGAACTGATATTCAGCCGGGGCATAACGTTCTACCCAAATTTGGGCAAATTTAACTCTTTCTTGTAAAACTTCCTCCTCTTGAGAAGTCAAAACTGATCCTTTAATTTGGGCAAATTTATCTGACAGATCCAGTTCTGGATACTGCATCCACAAAGCCACATCTCTGAAGCGGGGCAAGAAATGAGCTTGAGGTGTAGAGTTAATCTGGGCCAGTTCAAACGACCGGCCGATTCTGACATCACCTTTTTCTTTACCCCAGTAGATTTTGGCTCCTAGATCATATTCATCAAATAAATCTGGTATAGCCATAGTAGCCGGATCAAAGTCGATGACTTGATTATAGTGTTTATTGACAAATAAAAACCGGCCTACTTCTGGCGGAAATAGCTCCACAAACTCCCGGGCCGATGTACCCACGCCTTTACTAGAGCTCATTTTGGCTCCTCGTAGCAGTATCCATTCATAAGG
>CAZIBX010000115.1:0-1567 GCA_964537615.1 uncultured Pseudomonadales bacterium
AATTTATTTCTCTGAACACTAACGCTAGCAACTACCTGCCAAATATATTATGCTAGATTCCTGATGCGAACTTTGAGTTTAGTGCGGTTTTTGGGTATGGTTGGTGGTTTGGTCGTCGGCTTTTGGGTTTTGGCTTTTTGGCTCCCCACTTTCTCCACTTTAAAAGCCCAAGCATCTGCCCCACCCTGTGGTGATCAAACTAAGATCTTTAGTTCCAAATCATTTTTTGTACCTTACTTCGACTGTCTGCTAGACAGCTCGGGCATTCAGACAAAGTTTATGGCCGACAATGAGATCGTCATCAACGACGCCACTATCGCTTTTAATGCCACTCACTTACTTCATTCTTATCTTGATATGTATGAATTGACACAAAATCCCAAGTACTTGGATTTGTTTACTCAAATTACTGACAAATACTTAAATTTAAGAGATGATAAACAAGGCATCACCATATTTGGTCAAAGTCAATCGCTACCTATCTGGTCAGTTAGCTCATTTTTGACTTTTGCCTACCCCAAAACCCTACTGGATGCAGAAAACAACCCTAGTTTGGAAGTGCTGGGAGAACACTGGGCACACAACCAAACATTTGTCATTAACATAGCCGACGGTACAAATCCCGGAACATTTAAGTTGTTGATTACCAATCGCCACCGTAACTCTGAAATATATGGAGAAGTCAAGATTTTTGATAATTTAACCATTAATAGTTTTAATACCACATGGACTGATATTACAACTGGTGTTAAGGGATTAACTGGTTTAAAGTTTAGAAAAGTTGGAACTAACAGGCCTAAAAATATAATCATTACTTCCTTCCAAACTAAAAGGATTGCCAATTTACACAAAAACGGTGGCGCGGTGAGTCCTTTGGCTAGATTTTCACTACTGGCCCATCAACGTGATATGCCAGATGTATATGAAGCCAAAGCCGTAGCTTATAAACAGGCTGCCATCGACACCGTCTCCGCCATTGATAGTCTGGGTGAATGGGTAGATATGGGGAGTTATGGCTACTATCAATGGAAATCAACCAATGGTGGAGGGTTTTATCTTAACGAAGTACCCTACCCGTTTAACTACAGCAGTGCCATAGGCAAGGCCTTTGTTTACCTTTATCGTGATAGCACGGGTGAGGAAAAAGAAAAGTACAAAACCAGATTAATAAAGATGGCTAATGGCTTTATGTACTGTGGCACGGGGTGGAAACAATCAGCCGTTGGCGACACTAAGTGTATTACCCAAGTCACTGACGGTGTAACCGGCAATCGCTACAACTGGCCGTACCAGCAGTTTGGTAACTGGTCAGAACACACTGTTCATGCTCATGATGATCTTGATTTCATTAACTTACTGCTAGAGGATGGTTTTCTATCCCAAGATGTCGGGACAAGATTTGCCAATTCTGCTTACTTCATAGTCAAAAATACAGATCAAAACCCACCAAAGATCGAAAAAGATGTGGTTGGCGTACTCCCAGACATTGAGCTGGATGATAGTTTGAAAAACTATATATTTACTTTCCAACGCTCATCCGTGGTTTACTCCAGATATAGAAAGGATT
>CAZIBX010000116.1:0-1565 GCA_964537615.1 uncultured Pseudomonadales bacterium
CCCCCGCGTCCAACTCGTCGGCCCGACCCAATTTACTGGCGCGGAGTTTGATCGTTGTGGTAGTGTAGCTTTTCTCTACCAGGGAGTTCACGCTCACGACGTGGCTCAAGTTCTAGACAGTCAGAAAGTGGCTGTCAGATCTGGTCATCACTGCACTATGCCGCTACACACTCATTTCCACTGGCCGGCTACTATCAGAGCCAGCTTCAATGTTTATACTACCCAGACTGATATTGATATTTTGGCTCAAGCCCTACAAAAGGTAGATCAAGTTTTTGGACTCTGATATGTCGTCTGATTTATACGCAGAAAGCATTTTGGATGAGTTTCGCCACCCTCAAAACAATGTTGAGCTGGTTGATTTTGACATAGCCCATGATGCCACCAACAGTTCGTGCGGGGATAGTTTTAAGATTTGGCTTAAGTTGGACGCTAGTCAAAAAAAAATCCAGCAGATCGGCTGGAAGGGCACTGGCTGTGCCATCAGCACGGCGGCTTTGAGTCGAGTGTCAGCTTTGGCGACAGGTCAAAACGTTTCTCAAGTCTTGAGTTGGGATAAAAATACTTTACTCCAGTTATTGGGTTTGCCAGATATCTCGATCGGGCGGGAAAGGTGTCTACTGATCGGACTGGTAGGCATTCAGTCTGCTTTGCAAACCATTTTACGGACTATGGCCAAAACTACCGCCTGATCATAATAAATTAATCGATTTATGACCAAACTTTCCCTACCTATTACTTCTCAAGTCAGGCAACCAGTGGCTATTTTTGTCGGCTCTACCAATCCGGTGAAGGTTAATGCAGTCAAGCAAGCGGTAATCAAACACTGGCCCGATCTGGCAGTGACCGGATTTGAAGTAAATAGCCAGATTCCCGCCCAACCCATCGGTGACGACCAGACTCGGCTGGGAGCTCAAAATCGCGCCCGCTTGGCTCTGGAATTTGGCTTGGCTTTGGAGTCCAGCTTGACTGACACCACCAAACATAATCAAAGCACATATCTGGGCATTGGTTTGGAAGGGGGAGTGGTCGAGTATGATGGTCAACTTTGGTCGACAGTTTGGGGTTGTGTGACGGATGGCTCGCTCATCGACAACCAGCCCAAGACCCTGCCGACTCAACTCCGATTCTTTGAGGCCAACGGGGCGCGCTTTATTTTGCCAGAAAAAATTGCCCAGGCCATCCGTGACGGAGAAGAGTTAGGGCCACTCATGAGCCGGTTACATGATGGGGCTGACGTCAAACGCACCAGCGGTGCTATCGGCATTTTGACCGATAATTTTGTCGACAGAACGGAGGAGTACAGCGCTATTATCAAGTTGGCCGTCGGGCTGTGGCATGGTAGGATAAACGGTCTATGATTCCACCTCAAAAATTTACTGCTCGATTGGAAGAAGTCACACCCCATACTGATAAGTTTATCCAGTATGCTTTTGAGCTAGAAAATCCTCACACCATGACTTTTTTGGCCGGTCAGTATGTGTCAATCAAAGTTGCTGACACGGGTGAACGCAGATCATACTCGATTTGTTCATCGCCTGATGTAGATCATGGTTTTGAGTTGT
>CAZIBX010000117.1:0-1548 GCA_964537615.1 uncultured Pseudomonadales bacterium
GTGCCGGCCAGATTATTAATAAAATTAACCACAGACCAAGTAACTTGATTTTGGGTGATAGCAAGTTATGCAGTTGTAACCTCCAGTTATGGTGGTGTCGCCTGATCCACTCCAGACTCAATCCGGTCAGACCGATCAAAACACCCAAATCGTGAATGTAAAATCCATATGACAGATACGATGTCAGTCGGCCCAGTTGACCCAAACTCACACCCGCTATCAAAATCATGCCGACTAACCACAGGATAGAACTTGATTTCGGTTGTCGACTAACAGGTTGTGGCTGATTGTGGTTTGGCCATTGGTAGACTCTGACGCATAAAGAATGCAGAGACATCAAGTAAGAATAGACCAGACCGCGCCAACCATCCCGCCAAGCACTTTTGATTAAAAAATTGAGTAGAAATTTAGCCACAGGATATGTCAAAAGCTGAAATAACAATAATGCTGGGTGAGTTGTGCGCCTTCTGGCTTCTATGGTGGCAAAGTAACTGACCTGATTGATAAACTGACTGATGCTGGGGTGTGAATGGTGATCGATGACCGCGTCCAGCTGACCAACTTGTCCGGTTAACAAGACTTTTTCGTGAACCATACCCACCCACCGCCCGGCAGAAACTTGAAATAAACGCAAAAATTGAGCTCCGCCTGTTTCACCGTAATTCAAACTTTGGCCGGCAAAAAATTCTTGTCTTGGCAGATAATAACCATGGGCTTGAGATGAGTTGATGGCCTGGTCAATTTTAGTCCAACTTGACTGGGTGATTTTTTCATCAGCGTCCAAAAATAACACCCAGTCGGTTTTGACATAGGATAAAGCCCAGTTACGGGTAGCGGCAAAATCACAGACTTTCCCGGTTGATCGATCGATAAAACCACAGTTTGAGTCGGGCGCAATCAGAGTCCAGTTTTTTTTGATATTTTTCAGTCTGACGCCGGTCAAGTTGGCCACCAATACCTTAACTTCTGTCGGCAACTGGAGTTGATAGAAGTCAGCCACGTGATCTTTGCCGATTAAAATCGCCACAGTCAGGTTAATCATATTGAAGTTTGGGGTTTCAACCAAAAAACAGGCAAAAGTAAAGGCAGAGTCAGGATTCTGGCCAGCATCAAGCCCAAACCGGCTCCCCATAAGCCATAGCTGGAAGTCAAGTAATACATCAATCCGGCCATGACAGTTACACTGACAGCCAAATGTAAGTTGAGCAATTTATAGTGGCTTTGGGCAATCAGGTAGACATAAGCGGTATTGGCTATGGCCTGGAAAATGCCACTAACGGCCAAATAAGATAAGACCCCCACTATCGGTAACCACTGTTTGCCTAGTACCAGTTCAACAATGGGAGTGGGCCATAAAATCAGAGATAGGGTCAGGCCGATTATCAACAGTGTGATCCATCCCAGTGAGTTGAAAAAGGCCTTTTTCAATCTGGGTAAATCTGTCAAAACCCTGACATAAATCGGCATCAAGCTGTGGTTAGCCAATTTACTGATTTCCAAGTTGGGCTTATGAGCCAGAGAGTAGGCGTTGTGGTAAAGTCCTAGGGT
>CAZIBX010000118.1:0-1509 GCA_964537615.1 uncultured Pseudomonadales bacterium
GGTGGCCCGCACTCCTTTTTAAGTTTTTATTTATGATACAAGGAAAAATGAAACCTATCATTTTAGGCGTCGTTATTGGCAGTATCACACTTGGGTGGAGTTCGCCAACTAGAGCTGACACGACTCTACAGCTTGAGCAATTGATCTGGGTGCAAATTTAATTAAGTTATAGAGTTTTTCACAGTTAAGAGCAGTATTTTTTTGGTATGGCCTCTGACTAGTTTTAATATAGCTTTCCAGATCACCGGGCCGGATTTTATTTACCATATCAAGTTTTTGGGCTACCAGGCGGGCAAACTCAAAGTCAGTCCAACTCTCATTACTAGTAGCATGGTATAGACCGGTTAACTTATTTTCTATCACTATGTTGATAACTTGGGCGAAATCATCAATAAAGGTCGGGCCGAAAGTATGATTATTAAACTGTGGAGGTAGAGTATCAGCGGTTAATCCTTTAGCAATACGCCTTACGATATCAGCTTTAACAAAAGAGTCAGATCGAAATGGCTGGTCGATGCGTAGGATGGTAAAGTCATCAGCATATTGGTTCACCGCCTCTTCTGCCCAGAGTTTGGTTTGACCATACCACTCGATCGGATTGGGTTGATCTGACTCCACATACGGCTCGGTTTTTTGGCCATCAAACACATAGGCGGTAGAAATGTGAATCAGATGAATATGGTTTTGGCGACAAACTTTGGCGATGTTTTCTGTCCCCAGTACGTTGACGCGGTAAGCCAAGCCCGATTTATCTCCAGTTTGTAGCCAAGCAGCCGTCACGTCGGTAAAAGCAGCGCAGTGAACTAAAAATTTGGCTGGACTGTGACCAATGACGTTTTGTAGTTGAATTTCGTCGGTGATGTCAACTGGTTGAGTGGGATGATTGATGTCCAGGTTTTCAAACTCATAACTAGTTTTGAGAAGATCAACTATTTTGGAGCCAACCAAACCATTGAGTCCGGTACCGAGCATAAGAGGAAGATTTTGGTCGGACATAAGTGTTTTTAAGCAAATTTATCAGGAAACAATTGTCTTAACGTGCTGGCTGATTGATCGCGCTGTGACAGTCGCATTTGCTCATGAGGGATTGGCCACTCTACCGCCACGTCAGGATCAAACAGAGACAGCGACATATCTCCGCTGGTATCGCGGTTTTTGTACAAAGCATTAAAACAGTAAAAGTAGTTGACCGGTCCGGCCAGAGCTAGATAGCCATTGCCCATGCCCGGTGGTAAGTAAATAGCTCCTGGCGGAGTTTGGCCGTGATCACCAAAGTGTAACTTCAAGTGTTGACCAAAAGTGGGTGACTGTGGCCTGATATCCACGATTACAGATAAACACTCGCCGGTTAAGACCATGATCAGTTTGGCCCAATTTTCTCGGTGAAAACCACGGGCGACATGGGTCATGGACTGGGCCAAGTTAAGCTGTTCTATATGAAAGGGCTGGGTGATTACTTGATTCAGCTCCGGCAAGCGAACTAATTCAGCAAAAAACCCTCTCTCATCA